>NZ_CP108086.1:8498158-8801664 GCF_036186745.1 Microbispora hainanensis | reverse complement strand
GCCCGGGGAAGGTTTCCCGGGGCTGGCCAGTGCTGGGGCGGGGCGTGTCGGTGGGGAACGCAACGCAGGAGTCGGCAGGCCGCGGATGAGGGACAACACAGGGGTGCCCTGCGGCGCGTGCGGCTGGTCGGGTGTGGGCAGGGGCTTTTGTGGGTTGGCGCGAGCGGTCGGCCGGGGGGGGTGGCGGGCGTCCGAGGGGGCGCGAGCGGGGATGCGGGAGGAGCGGAGCGGGCGGGAGTGAGGACCGCAGCGAAGGCCCAGCGGAGCGGGCTTCGCGAGGACCGGAGCTTCCGGCCGGCGCAGTGACGTCCCAACTGACCGGTCCGAACTACGCCCGTCTCAGGCACACCCGTCCCAAGCGCGCCCATTCCAGGCACACTCATCCCGAGTGCGCCGGTCCCAGGCACAGCCGCCCCGCGTGCGCCCGTCCCAGGCACACCTGTCCCGAGCATGTCCGTCCCGAGCGCCTGTCCTCCTGGCCGGTCCGAACTACACCCGTCCACCTCGACCCACATGACCTCAGTTCCGACCTTGCCCCGCTCAACCCCCGGAGCGCGTACCGCCTCGTGAAGGGGCGGGCGGTAGTTCCCGTACGCTGAGGGTCGTGGAATATCGAGCCGTCGAGCAAGCGATCATGGCACGGGGAGTGGAGTGGGATTTCAGCCCCACTCTTGATCGGATCACCGCGCTGATGGAGATCCTCGGCGACCCCCAGAACTCGTACAAGGTCGTTCACGTCGCGGGCACCAACGGGAAGACGAGCACCGCGCGCATGGTCGAGGCTCTGCTGCGCGAGCGTAACCTGCGGGTGGGCCGCTACACCAGCCCTCATCTGCAGTCGATGCGCGAGCGCATCTCGATCGACGGCGAGCCGCTGTCGGAGGAGCGGTTCGCCGAGGTGTACCAGGACGTCGCCCCCTACCTTGAGATGATCGACGCCAGGGTGGGCAAGCTGAGCTTCTTCGAGGTGCTGACGGCGATGGCGTTCGCCGCGTTCGCGGACGCGCCCGTGGACGTCGCCGTGGTCGAGACCGGTATGGGCGGCACCTGGGACGCGACGAACGTGGCCGACGGGACGGTGTCCGTCATCACGCCCATCTCGCTGGATCACACGGATTACCTGGGTGCGGACATCGCGACGATCGCCGGAGAGAAGGCCGGCATCATCAAACCGAAGGCGACGGCGGTGCTGGCGCAGCAGGCGCTGCCCGCCGCCGAGGTGCTGATGCGGCGGGCGGCCGACGTCGGTGCGGTGGTCGCCCGTGAGGGGCTGGAGTTCGGCGTGCTGCATCGCGAGCTCGCGATGGGCGGCCAGATGCTTCAGCTCAGGGGCCTGAAGGGTGTGTACGAGGACGTGTTCCTGCCTTTGTACGGCGCGCACCAGGCGGGCAACGCCGCGGGCGCCCTGGCGGCGGTGGAGGCGTTGACGGCAGGTGACGACCCGCTGGGCGAGGAGGTCGTACGGCAGGCCTTCGCCCAGGTGAGCAGCCCGGGGCGGCTGGAGATCGTGCGAAGGGGCCCGACCGTCCTGGTCGACGCGGCGCACAACCCCGCGGGCATGGAGGCCACGGTCGAGGCACTGACCGAGGCGTTCGGGTTCACCCGGCTCATCGCCGTGGTGGCCGTGATGGCGGACAAGGACGTGGACACGATTTTGGACCTGCTGGAGCCGGTGGCCGAGGAGATCGTGGTCACCCGCAACTCCTCACCTCGCGCGCTCAGCCCTGACGATCTCGCGTCCCGGGCGGAGGCCGTGTTCGGCCAGGACCGCGTCCACATCGAGGACCGGCTCGACGACGCCATCGACAGGGGCGTCGCGCTGGCCGACCAGGGCGACGAGTTCGGTTCGGGCGTTCTCATCACCGGTTCTGTCGTGACCGCGGGCGAGGCGCGCATCCTGCTGAAGGCCGCCAAGTGAGCAGCGCCGTGTTCGAGGTGACCCCCGGCATGCGCCGGCTCTGCGCGACCGTCCTCGGGATGCAGGCGATCGTCGTCGCGCTCGTCAGCCCCGTGGCGATCACCATCAACCACGTGTCCGCCCCGCTCGCGCTGACGGTCGGGCTCGGGCTGGCCGTCCTGTGCGTGGTGGTCGCCGGCCTGCTGAAACGCCCATACGCCTACATCGCGGGCAGCATGCTGGAACTCCTGACAATCGCCACGGAATTCCTGGTTCCGATGATGTTCTTCCTCGGGGTGATCTTCGCTGCCCTGTGGATAACGGCTATCTTCGTCGCTCGCCGTGTCGAAGGGACGACGAAGCGCTAAAGTCGGCAACCATGGCCGTCCCTCCCGTACCGCAGGCTCGGACCGCCGTGCCGGTCCGTGCCGTGCGCGTCCCTCTGCTGGTCGACGTCGTCATCGGGCTGCTCACGCTGGTGGCCCTTCCTCTGGCGCTCGTCGCCATCCCGAACACGATCTCCGTCGTGGCGGCGCTGCTGCCGCCGGGTGTGTCGCAGGTCGACATGATCCGCGCGCACGGCCTGGCGCTGCCCGCCATGCTGGTGACCGTGCCGCTCGCCGCGGTCGCAGTACGCAGGTTCCGCGCGGCGCCGATCCTCGTGGCGGGGCTCACGCTGCTCGCGCTCGCCGACGTGGCCGGGGGTTACACCGACACGGTCGCGCTCGTCGGCGTGCTGCGCGTGCTCCACGGGATCGGCGCGGGCATGCTCGTGCCGGCGACGCTGGTCGCGGTCGCCGAGCGTCCCCGTCACCGGGTGCTGCTGCCGATCTGGGCGGGCACGCTCGCCGCCTCGCTGCTGACGGCCCAGGCCCTCGCCCTGTGGGCGATCCGGGACGTGTCCTCCTGGCAGGTCACCCTTCAGCCGTACCCGCTGCTCACCGGGGTGGCGCTGGCTCTCGCCGCGGCCTACCTGGTGCTGTGGATGATCTCCAGCGACGGCGGCTCGCCGGCCGAGGGGGAGATCCTGCCCGGGGGCCGGCCGACGTCGGCGGAGCGCGGGCGGCTCGCGCTGGCCATCGTGCCCGCCGCGGCCATCGCCGTGCTGGGCGTCGGGATCACCTTCGACTGGCCCCCGCCTCTGGTCGTCGTCGCGGCGGCGGTCGTGGTGGTGGCCATGCTGGCCCTCGCGGCTCTCGGCACGTTCGAGGGGCCGGGCGGCCGTACGCTCGCCTTCGTCAACGTCGCGGTGGGGCTGGTGGTGCTGCCGACCGCCGCGCAGATGACCTACATCGAGCTCGGCGGCCCGCTGGGCGGTCCCGGCCTCAAGGGCCTGTGGGTGCCGTTCCTGGTGGCCGCGGTGACCGCCCTCGTGGGCGCCGTCCTGGCGGGCCGGGCGCCCGAGGCGCTCGCGGCCCGGATGACGGTCCTCGGTCTCGCGGCCGTCGTCGTGGGGCTGGCCGCGATCAGGCTGCTGGTCCCGGCGCCGTCGGGCACGCCGCTGGTGGTGCCGTTCGTCCTGCTGGCCGCGGGGTCGGCCGTGGCGCTGGTCGGCGCGTTCCGTACGGCGGGCCTGGGGACGGCGATGCTGGGCCTGTCGCTGTGCTTCCCGGCCGTGCTCGCGGGCTTCCTGCTCGGCACGGGCATCCAGGTGAACCGGCTGCGCGAGGCCGCGGAGAGCGCACGGGGTGACGGGAACGCCCTGGTCAACGGGTTCATCGACGCGCTGCACATGTGGGCGCTCGTCGGCGGATTCGTGGTGGTCGGCGTGATCGTGCTCTCCTCCGTCCTGGCCCGGAGGGCCGCCACCGCGGCGGCGGACAGTGACGTGGTGATCCCGCTGCCGACGCCGTCGCCCGAGAAGGCCGACGACACCCCCGAGGACTCCGGCTCCAAGCACTGACCCGGCACGCGGCAGGACTCGCCGCTCACGTACCGACCCGGCATGCGGCAGGACTCGCCGCCGCACACTGACACGGTACGCACAGGAACACCGCCGCCCGCGCACCGACACGGTGACACGGTACGCACAGGAACACCGCCGCCCGCGCACCGACACGGCTCGCGCAGAAACGCCCGCCCGGAGCGCCCGTCCGAGACGCCCGTCGAGATGCTCTGCCGCAGACCCGCCGGCATCGGACTCGTCCGATCGGAGCGGCGTTCCCGGACCGGTAAGCTGCCGTTGCGTCGGAGCTTCCCAGCCGGAGCTTCCCAGACGCGTGACGGGCGGGCCCGCGATCCGCCGGGTCACCGTGTACGGCGAGTCAACGACCTTAGGAGAAAAGACCGTGTCCGAGCGTACGCTTGTCCTGATCAAGCCCGACGGGGTCCGTCGCGGCCTCATCGGGGACGTCATCGGCCGCATCGAGCGCAAGGGCCTCAAGATCGTGGCGATGGACCTGCGCACGCTCGACGCCGAGACGGCCAAGGCCCATTACGCCGAGCACTCGGAGCGTCCGTTCTTCGGCGAGCTGGTGGAGTTCATTACCGGCGGCCCGCTGGTCGCGATGGTGCTTGAGGGCCCCCGGGCCGTAGAGGCGTTCCGCGCGCTGGCCGGCCTGACCGACCCGGTGAAGTCCGCGCCCGGCACCATCCGCGGCGACCACGCTCTTGAGATCGGCGAGAACGTCGTGCACGGCTCCGATTCGCCGGAGTCCGCGGCCCGGGAAATCAAGATTTTCTTTCCCGACCGTTTCTAGTCCTTGCCACACGAGAGGCCCCGGTTTAAACCGGGGCCTCTCGTGTTTTTCCAGGTGGTGACCGAGCTTAGGCAGGGCGACACCGGTTTTTCCGGGGCCTTGGGAGCTCGATGTGCCCAGTGATGAGCACATGCCGTTACGATTCGAATGCGATGCGTCATCCCGCACTCCCGCTGAACCCGGTAACCGCTAACCACCTGAAGGAAGGCTTCCTTCCGCATGGGCAGCAAGCTGACATTCCTGGGCCGTGACATGGCTGTCGACCTTGGCACGGCGAACACTCTCGTCTACGTCCGAGGGCGCGGCATCGTCCTGAACGAGCCGTCCGTCGTCGCCATCAACGTCACGACAGGAAACATCGTGGCTGTTGGGATAGAAGCGAAGCGGATGATCGGTCGGACGCCCGGAAACATCGTCGCGATCCGTCCCCTGAGGGACGGTGTCATCGCGGACTTCGATGTGACCGAGCGGATGCTGCGTTACTTCATCCAGAAGATCCACAAACGGCGCCATTTCGTGCGCCCGCGCATCATCGTGGCCGTGCCGAGTGGCATCACCGCGGTGGAGCAGCGCGCCGTGAAAGAAGCGGGCTACCAGGCCGGGGCCCGCCGTGTGTACATCATCGAGGAACCGATGGCGGCCGCGATCGGAGCCGGCCTGCCGGTCCACGAGCCGACCGGGAACATGGTCGTCGACATCGGCGGCGGCACCACCGAGGTGGCCATCATCTCGATGGGCGGCATCGTGACCAGCCAGTCGATCCGCGTCGGCGGCGACGAGCTCGACCACGCGGTCATCGCCTTCGCCAAGAAGGAGTACTCGCTGATGCTGGGCGAGCGCACGGCGGAGGAAGTCAAGATCGCCGTCGGGTCGGCCTGCGTCACGGGCGAGGACTTCCACGCCGAGGTGCGCGGCCGCGACCTGGTCAGCGGCCTGCCGAAGACGGTCGTCATCAGCGCGGAGGAGATCCGCCGGTCCATCGCAGAGCCGGTCAACGCGATCGTCGACGCGGTGAAGTCGACGCTGGACAAGTGCCCGCCGGAGCTCTCCGGCGACCTCATGGACCGGGGGATCGCCGTGACCGGTGGCGGCGCCCTGCTGCGCGGCATGGTCGACCGGTTGCGTGAGGAGACCGGCATGCCGGTCCACCTGGCCGAGAACGCGCTCGACTCGGTCGCGCTCGGCTCCGGGCGGTGCGTGGAGGACTTTGAAGCCCTCCAGCAGGTGCTCGTGCCGGAGCCCCGCAACTAAGGAGCGTCATGAGAGACACCCGTCGCGCCCGTCTCACGCTCGGAATCCTCCTCGCCGTGGCGCTGATCCTCATCACCGTGGATCACCGGGCCGGGAACAACCGCGTCCTCGGCCCGGTGCGCGACTTCGCGAGTGCCGTGTTCGGGAAGGCCGAGCGCGTCGGTGCCGCCGTCACCAGCCCGATCACCGGATTCGTCGGCATGGTGCGCGACGCGCCCTCCGCGCGGCGCACCATCGCCGACCTGCGCAAGGAGAACGCGCGGCTGCGCGACGAGGTGTCGGCGCAGAAGCTCGACAGGGCACGGGCCGACAAGCTCGACAGCATGCTCGGGCTGGCGGGTCTCGGCCGCTACCGCATCGTGCCGGCCCAGGTCGTCGCGCGGCGTACGGTGGCCGGTTTCGAGGACACGGTCGAGATCGACGCCGGCACCGGCGACGGGATCCGGCCCGACATGACGGTGCTCAGCGACGCCGGGCTGGTCGGCCGCGTCGTCCAGGCGGGCCCGGACGGCTCGACGGTGGCGCTCCTGACCGACCCGGCCCTGTCGGCCGGGGCCAGGTTGGAGGGCGGCAACGAGCTCGGCGTCGTGAGCGGCCTCGGCGAGGCGGGCGGCGGCGGCAACCTCGTCAGGTTCCGCCTGCTCGACTCCACCGTGCCGATCGGCGTGGGCCGCCGGATCGTCTCGTTCGGCTCCCAGCAGAGCAAGCCGTACGTGCCGGGGGTGCCGATCGGCGTGGTCGAGCGGGTGGACAACACGCCGGGTGAGGTGACGAGGACGGCCTACGCGCGGCCCTTCACCGACTTCTCCGCGCTGGACGTCGTCGGCGTGGTGGTCGCGGCGCCGAAGCGTGATCCGCGCGACGCGGTGCTGCCGCCGAAGCCGCCACCGCCGCCGAAGCCGCCGCGCGAGGACCAGCGGCGCGGCGACGCCCGGGGGCAGGGACGCGCCTCGCTGGAGGCCGAGTGGGGGCTCGACGGCCGCAGTCGCGGCGCGGGCGACGAGGCGCGGGCCGCGACCGGACCGCAGGTGCGCGAGGGCCGGCCCGAGGCCGCGCAGGAGCGGCGCGGCCGGCACGGCACGCAGGCCGTGGACAGCGAGCAGCGCGCCCAAGAGCAGCGCGCACAGGAGCAGTACGCCCAAGAACGGCAGGCGCAGGAGCAGGGGCGCGAGCAGCCGGCGCAGGAACGGCAGGCGCAGGGGCGGCAGGTCCACGAGCAGCCCGCCGCGCACCGATCGCCCGCCGCGCACCGGCCGCCGGCCGTGGAGCCGCGCGACGCGCCTCGGCAGCACGACGGCCACGGTGAAAGGAACTGACCGATGGGCCGCAACCTCCTCGCCGCGCTGCTGCTCTTCGTGGCTCTGGTGCTCCAGGTCAGTGTGGTCAACCGGCTGCTGCTTTCCTGGGCGCCCGACCTGGTGCTGGTGACGGTGGCCGCGCTCGCGACCAGGCGCGGGGCCGTCCCGGGCGCGGTGATCGGCTTCTGCGGCGGGCTCGCCTATGACCTGCTGCCTCCCTCGAACCACACGCTGGGCCAGTACGCGCTGGTGCTGTGCGCCCTCGGCTACGCGGCCGGGCGGTTGGGAGATCGGGTGCCGCTGTTCGCGGTGGCGGCGTGCGCCGTGCTCGCGCCCGGCATGCTGGCGGGCCTGGGCGCGTTGATCGGCGCGCCGGGGGTCACCTGGTCGGTGCTGGCCACGGCATGGCCCCGGGCCGCGATCTGCAATCTCGTGGCCGCTCCACTGGCGCTCTGGGCGGTCAAGGTCACGCACGGCGGCCATCGCAGGCGCGCAGGCGGTGGCGAGCTCGTGCCGAGCTGGAGACGGGGGACGGCATGACACGTTTGCGCGGACGCCTGATCGTCCTGCAGGTGCTGGTCATCGCCATGATCGTGGTGCTCGTCGTCCGGCTGTGGCAGGTCCAGGTGGTGCAGGGGCCGCGGTTCGTCACGGTCGCGACGGAGACGCGCACCCGTGAGGTGCGGGTGCCCGCTCTGCGTGGGGCGATCCTCGACTCCTCCGGCCGCCCGCTCGTGCGCAACCGTACGACGCTGGTGGTCTCCGTGGACCGCGGCCGGCTTGAGCGGATGCCGGACGGCGGCGACGCGGTTCTGCGCCGGTTGTCCGCCGTGCTGAAGGTGCCGCTCGCGAAGCTGAAGCAGGAGATCCGGGCGTGCGGCCCGGGCATCAGCCGCCCGTGCTGGCCCGGCTCGCCGTACACGCCGATCCCGGTCGCCAACAACGTCAATCCCCGGGCGGCGCTGCAGATCCTGGAGCGCCAGGAGGACTTCCCCGGCGTCACGGCCGACATCCAGGCGCTGCGCGACTATCCCAACGGAAAGGACGCCGCCCAGCTCCTCGGCTACCTGCAGCCGGTGACGGAGAGCGAGCTGGAAAAGCGCGAGGGTCTCAAGGCCAACTATTCGGGCGTCGACCTCACCGGCCGCGACGGGCTCGAGCGCACCTACGATTCCGCACTGCGCGGCACGCCCGGCCTGCGCAACGTCCAGGTCGACCGGATGGGCAAGGTCATCACGGTCAACCAGGCGTCCGACCCGGTCCCCGGCGACGTCCTGGTGACCAGCATCGACGCCAAGGTGCAGCGCATCGTGGAGAAGTCGCTGGACCAGGCCATGCAGGAGGTGCCCCGCTCCGACGGCGCCGCAGGCGTGGTGCTCGACATCAAGACCGGTCGCGTGATCGCGATGGCCAGCCGGCCGACGTACGACCCCAAGGTCTGGACGGGCGGCATCTCGGAGAAGGACTACCGGTGGCTGCTGTCGGACAAGTCGGGCAAGCCGCTGGTGTCGCGGGCGATCGCCGGCGAGTACGCGCCGGGTTCGACCTTCAAGATCAGCTCGGTGTCGGCGATGATCGCCGATGGGCAGCCCCTGCACGGCACCTACCAGTGCCCGAGCTCCTACAACGTCGAGGGCAGGTCGTACCCGAACGCGGGCGGCATGAGCCTGGGCGCGATCTCGCTGCACGAGGCGCTGGTCAAGTCGTGTGACACCGTGTTCTACCGCGCCGGATATGAGGAGTGGCTGCGCGACGGCGGCAAGACGCCCAAGGCCAAGGTCAAGGAGCCGATGCCGAACATGGCCAAGGCCTACGGCTTCGGCAAGCGCACCGGCATCGACCTGCCCGGCGAGTCCGCGGGCCGCATCCCGACCCGCGCCTGGAAGCTCGACCTGTACAACACGACGAAGTCGGAGATGTGCAAGCGGGCCAAGATCGGCTACCCGGAGATGAAGGACCAGAGCCGGGCGGCGTTCGCCAAGCGGCTGGCCAACGAGAACTGCCTGGAGGGCATGATCTTCCACGCCTACGAGGCGGTCAACCTCTCGATCGGCCAGGGCGACGTGCTGGTCACCCCGCTCCAGCTCGCGCGGGCGTACGCGGCGCTGCTGGGCGACGGCCAGGTGCGCAGCCCGCGTGTCGGCTGGGCGCTGATGCGGCCGGACGGCACCCTTAAGAAGGAGATCCCGGTCCCGGTCGTGGGGCGCCTCCCGGTCAACGACGAGACCCGCACCTACATCCGCAAGGCGCTCAGCGAGGTGCCCTCGGACGGCACGGCCGCCGGCGCGTTCCGCGGGTTCCCGATGAACGTCGTCAAGATCGGCGGCAAGACCGGTACGGCAGAGGTCTACGGCAAGGAGGACACGTCGTGGTTCGCGTCCTTCGCGCCTGCGGACAATCCGCGGCTGGTCACCGTGGTCATGGTGGCGCAGGGCGGCTTCGGCGCCTCGACCGCCGCGCCCGCCGTGCGGCGCATCTGGGAGGGGATCTACGGCCTCGGCAAGGGGAACGACGGCAAGCCGCTCAAGCCGGCGCTTCCGGACGGCAAACCGGCGACGCGGCTGCCGGCCATCAGCCGCGAAACGCAGTGAGGCGGATCTGCCATGACTGAAGCCCTCGGGGTAAGGCGGAGGTCGTTCGCGAGCCGCGTCGTCGGCAGGGGATCGGTCGTCTGGCGGATGGACTGGCTGCTGTTCGGCGCGGTGGTCGCGCTCAGCGCGATCGGCACGCTGCTGGTGTGGTCGGCCACCCGCACGTGGTCGTCGATCGAGCCGACGGGCATGGCCAAGAAGCACGTGCTCAACCTGCTCATCGGCCTGGCCCTCTACAGCGCGATCGCGGTGACCGACTACCGCTGGCTGCGCACGTACGCGCCGGTCCTGTACGGCATCGCCGTCCTCGGGCTGATCCTGGTGATCAGCCCGATGGGTTCGACGGTCAACGGCCACCACTCGTGGATCCTGCTCGGCGGGGGTTTCGCCCTGCAGCCCGCCGAGCTGATGAAGCCGGCGCTGGTGGTGATGCTGGCGCGGCTGCTGGCCCCGGTGTCCGAGAAGGGGAAGACCAAGGACCGGCCGAGGGGCTCCGGTCTCGCGCTGTCGCTGGCGGCGGCGGGCGGGGCGGCGGCGCTGGTCATGCTGCAGCCCGACCTCGGCACCACGATGGTGCTGATGGCGACGACCGGCGCGATCATCGTCTTCGCCGGGATACGCAAGCGCTGGGTGCTGGCCGGGGTGCTGCTCGCGGGCCTCGCGGGGGTGGCGGTGTGGGCGCTGGGGCTGCTCAAGCCCTACCAGGTGGCGCGGTTCACCGCGCTCATCGACCCGTCGAGCGACCCGCGCGGCGTGGGCTACAACAGCACGCAGGCGCTCGTGGCGATCGGGTCGGGCGAGGTGTTCGGCAAGGGCCTGTTCCACGGCGGCCAGACCACGGGTCGCTTCGTGCCCGAGCAGCACACCGACTTCATCTTCACCGTCGCGGGCGAGGAGCTCGGCTTCGTCGGGTCGGTCACCGTGGTGGCCCTGCTCGGCGTGGTGCTGCTGCGCGGCGTGCGGATCGCCCGGATGTGCAACGACCGGTTCAGTGCGCTCGTCTCCGGCGGCATCGTCGCGTGGCTGGGCTTCCAGACCCTCGTCAACGTCGGCATGACGATCGGAATCATGCCGATCACCGGCGTGCCGCTGCCGTTCGTCTCCTACGGCGGCACGGCGACGTTCGCGAACATGACGGCGGTGGCCATCCTGCAGGCGATCCATCTCAGGTCGCGGCCCGGGTGATCCGCGCCGCCCGGTGCCTCGCGCCGGGCGCCGGGACGCCGCGGCCTACGGCGAGCCGGGTCACCGCCCGGTCTCGCCGCGCGGGCGGCCCGATCTGGCACCCCTGCTGAGGACGGAAGATCCGCAGGGGCCACTCTCCGGAGCCGATACCCTGGATACATGTCTGTCGAGTCGTTGTTTCCCCGCCTGGAGCCGCTGCTGCCCAAGGTGCAGAAGCCGATCCAGTACGTCGGGGGCGAGCTGAACTCGACGGTCAAGGACTGGGACGAGGCGACCGTCCGGTGGGCCCTGATGTACCCGGACGCCTACGAGGTCGGCCTGCCCAACCAGGGGGTGCAGATCCTCTACGAGATCCTCAACGAGCTGCCCGAGACGCTGGCGGAGCGCACCTACGCGGTGTGGCCCGACCTCGAGGCGCTCATGCGGTCCGAGGGTGTCCCGCAGTTCACCGTGGACGGTCACCGGCCGGTTCGCGCGTTCGACATCCTCGGGGTGTCGTTCGCCACCGAGCTGGGCTACACCAACCTCCTCACCGCGCTCGACCTGGCGGGGATCCCGCTGGAGGCGGCGGACCGCACCGACGAGGACCCGATCGTTCTGGCGGGCGGCCACGCCGCGTTCAACCCGGAGCCGATCGCCGACTTCCTCGACGCCGCCGTGCTCGGCGACGGCGAGCAGATCGCCATCGCGATCTCCGAGGTGCTGCGCGAGTGGAAGGCCGAGGGCTCGCCCGGCGGCCGCGACGAGCTGCTGCTGCGCCTCGCCTCCACCGGCGGGGTGTACGTCCCGAAGTTCTATGACGTCGAGTACCACCCGGACGGCCGCATCATGCGCGTCGTCCCCAACCGCGACGGCGTGCCGACGCGCGTGTTCAAGCACACGGTCATGGACCTCGACGAGTGGCCCTACCCGAAGAAACCGCTGGTCCCGCTCGCCGAGACCGTGCACGAGCGGTTCAGCGTCGAGATCTTCCGGGGCTGCACCCGGGGCTGCCGCTTCTGCCAGGCGGGGATGATCACCCGTCCGGTGCGGGAGCGGTCGATCACCACGATCGGCGACATGGTCGAGGCGGGGATCAGGGAGTCCGGCTTCAGCGAGGTCGGGCTGCTGTCGCTGTCCAGCGCGGACCACTCCGAGATCGCCGACGTCACCAAGGGCCTCGCCGACCGTTACGAGGGCAGCCAGGTCGGCCTGTCCCTGCCCTCCACCCGGGTCGACGCGTTCAACATCGACCTGGCGAACGAGCTGTCCCGCAACGGCCGCCGTTCCGGTCTCACGTTCGCGCCGGAGGGCGGGTCCGAGCGGATGCGCAAGGTGATCAACAAGATGGTCACCGAGGAGGACCTGATCCGCACGGTCACGACCGCCTACTCCAACGGCTGGCGGCAGGTGAAGCTCTACTTCATGTGCGGGCTCCCGACCGAGGAGGACGAGGACGTCCTCGGCATCGCCGACCTGGCCAAGAAGGTCATCAAGGCGGGCCGCGAGGCGACGGGCTCGCGCGACATCCGCTGCACGGTCTCCATCGGCGGGTTCGTGCCCAAGCCGCACACGCCGTTCCAGTGGGCCGCCCAGTGCGACCACGAGACGGTGGACCGCCGGCTGCGCGCGCTGCGCGACGCCCTGCGCTCCGACAAGGAGTACGGCAGGGCCATCGGCTACCGCTACCACGACGGCAAGCCGTCGATCGTGGAGGGGCTGCTGTCGCGGGGCGACCGCCGGGTGGGCCGGGTCATCCGGGCCGTCTGGGAGGACGGCGGCAGGTTCGACGGATGGAGCGAGCACTTCTCGTTCGAGCGGTGGATGGCCGCGGCCGAGCGCGCCTTCGCCGACGAGCCGGTCGACGTGGACTGGTACACGACGCGCGAGCGGGACGAGCACGAGGTGCTCCCCTGGGACCACCTCGACGCCGGTCTCGACCGCGAGTGGCTGTGGCAGGACTGGCAGGACGCGCTGAACACGGTCGAGGTCGAGGACTGCCGCTGGACGCCCTGCTACGACTGCGGCGTCTGCCCCACGATGGGGACGGAGATCCAGATCGGCCCCACGGGCAGAAAACTGCTGCCACTCACCGTGATCTGACGGTCACGGCCTATCCTGAAAGACGATCGACCGACAGCGGAAGGACGACGGAACTCTGAAACCCGTTCCCGACGGGCCCGCGCCCGAACCCACCGTGCAGCGCCTTCGTGTGCGCTACGCCAAGCGGGGCCGCCTGCGTTTCACCAGCCACCGCGACATCTCCCGCGCCGTCGAAAGGGCGGTGCGGCGAGCGGGCATTCCGGTGGCCTACAGCGCCGGCTTCAGCCCTCACCCGAAGATCTCCTACGCCGGCGCCGCCCCCACCGGAGTGGCGAGCGAGGCCGAATACCTGGAGATCGGGGTGAACCGGCCGTGCGACCCGCGGCGGGTTCGCGACGACCTCGACGCCTCGCTGCCGCCGGGGCTCGACGTGCTCGACGTGGTGGAGGCGCGGGACGGGAACCTGGCCGACCGGCTGGAGGGCTCGATGTGGGAGCTGCGGCTCCCCGGAGCCGATCCGGGCGAGGCGGAGCGGGCGGTGAAGGAGTTCCTCTCGGCCGATCTGGTGGAGGTCGAGCGCCTGACCAAGAAGGGAATGCGGCGGTTCGACGCCCGCCAGGCGGTGCGTTCGCTGGCCGTCGTGGGGGAGCCGGGAATTACGGCAGGTCAGGAGACCGTTCAACCGTGTGTCATACTTCGTATGGTTGTTCGGCACGAAACACCTGCCGTCCGGCCCGATGACGTGCTCATGGGTCTGCGTCTCGTGGCAGGCTTCGCGCCGCCGTCACCCGCTGCGGTGACCAGGCTGGCGCAGGGGCCGCTCGACGCGACCGGTGAGCCCGCCGACCCGTTCGCCTTCGACCGGGCAGGCGGAGACCGATAAGACTTGCCGCCGAGGCGCCGACAGGAAGCCCGGCGGACCGCGAGAGACGAGAGCCTTCGCGCGGCGCGGCAACGTGCCCGGAGGCTGACGGGAGAGCGCCCGCATGCTCGACAACGAGCCCACTGACGGGGCTGTGAGCCTTGACAGTGACACGACAACAGAAGAACGCCGGCAGACCGGGGGAGAGGTCGTTTCTTCCGGTCCTTCGGTCGTATCCACGACCCGGCGCCGCCGGTCGGCGAGCCGTCCGGCCGGGCCACCGCCCGAGCCCGACGACCTGCCGCCGCCGGTGACCACCGTGGCCGCGGCCACCATGCCCAAGGCCGTGGAGACCACCGCGCCGAAGAGCGCCCGCGGCACCGTGCCGAAGAGCGCGGAAACCACCGTGGCCTCCGTGGCCGAGCCCGTGGCGGCTCCCGCGCAGGAGGAGCCTGCCGCGAAGGAGAAGCCCAAGCGGGTGACCCGCCGCCGCACCAAGGCCGCGGAGGAGCCGGTCGCCGAGCAGCCGCCGGTGACCGCGGAGGCCGTGACGGCCCCAATGGAGACGGCCCCGGCGGAGACGCCACCGGCGGCCGCGGAGACCGCCGCGGAGACCGTGCCGGCCACCGCGGAGACGGCGCCTGCCGCGCAGGACGAGCCGCCCGCGCCCACCCGGCGTCGCCGGAGCCGCAAGCGGACCGACGAGACCGAGACGCCCCAGCAGGCCGAAACGGCACAGGCCGAAGCGGCACAGACGGAAACGGCACAGACGGAAACGGCGCAGACCGAAGCGGTGCAGGACGTGCCGGCCGAGCAGCCTGCCACGTCGAGGCGGCGCCGCCGCGTCCGCGCGGAAGAGCCGGAGCCGGAACGATCCAGGGCGATGAGCGCCGCCGAGGCGGAGGTCGACGCCGCGCTGCGGCTCAACCTCCCCGACGAGGAGCCGCTGGACGACGAGCCGCTCGACATCGAGGACGTCGACCTGGAAGAGGCCGACGACGAGGACGGCGATCGCCTGGACGTGGTGGCCGACCCCTTCGGGCTGTCCGCGCAGCAGCCGGCCGTGCCCTCGGTGACCTTCCAGGCGCCGTCGGCGCTGTTCCAGCCGATCTTCCAGGCCCCTGATCCGTACGCGGTGCCCGTGCAGAGGGCGGCGACGCCCCCGGCCGAGCCGGTGCCGGCGGAGGACGAGGAAGCCGAGGCGGAGGAGCCGGAGGAGACCGTCGATTCCGGCGATGACGACTCCGAGGGCGAGGGCGGCACCCGCCGTCGTCGCCGCCGCAGGGGCGGCCGCGGCCGCGGTGCCCGCGCCAGGGACGCCGAGGACGGCGAGGAGCAGGAGAGCGAGGGCGAGGAGCCCCAGGCCGCGTCGGCCGAGGAGGACGACCGCGAGCAGGCGGAGGACGACTCCGAGGGCCAGACCGGCACCCGCCGCCGTCGCCGTCGCCGCCGCCGGGGCACCGAGGACGCCGATCTGACCCCCGACGACCCGCCGAACACCGTCGTCCGCATCCGGGCGCCCCGCGCGACCAGGTCCACCTCCGTGGACGAGGTCCAGGGCGTGCGCGGATCGACCCGGCTGGAGGCCAAGAAGCAGCGCCGCCGTGAGGGCCGCGAGCTGGGCCGCCGCCGTCCCCCGATCATCACCGAGTCGGAGTTCCTGGCCCGGCGCGAGTCGGTCGAGCGGATCATGGTCGTGCGCCGCCAGGGCGGCCGCACCCAGATCGCGGTGCTGGAGGACGGCGTCCTCGTCGAGCACTACGTCGACCGGGAGTCCAGCCAGTCGTACGTCGGCAACGTCTACCTCGGCAAGGTCCAGAACGTGCTGCCCTCGATGGAGGCGGCGTTCGTGGACATCGGCAAGGGCCGCAACGCCGTGCTGTACGCCGGCGAGGTGAACTTCGACACCGCGGGGCTGGAGGGCCAGCCCAAGCGGATCGAGGCGGCACTGAAGTCCGGGCAGTCGGTGCTCGTGCAGGTCACCAAGGACCCGATCGGTCACAAGGGCGCCCGGCTGACCTCGCAGATCAGCCTCCCCGGCCGCTATCTGGTCTATGTGCCGGACGGCTCGATGACCGGGATCAGCCGCAAGCTGCCCGACAAGGAACGGGCCCGGCTCAAGCAGATCCTGCGCAAGGTCATGCCGGAGAACGCGGGCGTGATCGTGCGTACCGCCGCGGAGGGCGCCTCGGAGGAGGAGCTCAGCCGCGACGTCGCCCGGCTGTCGGCCCAGTGGGAGAACATCCAGCGCAAGGCCAAGTCGGCCAGCCCGCCGGAGCTGCTGTCCGGCGAGCCCGACCTGACCATCCGGGTGGTCCGCGACGTCTTCAACGAGGACTTCAGCTCCCTGGTCGTCGAGGGCGACGACGCGTGGACGACGGTGGACGAGTACGTCCGCTACGTCGCCCCGCACCTGGCCGATCGGCTGTCGAAGTGGGAGGGCGAGACCGGCGCGTTCGCCGCCTACCGCATCGACGAGCAGATCGCCAAGGCGATGGAGCGCAAGGTGTGGCTGCCGTCCGGCGGCTCGCTGGTGATCGACAGGACCGAGGCGATGACCGTCGTCGACGTCAACACCGGCAAGTTCACCGGGCAGGGCGGCAACCTCGAGGAGACCGTCACCCGCAACAACCTGGAGGCGGCCGAGGAGATCGTCCGCCAGCTCAGGCTGCGGGACATCGGCGGCATCATCGTGATCGACTTCATCGACATGGTCCTGGAGAGCAACCGCGACCTGGTGCTCCGGCGGCTGCTGGAGTGCCTGGCGCGCGACCGGACCAAGCACCAGGTGGCGGAGGTCACCTCGCTCGGCCTGGTGCAGATGACGCGTAAGCGGGTCGGCCAGGGCCTGCTGGAGGCGTTCTCCACGCCGTGTGACTGCTGCCACGGGCGCGGGATCATCGTGTCGACCGAACCGGTCGAGGCGAAGCCCGAGCCACGTGGCACGCAGGGCAAGATGGCCATCGAAAAGGCGGTGGCCGAGAAGGTGGCGGCGAGCGAGGGCTCCGTCGCCGCGGCGGCGGGCTCGGTGCGCGAGAGCGTCACCGACGCCATCGACGCCGATTCCTCCGACTCCGACGGGGGCGACGGCTCCGCGTCGTCTTCCCGGGGACGGCGACGTTCCCGCAGGAAGACGGCGGAGTAGCGACTTCGTCAACCGGCGGTCCGCTCGGTTCGACCTGGGTACCGGATATCCGGTACCCTAGTCAACCGGTGCGCCTGGTGTCGGCGTGCCTGGCTTCGCGCGCCTGCCCGGATCGCCGGTCGTTTTATCGACAGCAGCTGGATGCGGGGCGCGGCATCTCAGCATTTAGCCAGTAGAAGGGTTCCGCGGTGTACGCGATCGTTCGTTGCGGCGGCAGGCAGCAGAAGGTCTCCGTCGGGGACGTCCTCGAGGTGGACAAGGTCGCCGGCGAGGTTGGGTCCTCGGTGTCGCTGCCGGCGGTGCTCGTCGTCAACGACGGCGATGTCACCACCGACGCCGCCACGCTTTCCCGGTTCCAGGTGACCGCCGAGATCCTCGGCGAGACGAAGGGGCCGAAGATCCGGATTCTGAAGTACAAGAACAAGACCGGATACAAGAAGCGCCAGGGTCACCGCCAGCGGTACACCCAGGTCAAGGTCACCGGCATCAACCCCGGACAGTAGTTTCCCGGGGGACGACCCCCGCTTACCCCCGAAAGGGAGTGAATCATGGCACACAAGAAGGGCGCCTCGTCCACCCGGAACGGTCGTGACTCGAACGCTCAGCGTCTCGGCGTGAAGCGTTTCGGTGGCCAGCTGGTGAACGCCGGCGAGATCATCGTCCGTCAGCGCGGCACGCACTTCCACCCCGGCGACAACGTCGGCCGTGGTGGCGACGACACGCTGTTCGCCCTGGCCACGGGCCGGGTGCAGTTCGGCACCAAGCGCGGTCGCCGCGCGGTGAGCATCGTCCCGGCCGCGGAGTAGATCCGCCCAGGACACCCACAAGCAGCGCGATGAGGCGGATCGAGCATTCGGTCCGCCTCATTCGTTTTTTCATACGGCAGTAAGGGGGAGCGGCTGATGGCCGACTTCGTGGACCACGTCGTCCTGCACATCAAGGCGGGTGACGGGGGCAACGGCTGCGCCTCCATCCACCGGGAGAAGTTCAAGCCGCTCGGCGGGCCCGACGGCGGCAACGGCGGGCGCGGCGGCGACGTCATCCTGGAGGTGGATCCCAACACTTCCACCCTGCTGGAGTATCACCACCGTCCGCACCGCCGCGCGGGCAACGGCAAGCAGGGCATGGGCTCCAACCGGGACGGCGCCAACGGCGAGGACATCGTCCTGCCCGTGCCCAACGGCACGGTCGTGAAGGACGCCAGGACCGGCGAGGTGCTGGTCGACCTCGTCGGCTCCGGCACCCGTTATGTGGCCGCGCAGGGCGGCTTCGGCGGCCTCGGCAACGCCGCGCTCGCCAACGCCAAGCGCAAGGCCCCCGGCTTCGCGCTGCTGGGCGAGCCGGGTGACGAGGCCGAGATCGTGCTCGAACTCAAGACCGTCGCCGACGTGGCGCTGGTCGGGTTCCCCAACGCGGGCAAGTCGTCGCTGATCGCGGCGCTCTCCGCGGCCCGCCCCAAGATCGCCGACTATCCGTTCACCACGCTCATCCCCAACCTGGGCGTGGTGACGGCGGGCGAGACGGTCTTCACGGTCGCCGACGTGCCGGGGCTCATCCCGGGGGCGTCCGAGGGCCGGGGCCTCGGTCACGAGTTCCTGCGGCACGTCGAGCGCTGCTCGACGATCGTGCACGTGCTCGACTGCGCGACGATCGAGCCGGGGCGCGACCCGGTCACCGACTTCGAGGTGATCGAGGCCGAGCTCGCGGCGTACGGCTCGTTGCAGGACCGGCCGCGGCTGGTCGCGCTCAACAAGGTGGACGTCCCCGACGGACGTGACCTGGCCGACATCGTCACGCCCATGCTGGAGGAGCGCGGACTGCGCGTCTTCGAGATCTCCGCGGCCAGCCACGAGGGCCTGCGGCCCCTGGCGTACGCGATGGCGGAGATGGTGGCCGCCGCCCGGGCGCAGGCCCCGGTGGAGGAGCCCACCCGGCTGGTCATCCGGCCCAGGCAGCTCGGCGAGACCGGCTTCGCCGTACGCAGGATCGACGAGAACCGTTTCCAGGTGACCGGCGAGAAGCCCGAGCGGTGGATCCGCCAGACCGACTTCTCCAACGACGAGGCCGTCGGCTATCTGGCCGACCGGCTCGAACGGCTCGGCGTCGAGGAGGAGCTGATCAAGGCCGGTGCGACGGCCGGCGCCGAGGTGATCATCGGCCCGATGGAGGGCGGCTACGTCTTCGACTGGCAGCCGTCGCATGGCACCGGGGCGACCATGGGACCGCGTGGCACCGACGCCAGACTCGGCTGATCGGGAGCCGGAGTGGGAGAGGGCGTGACAGGCAGGGAACGGATCCGCGAGGCCGCGCGGCTGGTGGTCAAGGTGGGGTCGTCGTCGCTGACGACGCCCCGGGGCACGATCGACGTCGACCGGGTGGACGCGCTGGTCGACGTGCTGGCGGCCCGGCGTACGGCCGGCACGCAGATCGTGCTCGTGTCGTCCGGCGCGATCGCCGCCGGGCTGGGGCCGTTGGGACTGCGCGACCGGCCCAGGGACCTGGCCACGCAGCAGGCGGCGGCCTCGGTGGGGCAGGGGGTGCTGGTCGCCCGCTACACCTCGTCGTTCGCCAGGTATGGCCTGCGCGTGGGGCAGGTGCTGCTGACCGCCGACGACATGATGCGCCGGTCGCACCACCGCAACGCGCAGCGGGCGCTGGCCCGGCTGCTCGAGCTGGGCATCATGCCCGTCGTCAACGAGAACGACACGGTGGCCACCGACGAGATCCGGTTCGGCGACAACGACCGGCTGGCCGCGCTGGTCGCCCACCTGATCCACGCCGACGGGCTGGTGCTGCTGTCGGACGTCGACGCGCTGTATGACGGCGACCCCCGCAAGGACGGCGCGACACGCATCGCCGAGGTCCGCGGGCCGGAAGACCTCGAAGGCGTCGAGCTGGGCACCTCCGGCCGGGTCGGCACCGGCGGCATGATCACCAAGGTGGAGGCCGCCCGCATCGCCACCGGGGCGGGTGTCCCGGTCGTGCTCACGGCGGCGGCGCACGCGGCCCAGGCGCTCGCCGGGGCCGACATCGGCACGTGCTTCCACCCGGGCGGCCGCCACCCCGGCACCCGGCTGCTGTGGCTCGCCCACGCGACGACCGGCCGGGGCCGCCTCTACCTGGACGCCGGCGCCGTCGAGGCCGTCGTACGGCGGCGCAAGTCGCTGCTGCCGGCCGGTGTGGTGAAGGTCGAGGGCGACTTCGCGGCGGGCGACCCGGTGGACGTGTGCGGGCCGTCCGGCGATCGGGTCGCCCGCGGCCTGGTGAACTACGACGCGGGGGAGATCCCGGAGTTACTCGGCCGATCCACCCGGGAGCTGGCGAACACACTCGGCCCGGAATATCGGCGCGAGCTGATCCACCGGGACGACATGGTCATATTGGAGCCCACAATTCGTGACGGAGCGCGAGGCAATGTCTGAGGCAGAGGAATTCCTGAAGGTCGCACGGGCGGCGAGAGACGCCGCGACGGTGCTCGCGCCGATGCCGCGCGCGCCGAAGGACGCGGCGCTGCGTGCCGTGGCCGACGCCCTGGAGGCCGCCACGGACGAGATCGTCGCGGCCAACGCCGTGGACGTGGACCGGGCCAGGGAGAACGGCACCTCCGAGGCGATGATCGATCGGCTGCGGCTCGACGCCGGCCGGATCGCCGCGATCGCGGCGGCCGTCCGCCAGGTCGCCGACCTGCCCGACCCGGTCGGTGAGGTCGTGCGCGGCAGCACACTGCCCAACGGCCTGGAGCTGCGTCAGGTGCGGGTGCCGCTCGGCGTCATCGGCATCATCTACGAGGGCCGGCCCAACGTGACCGTGGACGCGGCCGCGCTGTGCCTCAAGAGCGGCAACGGCGTGCTGCTGCGCGGGTCGTCCAGCGCGTACTCCTCCAACACGGCGCTGGTGCGGGTCATGCAGGAGGCACTGGCCGCGACCGAGGTGCCGGCGGACGCCGTGCAGCTCGTGCCGGGGCAGACCCGAGAGTCGGTCAAGCACCTGATGCGCGCCCGCGGGCTGGTCGACGTGCTGATCCCGCGCGGCGGCGCCTCGCTGATCAACAGCGTGGTCGAGGAGTCGACCGTGCCGGTGATCGAGACGGGCGTGGGCAACTGCCACGTGTACGTGGACGCCGACGCCGACATCGACACCGCACTGAAGATCCTGGTGAACGCCAAGGCGCAGCGGCCATCGGTGTGCAACGCGGCCGAGACCGTGCTCGTGCACGCCGCCATCGCCGACGCGTTCGTGCCCAGGGCCCTGACGGCGCTGAAGGACGCGGGCGTGACCGTCCACGGGGACGAGCGGGTGCGGGCCTACGGCGCCGACGTCGTGGCCGCCACCGAGGAGGACTTCACCAGCGAGTACCTTTCGCTCGACATCGCCGCCGCCGTCGTCGACTCGCTGGACGACGCGGTCGCGCACATCCGCAGGTATGGCTCGGCCCACACCGACGCCATCGTGACCCGCTCCCAGCAGGCCGCCCGCAGGTTCGTGGCGACCGTGGACTCGGCGGCGGTCGCCGTGAACGCCTCGACCCGGTTCACCGACGGCGGGGAGTTCGGCTTCGGGGCGGAGATCGGCATCTCCACCCAGAAGCTGCACGCCCGGGGCCCGATGGGACTGCCGGAGCTCACCTCCACCAAGTGGATCTACACCGGCGAGGGCCACGTACGCGTGTGACCGCCGGCCGCGGGTGAGCCGGGGACGCGAGCCGAGGCCCGCGTCCCCGGCCCCGTGGGACCGCAGTGCCGCCTCCACAGTGCCGCGTCTGGGCCGCGTCTGGGCCGCGTCCGTGGCGGCGGGCGCGGCAGGTTTTCGGGCCGGCGGCCCTATCAGCTTCCGGTCTGTCCGCGCCATCGGTTTTATCGCGATCGGACGGCGCGCCTCCGCCTGTTCGGACGGCCGGACCGCTATGGTTGGCGCTCCTATGGCTGGACGTCTCGGGCGGGTCGGCCCCTACGCGCTGCTGGAGCGGCTGGGCCGGGGTGGCATGGGTGAGGTGTACCTCGCCGTCGGCCGCCGGGGCGACCGCGTCGCGCTGAAGATGCTGCGCGACCCCATCGAGAACGATCCCGACGCCCGATTACGGCTCGAACGCGAGGTGCGGGCGCTGCGCCGGGTCGAGAGCCCGTACGTCGCCCAGGTGCTCGACGCCGACCTGTCGGGTGACCGGCCGTACCTCGTCATGGACTACATCGAGGGGGAGAACCTCCTCGACGCCGTACGGCGGCACGGGCCGCTGCCCGAGTCTCGGCTCATCACGCTGGCGCAGGGCCTCGCGTCGGCTCTGGCGATCATCCACGCGGGCGGGATCGTGCATCGCGACGTCAAGCCGGCCAACGTCCTGCTGGGCGAGGACGGGCCGGTGCTGATCGACTTCGGCATCGCCCAGGTGCTCGACGCGACGCGGGTCACGATGACCGGCACGTTCCTCGGCACGCCCGGCTACTGCGCCCCCGAGGTCTTCGCCGAGGAGACCGTGGGGGCGCCCGCCGACGTGCACGGCTGGGCCGCCACGGTGGCGTTCGCCGCCACCGGACGGCCGACCTTCGGCCGGGGCACCGCCGAGTCGCAGATGTACGCGGTGCTGAACGGCAAGGCCGATCTGGTGGGGGTGCCTGCCGCGCTGCTGCCGCTCGTGCGCGCCGCCCTGCACCGCGACCCCGCCCGCCGCCCGACGGCCGCGCTGCTGGCCGACCGGCTGTCGCGGCTCGCACGGGTCGCCGGGGAGTCGTCCCGCGCGCCGGGCGAGCCGTCCGCCGCCGAGACCACCACGCGTACGGCGATGGAGGCGGCACGGGCCCGCGCCGCGTCCGACGCCAAGCCGGGCGCGAAGACGGGCACGAAACCGGACGCGAAGGCGGGGGTCAGGAAGGCGGCCAAACCGGAGGACAAGCCGGTCAGGAAGGGCGCCGAGACCACGGCGCGGGAGCCGGCGACGGCGGCCGAGCGGGCCGCCCGGCGCGGCGGCCCCGCCGCCCGGCCCCGGCGGGTGAAGGCGGCCACGGCACTCGCCACCGCGCCGGAGGGGGCGCCGGAAGGGGCGCTCGGCATCCCGACAGGGAACGCGGCCCTGGTGCTGGTCGCGCTGCTCGCCGTGCCGTGCGTGGTGGTGTCGGTGGTCTATCCGCTCGCGACCTTCGCGATCACGGCGGCCCTCGCGGTGGTGATCAGGGCGGTGTGGACCAGTCACTGGCTCGTACGGCGCCGCAAACCCGGCCGGGCCCGGGCCTGCCTGCGCGCGCTGGCGTTCCCGCTCACGCTGGCCGGTTCGGTGTTGTCGGCCGTCGCGTGGCCGGGGCTGCCCGCGGCCGCGGTGGCGTTCGCGGGGCTGTGGGCGATCTCCGGGGGACGTCTGGAGCCCGAGTGGTGGTCTCGGCCGGTGCTCGTGACGATCGCCGGGATCGCGTTCGGCGTCGTCAGCGGCGCGATCATCGGCCGGGAGATCGAGCGCGCGGGTGCGGCGATTCCCGGCCTGCGGAGGGAGGGCCTGCGCGCGCTCGCCGTCCTGGGCGGGTTCGTCGCGCTCTGCGCCGCCGCCGTCCGCGCCGTGGCGTTCTTCTTCTGACGGCTTCTGACAGCTTCTGACGGCCTTCCGACGACTGTGGAAGGCCCGCCGCGGTGCACACACGGCTCGTCCGGGCGGGCCTACCCGGCGCCCGCCCCGGTGCCTGTCCCTGGAGCCCGGGCTCCGGGCCCGGTCACGGTGGTCAGTTCTCGCGGCGGGCGAAGCGGTTGAAGATGCGCTCGCCGGCGTGGACCGCGCCCTCGGCGACGTCGCGCAACACGCCGATGAACGGGTCCTGCGACTGCGCCCACGACTCGCGGTAGGAGTTGGCCGCCGCCTTGATCTCGTCGGTGAGGCGGGCGTTGGCGTCGTCCTCGCGGCGGGGGTAGGTGCCGGCGATGATCCGGTCGTACTCTCCGCTGCGCCGCCAGCGGTCGAGCTCGGCGACGCGGCTCACCGCGAACGGGTGGGTCGTGCCGAGCATGTTGAGGACCTTGAGCAGGCCGTCGCGCACGTCGCCCGCGGTGTCGTACTCCCTGGCCTGGTCGAGGAACGCCTCGATGTTCATCTCGTGCAGGCGGGAGCCGCCGGCGAGCTTCATGAGCGCCCGCAGCGCGGCGTCGGGGTCCTGCCCGGCGAGCAGGCCGCCGCGGTCGGCGGACATCTCCGCCTTGCGCTGCCACTCCTCCAGGGCGGCGACGATGACCCGCAGGCCGATGTAGCCGAGCGGGATCCAGGCCACCCGGGTGGCCAGGCGGGTCAGGATCGCGAGCATCGTGCCGTAGACGGCGTGGCCCGACAGGATGTGCGAGGTCTCGTGGCCGATGACGAAGCGCAGCTCCTCGTCGTCCATGAGGTCGAGCAGCCCGGTCGAGACGATGATGAACGGCTCGTCGAAACCGATCGCCATCGCGTACGCCTTCGGGTCCTGCTGCACGTAGATCTCGGGGATCCGGTGCAGGTCGAGGATGTAGGCGCTGTCGCGGCCCATGTCGTGCAGGGCGCGAAACTGGGTGTCGGTCGTGCGCACCGCGGAGGCCAGGAACATGAGGCGGAGCCGGCGCTCGCTGAACAGGCCGGACGTCCGCTTGAGCACCGCGTCGAATCCGGACAGCGACCGCATCGCGACGAGGGCGGAACGATCGGCGGGGTGTTCGTAGGCTCGCGAGCTGATGCCGGGCAGCTGCACGCGATTGCGATCGGGAGTGGTCATGTTCCGCATGCTATGTCTCACGGGCCGGACGCGCGCGGGCACAGCGGGGCGCCCGGGCCGTCACGGGAGGGCCGGTTTCCCGGTTGGTCCGGTAGGGGCGTTATCGTCCGTTCCATGCGTAACGGGACGGCGATCCGGCGACTGGGCGTGATGGGCGGGACCTTCGACCCGATCCACCACGGTCACCTGGTGGCGGCCAGCGAGGTGGCCCACCACTTCAACCTGGACGAGGTGGTGTTCGTCCCGACAGGTCAGCCCTGGCAGAAGGCCGAGCAGACCGTGTCCTCGTCCGAGGACCGCTATCTCATGACGGTGATCGCCACCGCGTCGAACCCGCGCTTCTCGGTCAGCCGGGTGGACATCGACCGGCCGGGCCCCACGTACACGATCGACACGCTGCGTGACATCTCCGCCGCGTACGGCCCGGACGTGGAGCTCTACTTCATCACCGGCGCCGACGCGCTCGCGCAGATCCTTAGCTGGCGCGACGCCGACGAGCTGTTCACGATCGCGCACTTCGTCGGCTGCACCCGGCCCGGCCACACGCTCCAGGACCCCGGCCTGCCGGCGGGCAAGGTCAGCCTGATCGAGATCCCGGCGCTGGCGATCTCCTCCTCCGAGTGCCGCGACCGGGTGGCCGCCGGGGAGCCCATCTGGTATCTCGTCCCCGACGGCATCGTGCAGTACATCAACAAGCGGCGCTTGTATCGCGATCCGGAGTCGTGACGGCCCGGCGCGGTCTCCGCCGGGCGTACGCCGCGGCGAGCGCGCCGGCGAACGCCGCGGCCCACAGCACCGGGCGGTAGGAGGTCAGGGCGAGGAGCCCGGCGCCGAGCGCCATCCCCACGGCGGTCGGGACGAACAGCACGGTGTTGGCGGTCGCCGAGACGGTGGCCAGCAGGTCGCGGGGTGCGATCCGCTGCACGGCGGTGAGGGCGGCGACCAGCACCCAGGGCAGCCCCAGCCCGGACAGCAGGCCCGCCGCCGCCACGACGGGCGTCGAGGGGAGGGCCCGCAGCGCCACCGAGGCGGCGTACAGGAGCCCTCCGGCGGCGGCCAGCCGCGCCTCGCCGGCCCGGCGCAGCAGCGGCCCCGCGATCATGCCGCCGAGCACCGTGCCGCCGCCCTGGATCGCGGACAGCACGCCGGTGAAGCCGGGCTCCTGGTGCAGGCCGTGATCGACGACGGCGAAGACCAGCGCCCCGTTGACGCCGGAGACCAGCATCAGCGCGGCCCCGGACAGCATGAGGCGGCCCAGGAGCGGGTCGCGGAACAGGAAGCGCGCCCCCTCCGCCGTCCGGGCCGCCCAGCCGCGCGTCACGCGGGCGCGTCGCACGGGGGCGGCCGGCAGGCGCAGCGTGCCGAGCAGCCACGCGCCGGCCGCGAACGTGGCCGCGTCGAGCGCGACCACCGCGTCGCCGCCCGCGACGGCGAACAGCCCGGCGCCCAGCAGCGGCGCGGCGAGGCGCGTGCCTTCCGACGCGCTCATGCGCAGCCCGTTGACCCCGGCCAGCAGGGTCTCCGGCACGGCGTCGGGCAGGACGGCCGCCTCCGCCGCGTCGAGCACGACGAAGCTCACGCCGTACAGCTGGAGCACCGCGAACACCAGCCAGACCTGCGCGGGGGAGCGGACCAGGAACAGCAGGCAGAGCGCCGCGCCCATCACGACGTTCGTCCAGACGAGCACGGGCCGGGCGCCGAGGACGTCGACCACCGCGCCGAGCGCGGGCCCGGCCACGCTTCCTGGACGCCGCCGGGCTGACCGAGCTGGCCGACGTACGGGTCCGGCGCGGAGGCAGGGAGCGCCGCTATCGGGCGGCGGGAGGCACGCCGCTGACCGAGCAGAGGGACGGCTTCCCGCTGCTCGCCGAGGCGCTGGCGCAGTCGCTGCGCGAGCGGGCCGGGCGGCGCCGCGCGGACGAGGAGGGGGTCACGGCCGACGCCGAGCTGTGGGTCGAGCCGGAGCTGTGGCACGACGTACGCGGCAGGATCCTCGCCGCGATCGTGGACCTGCACGAGGGCGCGGCGGCCCCGCGCACACCGGGGACGATCCGGGTCGGCGCGACGGTCGCCGCCTTTCCCATGACGGAATCCACGGGCACCGAAGGACGTTGAACCCCTGATCCCGGGCATAACACCGGAATGACAGGGTGTGCCGGTAGGGTCTCCCCGGGAAAGCCGGTTGTACGGGGCACGCGGACTGTGCACCCTGGAATGACACTGTGCACCCTGGAAGAACCCGTCAACGGAGGACAGAACCGAATCGTGACAGCATCCGAGAGATCGATCCAGCTCGTGCGCGTGGCGGCCGAGGCAGCCGCGGAGAAGCTGGCCGACGACATCATCGCCTATGACGTGAGCGACCAGCTCGTCATCACCGACGCCTTCCTCCTCTGCTCCGCGTCCAACGACCGGCAGGTGCGCGCGGTCGTCGACGAGATCGAGGAGCGCCTGCGCGTGGAGGCCGACGCCAAACCCGTACGCCGCGAGGGGGAGCGGGAGGGCCGCTGGGTCCTGCTCGACTACCTCGACATCGTGGTGCACGTGCAGCACGAGGAGGACCGCAACTTCTACGCGCTGGAGCGCCTGTGGAAGGACTGCCCGTCCATCGAGCTGCCGGAGAGCGTCAAGCGGGTCGCCGCCCAGCGCGGGCACGGGGCGGCCCGGTGACGAACGCGATCATCGGAGCGGCGCGATGAGCCGCCGCGTCGTCTGCCTGCGGCACGGGCAGACGCTGTGGAACGTCGAGAAGCGCTTCCAGGGGCACACCGACATCGCACTGGACGAGACCGGCATCGCGCAGGCGGCCCGGGCGGCCTCCCTGCTCGCGGCCCTGCGGCCGACCATGCTCGTCTCCTCGGACCTGCGGCGCGCGTACGACACCGCCTCGGCCCTCGGCCGGCTCACCGGCCTCGACGTGTCGGTCGACAAGGACCTGCGCGAGCGCGGCGGCGGCGAGTGGGAGGGCCTGACCCGCGACGAGATCAGGGCGGGCTGGCCGGTCGAATACGAGGCGTGGGAGGCCCCGGGCGGCGAGGACGTGGGGCACGTCGCCGACCGGGTCGCCGACGCGATCGGGCGCTGGGCGGCCCGCCTCGACGACGACGGCCTGCTGGTCGTCGCCTCGCACGGCGCCGCGCTGCGGCTCGGCATCTGCCGGCTGCTCGGGCTGCCGCAGGAACTGTGGTCGGCGCTGGGCGGCCTCGGCAACTGCTCGTGGTCGGTGCTTGAAGAGGGCCGCCGGGGCTGGCGGCTGCTGGAGCACAACGCGGGCACGCTGCCCGAGCCGGTCAGCAGCGACGACAGCCCGGCCGCCACCGCGGACGGCTGAGACGCGTGTGACCGGTGACGATTAGGTAAACGGATGGGCATACCTATATGCTCTCCGAGCGCCGCGCCGGGAACACCCGGAGCGGTGGCAAGGGGCTATAGCGCAGCTGGTAGCGCACTTCCATGGCATGGAAGGGGTCTGGGGTTCGAATCCCCATAGCTCCACCCTTCATCCGGTGAGTTATCCGGCGGGCAGCGGGCTGCGGCGAGCGCCGCGTGGCGTGGACCAGGCCGCTTACGGCGCAGATCGGGACCAGCGCCGGATACCGCGGCACGGAGAACGCGAACCACAGCTCGCCCACGACTGCCTCGCCCAGCGCCGCCGGCGAGGCGGCGGCGATCGACGTGCCGAGCGGCGCGCCCGCACCCGTCACCGCCGGCGTCGCCTGCAGCGTCTGAGGATCAGAGGCTCTTGAGATAGGCGAGCGACGGCATGAAGAAGTATTCGCCGCCCTTCATGGTCACGGTCTGGGGGACCTGGCGCTGCGGGGCGCTGAGCTTGGTGCTGTTCCACGCCTTCGGGTAGCGCACCTTGACGTCCCGCTTGCCCTGGCCGATCACGGGATCGTGGCCGGTGCCCTCGTCAGGGAAGCCGGGGTTGTCGGCCCAGGTCTGCTGGGTGAACTCGAACTGGCCCTGCAGGCTGGCGTTGAACGCCATGAACAGCAGGCCCACCCCGCCGGTCGGCCGGGCCGCCGGGGGCGCGTCGTCCCACGGCGTGTCGGTGCGCCTGCCGTACGTCTGGCCGCGCCGGGCCATCATCACGCCGAGCGTGCGCTCCAGGCCGCCGTCCCGGGAGTCACGGGGGTTTGCCTTGCGGATGTGCGCGCCGACCGGGCACTTGGCGCCGGGGTCGTCGCGGTAGCTGAAGTCGTTCTGCACAGGGTGGCCCTCGGAGCTGGGCCTGCCGTGCAGCCGCAGCGGCGTGCCGTTGCGGAACCGGCCGACCAGCATCGCGCCCGCGAGCGGCCGGTCGTCTCCCTTCAGGCCGAGCGCGTCGGCGAGGGCCTCCTCGGCCTCGCGGAACGCGCGGACGTTCTGCTCCAGCTTGCGCAGCACGAGGTAGCTGCCGAAGTGGCGGGCCGGGCGGGGAGCGAGGGGATCGGGGACGAGCACGTGGCTCAGCGGGAAGAAGGGATTCCAGTTGGCGCCGGACTCGGCGGCCACCTGGTCGGCGAGGAACAGCGGCTGGCTGCGGCCGTCCACGTAGCCGAAGTGCTCGATGCCCCGCCCCTGCGCGTCGCGCAGGCCCTCGCCCTTCTCCTCGCCGACGATCTTCGCGGTCTTCGGCAGCAGCGCGAGGACACGCTTGCGGGTGGCGGCGACCGGCTCGGGCGCGGCGTCGCCGATCAGCACGATCGCGTGGATCTCCTCCTGGTAGTGCTTCTCCCAGGCGCTCACCGCCGGGTCGTTCAACGTGTCCTTGCGCCGCTTCATCCCCGATTTGAACGCGTTGTCGGTGAATCGGGTGGTCGAGTGGCCCAGTTTCAGATAGCCGATTTTGCTGATGCCGACGCCCACGTACGGCGTGCCGGGTTTCTTCGTGCGGTTGAACGCGCGGACCTCCTCCAGGTGCTTCCTGGCCGATTTCATGAGCGGCACCAGGGAGCGCAGGAAGCGCCTGCCGTCCGGGCCGTCGCCGAAGTGCACGAGGAGCAGGGACACGCTCTCCCGCACGTGCGCCTGGAGGATGTTCGGCTGCAGGTTGTCGAGCATGACCTTGGTGTCGGCGTCGAGTTTCGCCGAATCCCAGGCGAGCGGTTTGGCGTTGGACAGGTCGACAGGCATGTCGAATCCTTCCCCGTAGTGGAAATGTCGGGCCCCCACCCGATAAGAGCCATCATTCACGGAAAATGTTCTACGTAAAGGGAAATTCGCCAGGCGACGCCGGATACGTACACGGCTCCTGTCTCGCGCGTGCTCGGCCGGGCAGGCCTATTTCGCACCATCGGGGTAGTCGAGCGGTCATGACGAAGAGACGGCCTGTCGGCGTTGAAGAAGAGTTCCTTGTCGTCGATCTCGAGACCCGGCGGCTGACGCCGTTGGCGGAGTCGATGCTGGAGCGGCTGCCGGACGAGGGGTTCGCGGCCGAGCTGCAGCGCTCGGTGGTGGAGACCAACAGCACCCCGATGGAGGACCTGGGCGACGTGCGGGCCGAGATCGTGCGGCTGCGCCAGGGGCTCGTGTCCGCCGGTGAGCCGCTGGGGGTGGGCGTGATCGCCTCCGGCAGCACTCCGATCACCGGCATCGAGGGCTACACGTTCACGCCCGGGGAGCGCTACGAGTACCTGCAGGAGTCCTACCGGTTCCTCGCCCAGGAGCAGCTCATCTGCGGGGCGCAGGTGCACGTGGAGATCGACGACAGGGACGTGGCGGTGCTCGCCGCCCAGCGCGTGGAGGCGTGGCTCCCTCCGCTGCTCGCGCTCAGCGCCAGCTCGCCCTACTGGATGGACGAGGACAGCGGATATGCCAGCAGCCGCGCGCTGACCTGGCAGCGCTGGCCGACCGCGGGCCCGCTCGGGCCGTTCGCCGACGCCGCCGACTATGACAGGACGGCCGATGACCTGGTGGCCTCCGGCGTCATCGAGGACCGCGGCATGGTCTATTTCGACCTGCGGCTCAGCGCCCACGTGCCGACGGTGGAGATGCGCATCTGCGACTCCTGCCCGCTCGCGGACGACGTGGTGCTGCTCGCGGGTCTCTTCCGCGCCCTCATGACGAGGGAGACCGAGGCCGTGGAGCGGGGTGAGCCGCCGGCCGGCGAGCAGCGCCTTGCGCTGCTGCGGGCGGCCAACTGGCGGGCGGCCCGCGACGGGCTGGAGGGCGACCTGCTGTCGCCGGTGACGAGCAGGCCCGAACCGGCCCCGCGGCTCATCACGTGGATGCTGGAGGAGCTGCGGCCGACCCTGGAGGAGCTGGGCGACTGGGAGATCGTCTCGGGGCTCGCCGACGCGGCGCTGCGCCGGGGCAGCTCCGCCTCGCGCCAGCGGGGGGCGTACGCGGTCAAGGGGAAGCCCGAGGACGCGGTCGACCTGCTCCTCGCCGAGACCCGACGGCGCTAGGCGGCGCCGGGAGGCCGTGCGGCGGGGCGGGCGCGGGGGCCGATACCCTACTGGCCATGTCTGTGATCCCCGCCCCGAGCGCGGCATGAACGGCGCCTACTCGGGCTGGCTGATCGGCGCCGCCCTGGTGCTCGCACTGGTCAGCGTGATCACCGCCGTACGGAACCGGCCGATGGGGCCGGTGCTGCTGGCCGGGCTCGGGCTGCTCGAACTCGCCGTGCTCGCGCAGGCGGCCTTCGCGCTCGCCGATCTCGGCCACGTGACGGAGAAGGCGACCTTCATCGGCTACCTGCTGGGCACCGTGGTGATCCCGCCCGCCGCCATGTGGTGGGGCCGGGCGGAGCGCACACGCTGGGGCCCCGGGGTCATCACCGTGGCCGCCTTCACCGTCGCCGTCATGACCGGGCGGCTGCTGCAGATCTGGAACGCGGGCGCATGAGTGCTCACTCCGGGCAGGACCGGGGCGGCGAGGCCGTGCGCTCCGGGCCGGGACGCGTGCTCGTCGCCGTTTACGGCATCTTCGCGCTGGCCGCGACCTCACGCGCCGCCGTGCAGATCGCCACGAGATTCGCCGAGGCGCCGCTGGCGTACGTGCTGTCGGCGTTCGCCGGGGTGGTCTACATCGTGCTCACGGTGGCGCTGGCCCGCGGCGCACGGCGCGTCGCGGTCGCCGCCTGCGTGGTCGAGCTGGCCGGGGTGCTGGTCGTCGGCACGCTGAGCCTGGCCGACTCCGCCGCGTTTCCGCAGGCCACCGTGTGGTCCGGGTACGGCAGTGGCTACGGCTTCGTGCCGCTCGCGCTGCCCGTGATCGGCCTGCTGTGGCTGCTGCGCGGCGTGCGGCGTTCGTAGAACTTCTCCCAGGCTGGAACAAATGAGAGCGATGAGGGCTTTGGTATGGTGTCAATCGTAGGATGACCGGATGAGGGGAGATGTTGCGGCGATGAGTGCCGTCGTGACGCGGAGGGGCGTGCTCGCGTTGCGAGCACACGGCGGATCGATGGCGTGGCTGATCGCCGGGGGCATCGCCCTCGCCGCGTTGAACCTGCGTACCGCGGTGACCAGCGTGGGGACCGTGCTCGACCAGGTGAGCGCGGGGCTGGGCCTGTCGGCGGCGATGACCGGGCTGCTCACCACCCTGCCGGTGATGAGCTTCGCCCTGTTCGGCGCGCTGACGCCGGCCATGTCGCGCAGGATGGGGGAGCAGCGGCTGCTGCTCGGGGCGATCGTCCTGCTCGCGGCGGGCCAGGCCGCGCGCGCCCTCGCCGACTCCGCCGTGCCGTTCATGGCGGCCAGCGCCGTCGCGCTGGCGGGCGGCGCGGTCGGCAACGTCGTCATCCCCGCGCTGATCAAGAGGCACTTCCCCCGGCGGGCGGGGGCGATGACCACCGTCTACTCGACGGCCCTCGCGGCCGGGACGATGGTCGCCGCCGCCGCGACCGTTCCCGTGCAGCAGGCCGCGGGAGGCAACTGGCACGTGGCACTCGGGGTGTGGGCGGCTCTGGCCGCCGTGGCCGCGATTCCGTGGCTCGCGCTCAGGCGCGGTGAGCCGGAGCGGCGCGACACATCCGTGAGGGCCGGAGCCGACGGCCTCCTGCGCAGCAGGCTCGCCTGGGCCGTGGCCGGATATTTCGGCTCGCAGTCGCTCATCGCGTACGTGATGTTCGGCTGGCTGCCCCTGCTGCTGCGGGACAACGGCTACACCGCCGGGGAGGCCGGCCTGGTCCTCGCCGTGTTCACCGGGCTCGGGATCCCCGTCTCCATGGCGGTGCCCGCCCTGGCGACCCGGTTGTCCGGCCAGCGCCCGCTGGTGATCGCCTTCTCGGTCCTGTACGCGGCCGGCTTCGCGGGCCTGCTCACCGGGCACGCGCTGTGGGCGTGGTCGATCCTCGTGGCCGTCGGCGGGGGCACCTTCCCGCTCGCGCTGGCGATGCTGGCCATGCGGACCCGCACGCCGGCGGGCACCGCCGCGCTGTCGGCCTTCGGGCAGAGCGCCGGATATCTCATCGCCGGCGCGGGACCGATCACGTTCGGCCTGCTCCACCAGGTGAGCGGCGGGTGGGCGCTGCCGTTCGTGCTGCTGTTCGCGGCGCTCGCCGTACAGGTGGTGACCGGCTGGTACGCGGCGGCCGACCGCACCCTCGAAGACGAGACCCCGCCCGTGCCCGCCGGGGGCCGGGACGACCACGTCTCGCGGGGCGTGCGCGACCTGGTCACGGGACAGGCGCGCCGGCCGGCCGGCAAGGCGCGGCACGCGCGGACGGGCGACGGGGGCAAGGCGGCCCGGCCACGGCTGGCCCGCCCGGCCGGGCGGCACGAGGGGCGCCGCAGGTCGCCCTGCCCCTGAGGCCGCCGGGTTTACCTCCATCTCTCAGGGCAGGCGTAGTGCGGCAACCCACGAGAGAAGGAGAAGGCATGAGCTCGATCGAGCAGTCAGTCGACGTGAATGTCCCGATCCACACGGCGTACAACCAGTGGACGCAGTTCGAGAGCTTCCCGGAGTTCATGGAGGGCGTGGAGTCGGTCAAGCAGATCGGCGACACGCGCACCGACTGGGTCGTCGAGATCGCGGGCGTCCGCCGCGAGTTCGAGGCGGAGATCACCGAGCAGCACCCCGACGAGAGGGTGGCCTGGCGCTCGGTGGACACGCCGCGGCAGGCCGGCGTCGTGACCTTCCACCGGATCGGCGGCGACACGACGCGCGCCACGCTGCAGATGGAGTACGACCCCGAGGGCTTCCTGGAGAAGGCGGCCGACGCCCTGCAGATCGTCCGCATGCGGGTCAAGGGCGACCTGGAGCGTTTCAAGACGTTCATCGAGACGCGCGGCGGCGAGACCGGCGGCTGGCGCGGCGAGGTCCCCGGCCCGCACCAGCAGGACGACACGGGCCGCGCTCCCGGCGCCGGCGGCACGGGTTATGACATCGGCGAGCCGATGCCGCCCCGCACCGTGAACCCCGAGTATCCGCGCGAGACGCCGCTGCCGCCGCCCGGCACCGGCCCGGTCCCGCCCGCTCCCGGCACGGGCCCCGCTCCCGGCACCGGTCCGGTGCCGCCGCGGGACACGCCCGGTCCGGTGATCTGATCCGATGCAGTCAGGCCCGTCTCCCGAAAGGAGACAGGCCTGTTATTTCCGAGAAATCGGAAATTTATTTTGTCCTGATATGATGGACGAGATATATTGTAGCCTCACGGGCGTATCCGCCAATCTCAATGAAAGGCATATCGCCCGTGTGTTACGAGCCCGACGCCGTGCCGCCCGTCTGCGGTTCTCCGATCACGACCGTCACGTCCGAACGCATCGTGCTGACCTCGGCCGACGGCGCGAACTTCGCGGCCTTCCTGTCCCGTCCCGGCCGGGTGTCCGGCTCCGCGGTGCTCGTCCTACCGGACAATCGCGGTTTGTCGGGGTTCTACGAGCGCCTCACCGAACGGCTCGCCGAGCAGGGCCACACCGCGCTCGCCATCGACTATTTCGGGCGTACGGCCGGGACCGATCCGAGGCCCGATGACTTCCCCTTCATGGAGCACCTGGGCAAGGCGCACCGGGACGGGCTGTTCGCCGACATCGCCGCCGGCGCCGCGCACCTGCGGGCCGAAGGAGGTGAGGACGTGGTGTCCCTCGGCTTCTGCTTCGGCGGGAGGCTCGCGTTCATGACGGCCAGGCCCGCCTTCGGATTCGCCGGGGTGATCGGTCTCTACGGATATCCGGACGTGCTCTTCGGCAACCCCGGCCCCACCCAGACGGCGGGCGAGCTGCGCGGGCCGATCCTGGGCCTGTTCGGCGGCGCGGACGAGGGCATCTCCGCCGAGGTGGTGAGCGCGTTCGATGAGGCGCTGGAGGGCGCCGGGGTGGCGCACGAGTTCGTCACCTATCCGGGAGCGCCGCACAGCTTCTTCGAGCTGGGCCGCCCGGAGCTCGCGGAGGCCTGCGCCGACGCCTGGTCGCGCATCCTCGGCTTCGTGAAGCGGACAGCCCGAGGCGACCTGACCTCGCCTCGGGCTGCCACGATGTAAGACTAAGCCTTCCGCGTCCCGTCACGCGCACCGGCACCCCCGAAAGTGCCCAAATGGTGATGCGGACGGCCGTGCGGACACGTTACGGTGCCCGCGTGACATTGATCGTCTCTCCACCCCCCGCCCGCTAGCGGGCGGCGCCATCCGGTGAGCCGGGCCTGGGCGGCCCGGCCGGTGGCCCCTGCCCGCCTGCGGGAATCGGGCCCACCTCACTGGAGAGACGTCGATGAACCATGCTCCAGCCCTGTCCGTACGGCAGGGCCTTGTCTACGTGTCCACCGCCGCGGTCGCCTGGGGAACCGGGGGAGCGGCGGGGGCGCTGCTGCACGGTGCGGGACAGCTGAGTCCCGTCGCCGTGTCGTTCTGGCGCTTCGCCTGCGGCGCGGTGCTCCTGCTCGCCGTCGCCCGCAGCCGGCCCTCCTGGCGGGTGGTGCTGCTCGTCGGCCCGGCGATGGCGGTGTGCCAGGCGGCCTACTTCGCGGCCATCGCCGAGGCCGGTGTCGCGGTCGCCACCATGATCACGATGGGCGCGGCTCCGCTCCTGGTGGCGGCCGGCGGCCGGATCTTTCTGGGCGAACGGCTGGGCCGCACCGGCCTCGGGTGCGCCGCGCTCGCCGTCGCGGGTCTCGCCATGCTCACGGGCGGCGCGCAGACCGTCACCCCGGCCGGAGCCGGCTACTCGCTGCTGTCTGCGGCGGCCTACTCCTGCGTCACCCTCACGACCCGCCGGATGCCCGCCGACGGCGTGGCAGTGTGGGGGTTCGCCGGGGGCGCGGCCTGCCTGCTGCCGCTCGCCGCGTCCGGGGGGCTGCTGCCCGCCGGGCACACCGTGACCAGCATGGTGACCAGCGTGCTGCTGCTCGGCTATCTGGCGGCCGTGCCGACGGCCCTCGCGTACGGGCTGTTCTTCGCGGGGCTGCGCGTCGTCGGCGGCACCACGGCGGCGGTCCTCTCCCTGCTCGAACCACTCGTCGCCGCCGTCATCGGCATCGTGCTGCTGGGGGAGAGGATGTCCACCGTACAGGTGGGCGGGGCGATGGTGCTCCTGTGCGCCCTCGCCTGGCTCGCCAGGGGGGAACTTCGTGACGCTCCGCACCAACACAAGGGGAGCGGGAGCTGTTAGCGATACCATGAGCTGGGCACGTGCGCACACGTGGTCGCCAGGCGGAACGTTCCTCACCGGGCTCGTGACGCACAGTGATCACCGTTGTGGTGGCGCGGCCCGCTGTTATCGCAATCACTCAGGAAACCTGACCAGAATGAGCGGGGCGCGGCGGATGACGAAGGTCCGGCCTGGAGAGAGCCCGACCGAACGCCCGAAGGCGGCGGTCATGGAGGACGTCGCGGAGCTGGCAGGAGTGTCGGCGATGACGGTGTCGAGAGTGCTGAACGCTCCGGAGAAGGTGCGCCCGGAGACCCGGGCGCGCGTCCTCGCGGCGGTCCGCGAGCTCGACTACCGGCCCAACTCGGCGGCGCGGGTCCTCGTGACCGGCCGCTCGGGTGTGCTGGGGGTCGTCTGCTTCGACACCACCCTGTACGGCCCGGCCTCCACGCTCTTCGGCATCGAGCAGGCGGCAAGGGACAGCGACTACCTGGTCAGCATCGCCAGCCTGCCCGCGCTCAACCGAAGCTGGATCACCCGGGGCATCGACCGCCTGCGGTCCCAGTCCGTGGACGGCGTCATCGTCGTCGCGCCGCACGAGTCGGCCGCCGAGGGGCTGCGCCACCTTCCCCAGGGGCTCCCGGTGGTCGACGTCGGCGGCGGAACGGACCTGCCGGTGCCGGTGCCGGTCGCGGCGGTGGACCAGTACGCCGGTGCCGCCCGCGCCACCCGCCATCTGCTCAGTCTGGGTCACCGTACGGTCTGGCACCTGTCGGGCCCGCCCAACTGGATCGACGCGAACGGCCGGGTGGCAGGCTGGCGGTCGGCGCTGGAGGCGGAGGGCAGGGAGGTGCCCGAGCCGCTGGTCGGCGACTGGACCGCCCACTCCGGCTACGAGATCGGCAAGCGGCTCGCCCGTGAGCCCGAGGTGACGGCGGTCTTCGTGGCCAACGACCACATGGCGATGGGCGTGCTGCGGGCCCTGCGGGAGGCGGGCAGGCGGGTCCCCGACGACGTGAGCGTCGTCGGGTTCGACGACGTCCCCGAGGCGGCCTACTTCTGGCCGCCGCTGACCACCGTGCGGCAGAACTTCGGCGAGGTCGGCCGGCAGGCGTTCCAGCTCCTGCTGGACTGCATCGCCGGGGTGGAGGGCGAGGCGCGGCGCATGGTGGAGCCCGAGCTCGTGGTGCGGGAGAGCACCGGCGTCAGGCCCTGAAGGAGGCCGCCGCGCCGGCCGCGATCGGCGTGCCGTTCCGCGCGGACAGTGCGGACAGCGCGAACAGGCCGACCTGCTCGACATCCGGCGCGGCGGTGACCCTGGACGCCTGGACCCAGGACGACGGCGCTGACGACGCCGCTCACGATGGCCGCCGATAAGGCCGGTGGCCAGGCCTTTCTGCTCATTCGAGGGGCACTCCGGGTGCTGTTAACGTTCTCATTACGAGATGGTTGCAAAGTGAGCGCTAACAACGGGGATTCGGCCATCAGTTAAGGGCTATGCGACATGTCCGTCAATAGCGTGTTACCAGGATGTGTCGGTGTGACCGGACCGTAATCCCTCATCGCCTTGACGGAGGGTCGTGTTAACGCTCACAGTCTTCCCAAGCAGTTGAGAGGAGCACCAGTGGGACCCAACGTCGACCGTCGCCCGCCCGTCATGGCCGACGTGGCCAGGCTGGCCGGAGTGTCGCATCAGACGGTCTCGCGGGTGCTCAACGACCATCCGAACGTCCGCGCCGAGACCCGCACCCGGGTCATGCGGGCCATCGACCAGCTCGGTTATCGTCGCAACCTCGTCGCCCGGGCCCTGGTCACCAAGCACTCGCGCACGCTGGGCGTGGTCAGCTTCGACACGACGCTGTACGGCCCGGCGAGCACGGTATACGGAATCGAGCAGGCGGCACGGGACGCCGGTTACTTCGTCAGCATCGTGAGCCTTCGGACCATCGACAGGGCCGGGGTCAACGACGCGATCGGCTACCTCGCCGAGCAAGGTGTGGACGGCATCGTCGTCGTCGCCCCGCAGCGGTCGGCGGCGCGGGCGCTCGACGACCTGCCGGCGGGCATGCCCGCCGTGGCCGTCGAGGGCTGGCATCAGGGCGAGGTCTCCGTGGTGAGCGTCGACCAGGTGGAGGGCGCCAGGCTGGCGACCTCGCACCTGCTCGACCTCGGGCACGAGACCGTCTGGCATGTCAGCGGCCCGGCGGACTGGCTGGAGGCCGAGGGGCGCATCGAGGGCTGGCGCGCGGTTCTGACCGCCGCGGGGCGGCCCATTCCCGGCATGCTGACCGGCGACTGGAGCCCGCGTTCGGGCTACCGGGCCGGCAAGGAGCTCGCCGCGATGGCCGGCGACGTCACCGCGGTGTTCGTCGCCAATGACCAGATGGCACTCGGCCTTCTGCGCGCGTTCACGGAGGAGGGGGTGAAGGTACCCGAGCAGATCAGCATCGTGGGCTTCGACGACATCCCTGAGTCGGAGTTCTTCTCCCCGCCGCTCACCACCATCCGACAGGACTTCGGGGCCGTAGGCAGGCGCAGCATCGACGTGCTGCTCCGGCAGATCGAGTCGGGCGAGGCGCTGCCCCACGAGCGTCTCGTCGTGCCTCCCCAGTTCGTGCTCAGGGGAAGCACGGCCGCGCGCTAGCCGTACGGAAACACATTGGATGAGCAGCGCTGCGCCCAAGGTGTTAGCGCTAACTTTAGAAAGGATCCCCCCCAAGTGTTGAAGAGGTTCTCGGCACTGATCCTGGCCGGTGCCACGGCCCTGACGATGGCCGGTTGCAGCAGCAGCGACGGCGGCGACTCGTCCGTCGGCGGCGGCGCCGACGACGGCAAGCTCGTGATGGGCTTCGCCCAGGTCGGCGCGGAAAGCGGTTGGCGCACCGCCAACACCAAGGACATCCAGGAGGCCGCGAAGGCCGCCGGAGTCGAGCTGAAGTTCTCCGACGCGCAGCAGAAGCAGGAGAACCAGATCAAGGCGATCCGGTCCTACATCCAGCAGAAGGTCGACGTGATCGCCTTCTCGCCGGTCGTCGAGTCGGGCTGGGACACCGTGCTCAAGGAGGCCCAGAACGCGAAGATCCCGGTCATCCTCACCGACCGGGCCGTGGACTCCAAGGACACCAGCCTGTACAAGACCTTCCTCGGCTCCGACTTCGTCGAGGAGGGCAAGAAGGCCGGTCAGTGGCTGGTCGACCAGTACAAGGACAGCAAGGACGACGTGAACATCGTCCAGCTTGAGGGCACCACCGGCTCCGCGCCCGCCAACGACCGCAAGTCCGGGTTCCAGGAGGTCATCTCCGCCGATCCGAAGTTCAAGATCATCGCTTCGCAGAGCGGCGACTTCACCCGCGCCAAGGGCAAGGAGGTCATGGAGGCCTTCCTGAAGTCCAACCCCGACATCGACGTGCTGTACGCGCACAACGACGACATGGGCCTCGGCGCCATCGAGGCGATCGAGGGCGCGGGCAAGGTCCCGGGCAAGGACATCAAGATCATCACTGTCGACGCGGTGCACGACGGCATGCAGGCCCTCGCCGACGGCAAGATCAACTTCATCGTCGAGTGCTCCCCGCTGCTCGGCACCCAGCTGATGGACCTCGCCAAGAAGGTCGTCGCCGGCGAGCAGGTGCCCCAGCGGGTGGTCACCGAGGAGACCACCTTCACCCAGGAGCAGGCCGCGGAGGCTCTGCCCAACCGTAAGTACTGATCGGGTTCCGGGCCGCCCCGCCACCGGGGCGGCCCGCCCCACGACGAGGCGAGGATCGAGAGACAGAGGAAGGGGCGCCGCATGGCCGCACCCGCGCCGATCCTGCGGATGAGCGGGATCGGCAAGCAGTTCCCCGGCGTGAAGGCACTGGACGGCGTCGACTTCCGGCTGCTTCCGGGCGAAGTCCACGCGCTGATGGGAGAGAACGGCGCCGGCAAGTCCACCTTGATCAAGGTGCTTACCGGCGTCTACGACATCGACGCGGGCGAGATCGAGCTGGAGGGCCGGCCGGTCGCCTTCTCCAGCCCTCTCGCCGCGCAGCAGGCGGGCATCAGCACCGTCTATCAGGAGGTCAACCTCTGCGCGAACCTGTCGGTGGCGGAGAACATCTTCATCGGCCGTGAGCCCCGCCGCTTCGGCCGCATCCAGTGGAAGGCGATGCGCCGCCGGGCCGAGGAGATCCTCGCCCGGCTCGAGCTCGATCTCGACGTGTCGGCGCCCCTGTCGTCGTATTCGCTGGCGATCCAGCAGATGGTCGCGATCGCGCGGGCCGTCGACATCGACGCGAAGGTGCTCATCCTCGACGAGCCCACCTCCAGCCTCGACGCGGGCGAGGTCGCCCAGCTCTTCCGGGTGATGCGCAGGCTCAAGGAGCAGGGCATCGCGATCCTGTTCGTCTCGCACTTCCTCGACCAGATCTACGAGATCTCCGACCGGATGACGGTGCTGCGCAACGGGACGCTCGTGGGGGAGTACCTCACCAGCGAGCTGAGCCAGGTCGAGCTGATCGGCAAGATGATCGGCCGGGAGCTGGCCGACCTGGAGAAGCTGGAGGAGCGCCCGCCGGCCCGCGAGGGCGCCCCGCTGGTCGAGGCCGAGAAGCTGGGCCGCACCGGCGCCATCCAGCCGTTCACACTGACCATCCACGAGGGCGAGGTCGTCGGCCTCGCCGGGCTGCTCGGCTCGGGCCGTACGGAGATCGCCCGGCTGCTGTTCGGGGCCGACCACGCGGGCACGGGCTCTTTGAAGATCGACGGTGAGCCGGTCAACCTGCGTACGCCGCGATCCGCGGTCTCCCGGAAGCTGGCCTTCTGCTCGGAGAACCGGCGGGCCGAGGGGCTGATCCCCGACCTGACGGTGCGGGAGAACCTCGTCCTCGCCCTGCAGGCCTCCCGCGGCTGGACCCGGCCGATCCCGCGGCGCAGGCAGGACGAGCTGGTCGACAAGTACATCGCCGCGCTGAACATCCGCCCGGCCAACCCCGACCAGCTCATCAAGAACCTCAGCGGCGGCAACCAGCAGAAGGTGCTGCTGGCCCGCTGGCTCATCCTGGAGCCCCGCCTGCTCATCCTCGACGAGCCCACGCGCGGCATCGACGTCGGAGCCAAGGCCGAGATCCAGCGCCTGGTCGCCGAGCTGTCGGACGGCGGGATGGCCGTGCTGTTCATCTCCGCCGAGCTGGAGGAGGTGCTGCGGCTCAGCCACAGGGTCGGCGTGCTGCGCGACCGCCGGCTGGTCGCCGAGCTGGACAACGACGAGGGCCTGACCACCGACACTCTGACGGAGACGATCGCGAGCGGAGCCCGATCATGAGCCGGATCCTCAAGCACCGCCTGTTCTGGCCCGTGGTCGTCCTGGTCGCGCTGCTGGCGCTGAACCTCTTCTTCACCGACGGCTTCTTCAAGATCGAGATGAAGGAGGGGCACCTCTACGGCAGCCTCATCGACATCTTCCGGTTCGGCGCGCCTTTGATTCTGGTGTCGCTCGGCATGACGCTGGTCATCGCCACCAGCGGCATCGACCTGTCGGTCGGCTCGGTCGTGGCGATCGCCGGCGCGCTGGCCTGCCTGCGCATCAGCGGCCTGTCCGACCAGAACTCGGTGAGCGGTGTGCTCGGGGCCGTGGGCCTCGCGCTGGTGCTGTCGGTGGTCCTCGGCGCGTGGAACGGCTTCCTGGTCGCCGGCATCGGCATCCAGCCGATCATCGCGACGCTGATCCTGATGGTCGCCGGGCGCGGCCTGGCCCAGCTCATCACCGACGGCCAGATCACCACCGTCAACAGCTCGCCGTACAAGCTGATCGGTGGCGGCTACTGGCTGACGCTGCCGTTCGGGATCATCGTCGTGGCGGTCGTGCTCGCCCTCACCGCGTTCCTCACCCGGCGCCTGGCGCTCGGCCTGCTCATCGAGTCGGTCGGCGGCAACGCCGAGGCGAGCCGCCTGGCCGGCATCAGCGCCCGCGGCGTGCTCATGACGGTGTACGCGTTCTGCGGGCTGTGCGCCGGCATCGCGGGCCTGATGATCAGCTCGAACGTCTCCAGCGCCGACGGCAACAACGCCGGTCTGTGGATCGAGCTGGACGCGATCCTCGCCGTCGTCATCGGCGGCACCCCGCTGTCCGGCGGCCGGTTCTCGCTCAGCGGCACGGTGCTGGGCGCCCTCATCATCCAGACGCTGACCACCACGATCTACTCGATCGGCGTTCCGCCGGAGACGACGCTGCTGTTCAAGGCGCTCGTGGTGACGATCGTCTGCCTGATCCAGTCCCCGGCCTTCCGCACGAAGGTGTTCCACCGCCGCAGACGCCCGGTCACGGCGTCCCCGGCGCCCGAAGAGAAGGTGAGGGTCACGGCGTGACGGGCATCACCGGTCTGCTGGACCGCCGCCGTGCGATCCCGCAGAAGTACATCCCGGTCCTGGTGACCGCGGGCCTGTTCGTGGCCATGTTCGTGGCGGGCGGCATCCGCTACCAGAACTTCGCCACCGGGCAGATCATCCTCAACGTCTTCATCGACAACGCGTTCCTGCTGGTCGTCGCGGTCGGCATGACGTTCGTGATCCTCACCGGCGGCATCGACCTGTCGGTCGGCTCGGTGGTCGCGCTGGCCACGATGCTGAGCGCCAGCCTGCTCAAGGACGGCTGGCCGGCGTACGCGGTCATGGTGCTGGTGCTGGTGATCGGCGCGGTGCTGGGCCTGGCGATGGGCGCGATCATCCACTATTTCGAGATCCAGCCGTTCATCGTCACGCTGGCCGGGATGTTCCTCGCCCGCGGCCTGTGCTACACGATCAGCACAGAGTCGATCCCGATCGACAACCCGACGTTCACCGACATCGCCCAGTCGCGGATCAACCTCGGCGGCGACCTGTCGGTCTCCCCGAGCGCGGTGATCGCGGTGGTGGTCGTGCTGATCGGGGCGTACGTGCTGCACTACACGCGGCTCGGCCGCAACGTCTACGCGACCGGCGGCAGCGAGCAGTCGGCCCTGCTCATGGGTCTGCCCGTGGCCCGTACGAAGATCGCGGTCTACACGATCAGCGGGTTCTGCTCGGCGCTCGGCGGCCTGCTGTTCGCCTTCTACTCGTTGTCGGGCTACGGCCTGAGCGCCGTGGGCATGGAGCTGGACGCGATCGCGGCGGTCGTCATCGGCGGCACGCTGCTGACCGGCGGGAGCGGCTTCCTCTTCGGCACCGTGCTCGGTGTGCTCGTGCTGGGACTGATCCAGACGATCATCAGCTTCGAGGGCACGCTCAGCTCCTGGTGGACCAAGATTTTTATCGGTTTGCTGCTCTTTGTCTTTATCCTCCTGCAGCGCGTATTTTCAGGTGGCTCACGCCGCAGAGTTCCCTGATGTGCGGAAAGTCCTATCCTTCAATCGGCCGCACACCGGTGTGCGGCGACCCCCAAGGAGATCTACATGAGGTTGCTACGAATCGGGGGCGTGGTGTCCGCCATCGCGCTCGCCGCGACCATGACCGCCTGCGGCTCCAGCCAGAAGACGGTGGACACGGAGGCGTCCGCGTCCTCCGGGGCCGGCAACGCCGGGGCCCTGATCGGCGTCACCATGCCGACGAAGTCGTCGGAGCGCTGGATCCACGACGGCGACAACGTCAAGCAGCAGCTTGAGGCCCTGGGCTACCAGGTGGACCTCCAGTACGCCGAGAACGACATCCCCACCCAGGTCAACCAGATCGAGAACCAGATCACCAAGGGCGCCAAGCTCCTGATCATCGCCTCGATCGACGGCACCGCGCTCACCTCGCAGCTGCAGGAGGCCGCGGACAACAAGATCCCGGTCATCGCCTACGACCGGCTCATCCGCAACAGCCCGAACGTCGACTACTACGCCACCTTCGACAACTTCAAGGTCGGCGTGCAGCAGGCGAACTCGCTGCTCAAGGGCCTCGGCGTCGACGCCGGCAAGAAGGGCCCGTTCAACGTCGAGCTGTTCGGCGGCTCGCCCGACGACAACAACGCCACCTTCTTCTGGAACGGCGCGATGTCGGTGCTCCAGCCGAAGATCGACGACGGCACGCTGAAGGTCAAGAGCGGCCAGACGGACTTCAAGCAGGCCGCCATCCTGCGGTGGGACCCCGCCACGGCGCAGAAGCGCATGGAGGACATCCTCACCAAGACCTACACCGGCGGCACCAAGGTCGACGGCGTGCTGTCGCCGTACGACGGTCTTTCGATCGGCATCCTGTCGGCGCTCAAGAGCTCCGGCTACGGCACCAGCGGCCAGCCGTACCCGGTCGTGACCGGCCAGGACGCCGAACTCGCCTCGGTCAAGTCGATCATCGCCGGTGAGCAGTACTCCACCATCTTCAAGGACACCCGCAAGCTCGCGGAGCAGACCGTGAAGATGGCCGACGCGGTGCTGAAGGGCCAGCAGCCCGAGGTGAACAACACCACGGACTACAACAACGGCAACAAGGTCGTTCCGTCGTACCTGCTCGACCCGGTGGTCGTCGACAAGGACAACTACAAGGACGTCATCATCGGCAGCGGCTACTACACAGAGGACCAGCTCAAGTAGGGATCGGGGCCCGGGGAGCAGTCCCCGGGCCCTCCCTGAGCGGGGGGCACATGACCGAGCACATCTTGCGGATGAGCGGGATCACCAAGACGTTTCCCGGGGTGAAGGCGCTGCAGGACGTCAATCTGGCGGTGCGGCGGGGAGAGATCCACGCGATCTGCGGCGAGAACGGCGCCGGCAAGTCGACGCTGATGAAGGTGCTGTCCGGGGTCTATCCCCACGGCCAGTACGACGGCGAGATCACCTTCGAGGGCAAGCGTTGCGAGTTCGGCGGCATCCGCGACAGCGAGCACGCCGGAATCGTCATCATCCACCAGGAGCTGGCGCTGTGCCCGCAGTTGTCGATCGCGGAGAACATCTACCTCGGCAACGAGCGGGCCACACGCGGCTTCATCGACTGGAACCGCACCAACTACGAAGCAGGCGAGCTGCTGAAACGGGTCGGCCTGCGGGAGAACCCGACCACGACCGTCTCCGACATCGGCGTGGGCAAGCAGCAGCTCGTGGAGATCGCCAAGGCGCTGTCGAAGGAGGTGAAGCTCCTCATCCTCGACGAGCCGACCGCGGCGCTCAACGACGAGGACTCGGCCCACCTGCTCGACCTGCTGCGCGGGCTCAGGGACGAGGGCATCACCTGCGTGATCATCTCGCACAAGCTCAACGAGGTGATCGCGATCGCCGACTCCGTCACGATCCTCCGGGACGGGCGCACGATCGAGACGCTCGACATGGCCTCGGGCGACGTGACCGAAGACCGCATCATCTCGGGGATGGTCGGCCGCGCCCTCGACAACCGCTTCCCGCCGCGTACGCCGGCGATCGGCGAGGAGGCGTTCCGGATCGAGGACTGGACGGTCTACAGCCCCAGCCAGCCCGGCAGGAAGGTGGTCGACGGGGCCTCGCTCACGCTGCGGCGGGGTGAGATCGTGGGCCTGGCCGGGCTGATGGGCGCCGGCCGCACCGAGCTGGCGATGAGCGTGTTCGGCCGGACGTACGGCGTGCACATCTCCGGCAGGATCTTCAAGGACGGCAGGCCGATCGAGATCCGCACCGTGCAGGACGCGATCAGGCACGGCGTCGCCTACGCCACCGAGGACCGCAAGCGGTACGGCCTCAACCTGATCGAGGACATCAAGCGCAACATCAGCGCGGCGTGGCTGAAGGGCCTGTCGAGGCGGGGCTGGGTCAACGAGTACGAGGAGTACCGCGTCGCCCAGCAGTTCCGCGCGAGCATGAACATCAAGGCGCCGGACGTCGACAGCGTCGTCGGCAAGCTGAGCGGCGGCAACCAGCAGAAGGTCGTGCTCTCCAAGTGGATCCTGACCGAGCCTGACGTGCTGATCCTCGACGAGCCGACCCGGGGCATCGACGTCGGCGCCAAGTACGAGATATACGTGATCATCAACCGTCTGGCGGAGCAGGGCAAGGCCGTGCTGGTGATCTCGTCTGAACTGCCCGAGTTGCTCGGTCTCTGCGACCGCATCTACACGCTCTCGGAGGGGCGCGTCACCGGCGAGGTGCCGCGCGAGGAGGCCACACAGGAACGCCTCATGTATCTCATGACCAAGGGACAGGAGTCGCTCGCATGAGCAGCATCACGCCCGCCGACATCGAGGTCGGCGCCAAGGGCGGCGGGGGAGCGCCGGGGCGGCCGGGCCGGGTGTCGCTCGGCGGGCTGTCGCTCAACCTGCGCTCCAGCGGCATCTACATCGCGTTCGCGCTGATCATCGCGTTGTTCTCGGTGCTGACCGACGGCGCGCTGCTCCAGCCGCAGAACATCTCCAACATCATCGTCCAGAACTCCTACATCCTGATCCTCGCGATCGGGATGATCCTGATCATCATCGCGGGGCACATCGACCTGTCGGTCGGCTCGGTGGTCGCCGTCACCGGCGCGCTGGCCGCCGTGCTCATGGTGAACATGGGCGTGCCCTGGCCGCTGGCCCTGCTGATCACGCTCGTGGCCGGTGCGCTGATCGGGGCCTGGCAGGGGTATTGGATCGCCTACTTCGGCATCCCCGCGTTCATCGTCACGCTGGCCGGCATGCTGCTCTTCCGGGCGCTGACCCTGACCGTGCTGGGCAACCAGGGCATCGGCCCGTTCCCCGACCAGGTCCGGACACTGGCCAACGGTTTCACCGACGGCTGGCTGGGCAACATCGGCCTCGGCCCGCTCGGGGGCGCCGACCTGTTCAGCCTGCTGATCGGCATCGTCGCGATCGCCGGCATGGTCCTCGCGCAGTGGCGCAGCCGCAGCGCGCGCAAGGGGTATGGCCAGACGGTCGACTCCCTGGCGCTGTTCGTGCTGAAGATGGCGGCCGGAGCCGCGCTGATCCTCTTCCTCGTCGTGCAGCTCGCCCGCTTCAAGAACCTGCCGTGGGTGCTCGTGCTGCTGGCGGTGCTCGTGCTGGCGTACTCGCTGATGGCCAACCGCACCGTCTTCGGTCGGCAGATCTACGCGATCGGCGGCAACCTCCAGGCGGCCGTGATGTCCGGCGTCAAGGTCAAGTCGGTCGTCTTCTGGATCTTCGTCAACATGGGGGTGCTGTCCGCGATCGCCGGCGTCATCTTCGCCGGGCGGCTCAACCAGGCGGGTCCCACCGCGGGCAACAGCTTCGAGCTGGACGCGATCGCCGCGGCCTTCATCGGCGGCGCGGCCGTCCAGGGCGGCGTGGGCAAGGTCGTCGGCGCGATCACCGGCGGTCTGATCATGGCGGTGATCAACAACGGCATGTCGCTGATCGGCTCGCCCAGTGAGCGGGTGATGCTCGTCAAGGGTGCCGTGCTGCTCGCCGCGGTGGCGTTCGACGTGTGGACCAAGCGCAGGGCAGGCACCGCACGCTGATGGCCTCAGACATCGACAGGAACCCGGGCCGCCGGCCGCACCGCCGGTCGGCGGCCCCGTCCCGGTCGGCACGACAGCTTGTGGAGGTTGAGTGTGAGCGTTAACAATGACCGCTATGTGGTCGGTGTGGACTACGGCACGTTGTCCGGCCGCGCCGTGGTGGTGCGGGTGAGCGACGGCGCGGAGCTCGGGAGCGCCGTGCACGAGTACGCCCACCGCGTGATCGAGGACGCGCTGCCCGGCTCCGGGGTCCGCCTCGCGCCCGACTGGGCACTGCAGTCGCCGGCCGACTGGATCGACGTGCTGCGCAACGCCGTGCCGAAGGCCCTGGCCGACGCGCAGGTCTCCGCCGAGCAGGTCGTCGGCATCGGCACGGACTTCACGGCCTGCACGATCCTGCCCGCCACGGCCGACGGCCGTCCGCTGTGCGAGGAGTTCCCCGAGCGGCCGCACGCCTGGCCGAAGCTCTGGAAGCACCACGCGGCCCAGCCGCACGCCGACCGCATCAACGCGCTGGCCGCCGAGCGCGGCGAGGCGTGGCTGCCGAGATACGGCGGCAAGATCTCCTCCGAGTGGGCCTTCGCCAAGGGCCTGCAGCTGCTGGAGGAGGACCCGGAGATGTACGACCGGGCCGACCGCTGGATCGAGGCCGCCGACTGGATCATCTGGCAGCTCACCGGCGTGGAGACCCGCAACGTCTGCACCGCCGGATACAAGGCCGTCTTCCAGGACGGCGCCTACCCGTCCGAGGACTTCCTGGCCGCGCTGAACCCCGCCTTCTCCGGGTTCACCCGGAAGCTCGGCCAGGAGCTCGCGCCGCTCGGCGGGCTCGCCGGTCGCCTGACCGCGCGGGCCGCCGAGTGGACGGGACTGCCCGAGGGCATCGCGGTCGCGGTCGGCAACGTCGACGCCCACGTCACCGCCGCCGCGGCCGACGCCGTGCGGCCGGGCCAGATGGTGGCCATCATGGGCACCTCCACCTGCCACGTCATGTGCTCCGACCAGCTCGCCGAGGTCCCCGGCATGTGCGGCGTGGTGCGCGACGGCATCGTCCCCGGGCTGTGGGGCTACGAGGCCGGGCAGTCCGCCGTCGGTGACATCTTCGGCTGGTTCGTGGACAACTGCGTGCCCGCCGCGTACGCCGAGCGGGCGGCGGAGGCGGGCGTCGGCCTGCACGAGTACCTGACCTCGCTCGCCGCCGAGCAGCGCGTGGGGCAGCACGGGCTGGTCGCGCTCGACTGGCACGGCGGCAACCGCTCGGTCCTGGTCGACCACACCCTGTCCGGCGTGATCGTCGGGCAGACGCTCGCCACCCGGCCCGAGGACGTCTACCGCGCGCTCATCGAGGCCACCGCGTTCGGCGCCCGCACGATCGTGGAGACGTTCGAGGCGGCCGGGGTGCCGGTCGAGGAGTTCGTGGTCGCCGGCGGCCTGCTCAAGAACCGCTTCCTCATGCAGACGTACGCCGACGTGCTGCGCCGCCCGCTGTCGGTGATCGGCTCCGACCAGGGGCCGGCCCTCGGCTCGGCCATCCACGCCGCCGTCGCGGCGGGCGCCTACCCCGACATCACGGCCGCCGCGGCGGCGATGGGCAAGCGCGAGGCGGCGGCGTACGTGCCCGACGCCGGGCGGGCCGACGCCTACGACCTGCTGTACGCCGAATATCGCAGGTTGCACGACCACTTCGCGGACGGCGAGATGCTCCACCGGCTCCGCGCGATCAGGAACGAGGCCAGCGCATGATCGATGAACTTCGCAGGGAAGTCTGCCGGCTCCACGCCGAACTGGTGCGATACAACCTCGTCGCCTGGACGGCCGGCAACGTGTCGGGCCGGGTGCCGGGCGAGGACCTGTTCGTCATCAAGCCCAGCGGGGTGTCGTACGACGACCTGACCCCCGAGTCGATCGTGGTCTGCGACCTCGACGGCAACCTCGTCGAGGGCGACCTGGCGCCGTCCAGCGACACGGCCGCGCACGCGTACGTCTACCGGCACATGCCGGAGGTCAACGGGGTCGTGCACACCCACTCCACGTACGCCTCGGCATGGGCGGCCCGTGGTGAGGCGATCCCGTGCGTGCTCACCGCGATGGCCGACGAGTTCGGCGGCGAGATCCCCGTCGGGCCGTTCGCGCTCATCGGCAACGACGACATCGGCAAGGGGATCGTCGCGACCCTGACCGGGCACCGTTCCCCCGCCGTGCTGATGCAGAACCACGGCGTGTTCACCATCGGCGGCTCGCCGAAGGCGGCCGTCAAGGCCGCCGTGATGTGCGAGGACGTCGCCCGCACCGTGCACATCTCCCGGCAGCTCGGCGAACCCCTGCCGATCGCCCAGGGTGACATCGACCGCTTGTACGACCGCTATCAGAACGTCTATGGACAGAGGAGTCACCTGTGAAGCTTTGGTTCCTGACCGGTAGCCAGGGCCTGTACGGCGAGGACACGCTTCGGCAGGTGGCCGAGCAGTCCCAGCGCATCGCCGAGCAGCTGGGCGAGGCCCTGGGGGAGTCGGCGCCGTTCGAGATCGAGTGGCGGCCGGTGCTCACCGACGCGGCGGCCATCCGCCGCGTCTGCCTTGAGGCCAACAGTGACGACGACTGCATCGGCCTGATCGCGTGGATGCACACGTTCTCCCCGGCCAAGATGTGGATCGCCGGGCTGGACGCGTTGCGCAAGCCGCTGCTGCACCTGCACACGCAGGCCAACGTGGAGCTGCCGTGGAGCTCCATCGACATGGACTTCATGAACCTCAACCAGGCCGCCCACGGCGACCGCGAGTTCGGCTACATCCAGACGCGCCTCGGCGTGCCGCGCAAGACCGTCGCGGGTCACGTGAGCGACCCCGCGGTGACGGCGCGCATCGCCACCTGGGCCCGCGCCGCGGCGGGCCGGGCCGAGATCGGCTCGCTGCGCCTGGCCCGCTTCGGCGACAACATGCGCGACGTCGCCGTGACCGAGGGCGACAAGGTCGAGGCGCAGCTCCGGTTCGGCGTGTCGGTGAACACCTACGGCGTCAACGAGCTGGTCGAGGCCGTGGACGCCGCCGCGGACGCCGACGTGTCGGCCCTGGTCAAGGAGTACGACGACCTCTACCGGCTGGCCCCCGAGCTGCGCGCGGGCGGGGACCGGCACGAGTCGCTGCGTTACGCGGCCCGCATCGAGCTGGGCCTGCGGCACTTCCTGGAGGGCGGGGGCTTCAAGGCGTTCACCACGAACTTCGAGGACCTGGGCGGGCTGCGCCAGCTTCCCGGCCTGGCCGTGCAGCGGCTCATGGCCGAGGGCTACGGCTTCGGCGGCGAGGGCGACTGGAAGACCTCCGTGCTGCTGCGCACGCTCAAGGTCATGTCGGCGGGCCTGCCCGGCGGCACCTCGTTCATGGAGGACTACACCTATCACCTCACCCCGGGCGAGGAGCTCATCCTCGGCGCGCACATGCTGGAAGTCTGCCCGACGATCGCGTCGGACACCCCGTCGTGCGAGATCCACCCGCTGAGCATCGGCGGACGGGAGGACCCGGTGCGGCTGGTGTTCGACGCCGCCCCCGGCCCCGCCGTGGTGGTCGGCCTGTCCGACATGGGCGAGCGGTTCCGGCTGGTGGCCAACGAGATCGACGTGGTCGCCCCGCCCGAGCCGCTGCCCGCCCTGCCGGTCGCCCGCGCCGTGTGGCGGCCCCGGCCCGACCTGCGCACCTCCGCCGAGTCGTGGATCACGGCGGGCGCCCCGCACCACACGGTGCTCTCCTCGGCCGTCGGGTCGGAGGAGCTGACCGACTTCGCCGACATGCTCGGCGTCGAGCTGCTCGTCATCGACGAGGCGACCACCCCGCGCCAGTTCGCCAAGGAACTGCGGTGGAACCAGGCCTACTATCGGCTCGCGCAAGGGTTCTGAAGCTCAAGGTCATGATGTCTCGCGGGCCCTTCCCCTCCTGGGGAAGGGCCCGTTCGCGTTCCGTCAGGCCGCACGCCGGGACAGGGGCCGCGCGGCGAGCGCGGCCTCGGCCGCCGCGAGCGCGCTGTTGATCGAGACCTCGCCGAGCAGGCCGGGCGCCGCGACCTGGTCGCCGGCCAGCCACACGCCGTCGCCGCGCCGCACCGCAGGCCGGTCGCGCCACGTCGCGCCGGGCAGGTCGAGCGCGCCGGTGCGCCCGGCGGCCACGGCGTCGCGGCGCCAGGTCGTCCGCTCGTGCCAGCCCGGCAGGGCCAGGTCGGCGATCCGCTCCAGCCGCGCGATCGCCGCGGCCCTCGACTCGCCGGGACGCATCGGCATCTCCATCTGGACGAGGCTCTCGCCCTCGGGCGCCAGCGACGGGTCGGGCAGCGTGTAGCGCTCCAGGAAGCCGCCCTCGTCCAGGTCGCTGACGAGGAACAGGTCGCGCCGGTCGGCCCGCACCGCGAGGTCGAGCAGCACCGCCCGGCCGCTCTCCCAGCGCAGCGAGTCGTCGCCCAGCAGGCCGCGGGCGGCGTCGAGGGAGGTGGCCACGATCACCCGCCCCTCCGGCAGCCGGTCGAGCCGCGACCCGGTCTCGATGCGTACGCCGAGGTCGCGCGCCCGCGCCGCCATCCGGTCGATCACCCGTCCCCAGCCGCCGATCACGTAGCGCACGGCCGGGTAGCGCGGGCCGAACGCCCGCCGGAACCGCTCCCAGGCGAAGGCCGCCGACAGCCGGCCGGGGTCCGACTCGTAGGTGACGATGCCCAGCATGCCGGCGGCGGCCCGTGCGGCCTCGGCGCCGAAGCGCCGGGTGGCCCAGGAGCCGAAGTCCTCGTCCACCGGCGCCTCGGCCCGGCCGGCCATCATCCGCAGCACCCCCGCCGGGGGCCGTACGGTCAGCCTCCCGTCGCGGCGGAACCGCGCCCTGGCCAGGTGCCCCGGCCGCACTGCCGCGTACGGCCGGACCAGCCCCCGCTCGTCCAGCCACCGCCAGGGCCGGCCGTCGGCGTAGAAGGCGTGGGTGCCGTCGTTGGCGACGTACGGCGCGGCGGTGGAGCGGGCGCGCCCGCCGAGGGTGTGATGTGCCTCGTGCAGGACGACGGTCGCGCCGCCCTCCGCGCAGGCGATGGCGGCGGTCAGGCCGGCGAGCCCGCCGCCCACAATGGTGATGTTTTCTGTCATGCACTCCCGGACGCATCCGGAGCCCCGATCCGTGACATCTTGTCGGGGTTGGCGATGAGGTAGACCGTGTCCACCAGTCCGTCGTTGATCACCAGCGAGATGACCGTGACGGGACGGCCGTCCAGCCAGGCGACGATCGCGGGCCCGCCGTTGACCTCGGCGATCCCCACCTCCATCCGTTCGCCGGGGCTGGCGCCGATGGAGGCCAGGAAGCGCTTGCGGCCCTCCGCGCTCGCGATCGCGAGGAGGAAGCGGGCGACCCGCATGGCGCCGGTCACCTCCCGCAGGGGCGCCCGCGCCTTGCCGCCGCCGTCGCCCACCATGCGCACGTCCGCGGCGAGCAGCGCCGTCAGGCCCTCGATGTCCCCTTCCGTGCAGGCCGCGATGAAGCGCTCGGTGATCGTGCGCCGTTCCCGCCGGTCCACGTCGAAGCGCGGCCTGCGCTCGCGCACGTGGTCGCGGGCGCGCCTGGCCAGTTGCCGTACGGCGGGCTCGCCCCGGCCGAGGATCTCGGCGATCTCGCCATGGGAGAAGCCGAACGCCTCCCGCAGGACGAACACGGCCCGTTCCAGCGGGGACAGCGTCTCCAGCACGACGAGGAGGGCCAGCTCGATGCTGTCGGCGTGTTCCGCGGCGTCCCCGGAGTCCGGCGCGCCGATGATCGGCTCGGGCAGCCAGGGCCCGACGTACGCCTCCCGCCTGGCCCGCACCCGGCGCAGCCGGTCGATGGCGAGGTTGGTGGTGACGCGCACGAGGTAGGCCTTCGGGTCGGCCACCGACGCGGCGTCCACCTCCGCCCAGCGCAGCCACGCCTCCTGGACCACGTCCTCGGCGTCCGCGGCGCTGCCGAGGATGCGGTAGGCCACGCCCGCGAGCAGGCTCCGGTGCGCGGTGAAGACTTCGATGGTCATGACATGCCAGACGTATCATGCCCGCCGTTATGTGACATCGGCTCGTCCGATTACCGCAGCCGCGCGGACTCCTATACACTGGCTCCGTCGCAAGGGGCTATAGCGCAGCTGGTAGCGCACTTCCATGGCATGGAAGGGGTCTGGGGTTCGAGTCCCCATAGCTCCACAACACCTCAAGGGCGGTCGATCGACCGCCCTTTTTGTCGTCCCCGAGGCCTCAAGCACCCGGAAGCTCCACTTAGATGGGTGATGACTTGCATCTATGCGTAGTGAAGCGCCGCCGTTGTTGCCGATCTTCCGTTCCCGGCACCAGGCGGAGCTGCTCGCACTGCTGTACCTCCAGCCGGAGCGGGAGTTCTCTCTGACCGAACTCGCGGGTCGCCTGTGGAGGCAGGGCTCCTCCTCGATCGCCGAGTGGGCAGAGCGCATCTGCTTCGCGCCAAGGCGCACGGCCGATATGCCAAGCCGCTCACCGAACTGCTGACCTTGTCGTTCGGGCCGCACGCGTTCATAGAGCAGGAGTTCGCCGATGTCCCGGGGGTCGAAGCGCTGGCGATCTTCGGGTCCTGGGCGCGTCGGCCGTGCTGGCTCACCAGGGCTGCGGCCTACCTCTTCGGGCGGGCACTACGTGATCGAAGAGGTGCTCAGAGCCCAGTTCGGTAACACCTTCAGGGACTTTGGCGCGCTACGCCGTCGCCGCAACGAGATCGACTAGCGGAAAGCCTGATCGAGACGGCGGGAAAGCCGCTGCCCAATCTTTCTCTTTTCTGACGCCTTCGCTGATCAGGGGACGCCGAGGAGGCGGAGGATCGCGGTGGTGGCGGCGGCGAGGACGACGATCAGGGGGAACGGCGCCTTCCGCAGCGTGAGGATCCCGGCGACGAGCACCCCGGCGGGCCTGGCCCATCCGGCGAAGCCTTGCCCCTCGGTGAGGGCCGAGGTCGCCACCAAGGCGATGAGCAGCACGGTCGCGGCGACGGACAGCAGGTGACGCAGGCGGCCGGGCAAACGCAGCCGGTGCCGCAGCACCGGCCCGGCCAGGCGGAACGCGTAGGTGCCGGCGGCCAGCGCGAGGACGGCGATCAGGGGCATGGGACCTCCGCACCGGAAGGGGTCCGTACGGCGAGCACGAGACCGGTCAGGGCGAGCAGCACCGGCAGGCCCGCGGGCAGGAACGGCGTGGCCGCCACCGCGACCACCCCACCCAGAAGGCAGGCTCGCCGCAGGGTGGCGGTCCGGGCGTTCCGTTCCGTCAGGGAGGGCAGCACGAGGGCGAGCAACACGGCGGGGAAGGCCGCGTCCAGCCCCAGGGCGCCGGTGTCGCCGATGCCGCGCCCGGCCAGCGCGCCGAGCACGACGGCCGCGTTCCAGCTCACGAACAGACCGAGCCCGCAGGCCCAGAACGCCGCGTGACGCCGCCGGGGATCGCCGTCGCGCAGCACGAAGGCCACCGCTTCGTCCGTCATGAGGTGCGCGCCGGTGAGCCGGGTCCACCACCGGCCGCCGAGGACGTCGCCGATCGCGAAGCCGAACGGCAGCAGGCGCGCGTTCAGCACCAGACCGGCCGCGACGGCGGCGATCGGGGCGCCGCCGGACAGCACCACGCCGACCGCGGCGAACTGCGCCCCTCCGGCGAACACCAGCAGGGACATGACGACCGGCACCCACGCGGGCAGGCCGCCGGACACGCTGATCGCGCCGAACGCGGCGCCCACCATGGCGTCGGCGAGGCACACCAGGGCGATGTCGCGGAGCGTGCCGCGATCAAGTGTTCGCCAGAGCGAATGCATGTCCAGTAGAGTGAACAACGATGATGGTGTTCGTCAAGTCGAACAAGTGGAAGTGTGGAGCGAACACATGGGGGAGAGGCCGCCCTTCGACCTGATCACGCTCATCGCCGGGTCGATCCGCAAGGAGCGTGAGCGGGCCGGCCTGTCGCTGACCGAGCTGGCCAAGCGCGCGGGCATCGCCAAGTCCACGCTCTCCCAGCTTGAGTCGGGCGTCGGCAACCCGAGCGTGGAGACGCTGTGGGCGCTCGGGGTCGCCCTCGGCGTGCCGTTCAGCCGCCTCGTGGACCCGCCCCGGCCGGCCGTACGGGTGATCCGGGCGGGGGAGGGGCCCGCGACCTACTCCGAGCAGGCCAGTTATGCGGCCACCCTGCTGGCGTCGTGCCCGCCCAACGCGCGGCGCGACCTCTACCGGATCTCGGCCCAGCCGGGCCCGCCGCGCACCTCGGACCCGCACATGGCCGGCACCGTCGAGCACCTGCTCATCGGCACCGGACGCGCCCTGGCCGGGCCCGCGGAGGAACCGGTGGAGCTCGGGCCGGGCGACTACATCGCCTATCCCGGCGACGCCCCCCACATCTTCGAGGCACTCGAACCCGACACCACCGCGGTCATCGTCATGGAGCACGTCTAGGCGGCCTGCGGCTCGCCACTGCGGACGACGGCCGCCCAGACGGCGACGCCCGCCACGGTCGCGGTGGCGCACGCTGCGAGCGCGAGGGGTGGCGCCGGCGGGGCGATCGCCCCGAGAGCGGCGAGGACGAGCACCCCCGCGAGATGCGACCGTGGGACACGCCCCACACGCCCGCCTGAACAGCGCGTGCCCGATGAGGAAGAGCGCGGGGCCGCCCAGGATGGCGGTCGCCGTTCCGGGCGCCATGTGGCCGCCCGGGTGGTGGATCACGAGTTCGTCGGCCACGGCCGACACGACGATGCCCGCGACCATCGGCAGGTGAAGGAAGGTGTAGGCGGACCGGGCGAGCCGCCCCGGGTCGTCCGATGCGGCGATGACCCGGCTGCCCGCCTCGGCGCTGCTGCCGAAGTAGGTCCACCACGGGCCGACGCTCGCGCCGAACGCGGTGAGCAGGGCAGTGCCGCCCTCGGGCGACGGGTGCGCGGCGAAGGTCGCCCCGGTGACCAGGATCGACTCCCGGCAGCGTCACCGTGCTGTGGCGCGACCGGCCCACGTGGCCCGAGGAAGCCCGAGGCGGTCCTCGCCGGGAAGCGGGCTCAGGTGAGCGTACGCCGGATGTCCGAAACCCGCTGGCGGCCGGGGCCGCTCGACTCGGTCATCGGCGGGCGTACAGCGCACAGCCAGACCGGCCCCTCGTCAGCCGTTCGACGACGCCCGCGAGCGCCGGCTCGTCGATCCGGCCGCCGTCGTCGTACGGGGTGACCGTGACGGCGGCCATGCCGTGCCTCGCGGACCTCGCCGATCACGCGAACCCTCCCTGGTCTGACATCTGGCATATCGGCATGCCGAGCGGAGTTGACAACGATCTTTGACACATTTGATGGCCGAAATGCCTTTTTGGCCGTGCAATGTCTTGACTTGTCAGGGTGTGGTCCCCTATCTAGAAGAAGGCAAAAGACGGCTGATCAATACGGCGGCGACGATGACAATCGAATCAGGACCGGACAATCCGCGTCAGGAGTACCGCGCCATCCAAGCTGAGGCGTTCAATCGCATCGGCGGCCGGTACGACGAGGCCTTCCCGCACAAGGAAGGCCAGGTGGCCGCCGGTGAATGGATGATCAAGCAGCTCAAGCCGGGATCGCGCGTCCTCGACGTCGGCTGCGGCACCGGGTCGCCCACGGCGCAGCAGTTCGCCGAGGCGGGCTGCGAGGTCACCGGCATCGACATCTCCCCGGTCATGCTCGATCTGGCGCGCAAGAACGTGCCGACCGGGACGTTCCTCGAACGCGACGTGCTCGACCTCGACGACTCGCTCGGCGTGTTCGACGCCGCGACGGCGTTCTTCAGCCTGCTCATGCTGCCCCGGGCCGAAATCGAGCAGGCGCTCCGCGCGATCCACGGTGTGCTCGCCCCCGGCGGCCTGTTCTCGCTGAGCATGGTGGAAATCGACCTCGACGACGTTCCTTTCCAGTTTCTCGGCGCTCCGGTGCGGGTGACCGGATATCTGCGCGACGAGTTGCGCGAGGTCGTCGAAGCCGCCGGTTTCAGCGTGCTGTCGGAGAATCACATTTCGTATGCTCCCGCGACCACACAGGCGCCGCCGGAAATCCAGCTCTTCGTCAACTGCCGGCGTGACCAATTCTGAGCGGCCACACCCGTGTCGGGAGGCGGGGAGCCGTTCGCCGTACTGAGTCACGTCAGCGGTGTCGTCCGGGCCATGGGCGAGAGTCAGGGCCCGGACATGACGACGAGGGTCCTCTGCGAGGCGGTGGTCCCGGAGCTGGCCGACGCCGCCGCGGTCTACGTGGACGGCGCCGTCTGGCACCGGGTCGATCCGGACGGACGGCTGCCGCCGCGCTGGGCCGGCGACGAGATCCGTGAGGCGGCGCTGCTCGACGAGCACCTGCTCGCCGTACCCCTCAGGGCGTACGGCGAGCCCGTCGGCTGCGCGCTGCTGGCGCGGGACAGCCGGCGGCCGCCCTTCGGGGAGGCCCACGTGCTCGCCGCCGGGCAGCTCGCCGTGCCCGCCGCGCTCGCCATCCACCACGGGCGGCGCGACCGCCAGCAGGACGAGACCCTGGAGACCCTCCAGCGCGGCATGCGGCCGGGCGACCCGCCCGACCTGCCCGGGCTGGAGATCTCCTACCGCTACAAGCCGGCCGCGGACCGGGTGGGCGGCGACTGGTACGACGTCATCCCGCTGCCGGGCAGCAGAGTGGCCCTGGTCGTCGGCGACGTCATGGGGCACGGGCTGGCCGCCGCGGCCGTGATGGGCCAGCTCCGCACGGCCGTGCAGACCCTCGCCTCGCTCGACCTGCCGGCCGAGCAGGTGCTCCATTCCCTCGACGAGATGGCCCAGCGGCTGGCCGCGCAGACGCTCACCACCTGCGTCTACTGCGTGTACGACCCGGTGCTGCGCAGGTGCACGATCGCGAGCGCCGGGCACCTGCCGCCGATCCTGCTGGGCGCGGACGGCAAGGCGGAGGTGCTGTCGCCGCCCCGGTGCCCGCCGATCGGGCTGGGCCGCACGCCGTTCGAGACCATGGAGATCGCGGCGGAGGACGGCAGCATGCTCGTCCTCTACACCGACGGGCTCGTGGAGGAGCGCGGGCAGGACATCGGGCTCAGCGTCGAGTCGCTGCGCCGCAGGCTCGCGAACGGCGCCTCGATCGAGGCGCTGAGCGACGACGTGCTGTCCGCCGAGAGGACCGACGACGTCACCGTGCTGGCCATCCGGTTCCGCGGCATCCCCAGCGAGCACGTCGCCCAGTGGCTGCTGGAGCCCCTGCCGACGACGCCGTCGCGCGTACGCGGCCTGGTCCGCCGGACGCTCGGCTCGTGGGGTCTCACGTCGATGATCCCGGTGGCCGAGCTGCTCGCCGGAGAGCTGGTCACCAACGCCGTGCAGCACACCCAGCGGCCCATCACCATCAGGCTGCTGCGCACCGACCACCTGCTGTGCGAGGTCAGCGACGACGACCACCGGCTGCCGGTGGTGCACGAGCCCGGCCCGCTCGACGAGGAGGGCAGGGGGCTCTACCTGGTCAACCAGCTCGCCGAGCACTGGGGGACCAGCCGGGTCGCCGGAGGCAAGACGGTCTGGTTCTCGCTGGCGATCCCCTGACGCCGGAACGCCTTCCGGTACGCCGACGGCGACGTACGCATCGAACGGCCGAAATGGTGGCGGAACGTCACCGGGCTCTCGAACCCGACGGCGGCCGCCACCTCCTCGATGGGAGCCGTCGTCGCCTCCAGGAGCGGCAGGCTGGCGGCGATCCGCTGCGCGATCACCCACCGCAGGGGGCTCGTCCCGGTGCGGCGGCCGAAGTGCCGGATGAAGCCGCGCTCGGACATCCCGGCGACCCGGGCCAGCGCGGCGACCGTGACCGGCCGGGTGAGATCGGCCAGCACCCAGTCCATCGCCCTGCCCACCGGATCACCGGCCTCCACCTCCGCGACCGGCGTCTCGACGAACTGCGCCTGCCCGCCCTCCCGGTGCGGCGTGACCACCAGCCTGCGGGCCACCGCGTTGGCCACGCTCGGCCCGTGGTCACGGCGCACCAGATGGACGAGCAGGTCGAGGCCCGCCGCGCTGCCCGCGCTGGTCAGCACGTCGCCCTCGTCCACGTACAGCACTCCGGGATCCACCCGGACCTCGGGGAAACGCCGCTGGAGCAGCGCGGCGTACCGCCAGTGGGTCGTCGCGGCCCGCCCGTCGAGCAGCCCGGCGGCGGCGAGCGCGAACGCGCCCGAGCAGATCGACACGACCCGTGCCCCGCCGTCGTGCGCCCGGCGCAGGGCGTCCGTGAGGGCGGGGGAGATCTCCGCCCGCACGTCCGGGACTCCGGGCACGATCACGGTCCGCGCCCCGGCGAAGACGTCCAGCCCGTGCGCCGCCTCGATCGTGAACCCGCCGACCGCCCGCAGCGGGCCGGGCCTCTCCGCGCACACGGCCAGCTCATACCAGGGGACGTCCAGCTCCGGGCGGGGCAGCCCGAAGACCTCGACGACGCAGCCCAGCTCGAAGGGGCTCATGCCGTCGAAGGCCAGCACCGACACGGTACGGCTCCGGTCGGGGAGCGGGAGCATGGCGGAATATTAGCGATATCGGGCGTTCACGCCTCTTCTGGCATGGCAGGGCGGCCGGGCACTCTGGTCGGCATGTCCGCCGTAACGCACACGCCCGCCGCCGAGCCGGCCGCCGCCGTCGCCCACTTCTCCGCCCGCCTGACCTTCGAGACCGACGTGTCCGACGTACGCGCCGACCTGCTCTCCGGGGAGCCGGCGATCGTGGTGGTCGACTCCCGCAGCGCGGAGAGCTGGCGGCAGGGCCACATCGAAGGGGCCGTCCACCTGCCCACGGCCGAGATCGCCGCCCGGGCGCCCGCGCTGATCCCCCGTGACGTGACCGTGGTCACCTACTGCTGGGGGCCGGGCTGCAACGGCGCCACCCGCGCGGCCCTGGAGTTCGCCCGGCTGGGCTACCGGGTCAAGGAGATGATCGGCGGCTTCGAATACTGGGTGCGTGAGGGCTTCCCGGTCGTCGGGCCCTCCGGAGTGCGCACCCGGCCGGCCGACCCGCTCACCGCCCCCGCGGGAGCCGCCTGCGTCTGCTGAAACGTTCTCGGTTACACCCACACCGCGGAAGTCCTATACACTGGCGAGGCATCGCCGACGCGGTGTGGCAAGGGGCTATAGCGCAGCTGGTAGCGCACTTCCATGGCATGGAAGGGGTCTGGGGTTCGAATCCCCATAGCTCCACAGTGACCGGATCACCAAGAGAGCCGTCCTCCGCCCGGAGGGCGGCTTTCGGCGTTCTGATGGACGCCGAAACGGTCTGCCGCATCTACGAGCATCTCGCCGAGCGCGGGGTGAAGGTCTGGATCGACGGCGGCTGGTGCGTGGACGCCCTCCTGGGCAGGCAGACGAGAGATCACCCGGATCTCGACCTGGCCGTGGACCGCAGAGACGAAGAGGACTTCGCCGGGCACATGCGGGGCCTCGGCTATGTGAAGAGGCGCGACGGCGACGACACCGCGTGGAACTACGTCCTGACCGACGGCCGGGGCCACAGCGTCGACGTGCACGTCTTCGAATATGACGAAGCCGGAAACCACGTCTACGGGATCGCGTACCCCTACGGCTCGCTCACCGGACAGGGCACGATCAACGGCCATACCGTGGACTGCGTCGCTCCGGAGTGGATGTTCGCCTTCAAGACGGCATACCCACCGCAGGAAAAGGACCGCAGGGACGTTCGTGCGCTGGGGGAGACGTTCGGCTTCGAGATTCCCCCGGCTCATCGATGATCACTGGCAAATGAGGCACAGGACGCGCTCACGCAAATCCGCGACCACCAGGGACGGCGATTCGTCGTGGGGCCATTCGCGGCCGACTGATGCAGGCGGTATCCAATCCGGCCCTTCGACCGGCGACATCGTGACGTTCGGCTTCGTCCCGGCGCACCACTGGAACCGCCGTACGCTCTGGGACACCTGCCGCACGTCGGCGCCTACGAGTCGCGGTGGTTCATGAAGGTCTCCCACGTCGATCCCGTCGAGGCCGTGCAGGGCTGCCTCGACGCCTGACTTCCCGGCGGCTGCCCATGCCGCCGTGCCGCACTGTGAAGCCCTGTGAGCACGGTGAAGCCCTGTGAGCACGGTGAAGCCCCCGTGGACAGCGCACCGGTGACCCTCTCGTCGGCCCTCGGCCCTCGGCCCTCGGCCCTCTGCTTGGGCGGTCATTCCCGTAGCCGCCGTGCTCTTCCGAGGCGGTGGTAGGTGAAGGCCCAGCGGTCTTCGCCTACGTTGCGGCGGGTGTAGCGCTCGGGGTGCTGGTAGCGGTCGCGGTTGTGGAACTGGCAGGCCGGGCCCAGCAGCTTCAGGTCCGTGAGGCCGCCGGTGCTCCAGTTGTCGGCGTGGTCGATCTGGCACATGGTCGCCGGGAGCGGGCAGCCGTCGATCCAGCAGGTAGCGTACCGGGCGAAGATGGCCCGGCGCTGGGCAGGAGTCGCCAGACGGACCTTGCGCCCCATGTCGAGCACCTGCCCCTCGGCGTTCATGACGATCCGCACCAGAGTGGAAGTGCGGGCGAGGCGGTGCACGCTGGAGACGGGCAGCACCTGCCCGGTCGCCAGCAACAACCCCGGCGGCACCATCCCCAGCGGCCCTCCCAACGCCCCTCCCAGAGACGCCCCCAGCAGCGTGCTTGCCGACGCTCCCAGCGCCGACCCCAGCGACGCCCCGGGCATCGTGCCCGCCGACGCTCCCAGCGACGCACCCAAGAACGCCCCGGGCATCGTGCCTGCCGACGCACCTGGCGCTGCTCCGGGTGACGCACCCTGCGCTGTTCCCGGTGACGCTCCCTGCGAGGTCCTCGGCGTGTCTTGGCCATGCCGGCAGTCCCCCGCAGGCCGAGGCCCGGCGTGGGTGTGACGTGTGGAGGCGTCCTCGGGCGGCGGATCCGGCCACGCCGCCTCCGAAGATGCCGCCTCCGAAGATGCCGCCTCCGAGGGTGCTGCCTGAGATGGTTGTGCGTCCGAAGCCGCCGCGTCCGAAGCCGCTATGTCCGAATGGGCTGTGGGGGAATGCCCGCCATCGTCGGCTGGGCATGCTGACGCGTGCCGCGGGGCATGCGGTGCTCCTGTCTGAGTCGCGCCGCGGTCGCAGCGATCGCCCTTGGCGGGCGCGGTCTCGTGGCGCTTGGCAGAGCTGGTGCTGATGGTCTCGCGGCCCTTTGGGGAGTCGGCGTTCGCGGTGTGGTCGCCCTCGGCAGAGGCGGTGTTCGCGGTGTCGCGGGGCTCGCACTCGCCGGGCCGCCGCTCACCGGCCCCGCGCTCACCGGCTCCGCAACCGCAAGGCTCCTCGTTGCGAAGTCCGGCCGTGGCATCGGCGGAGCCAGGGGCGGAGTCGGTGGCAGAGTCGGTGGCAGGGGTGGTGGCGTAATTGGTGGCGGGGTCGGCCTCGGCTTCGCGCACGTCATCGATGCCGGTCACCGCTGTAGCGCAAGCGTCGCCAGCGCTCCGGGCACCGGCGTCCGTGGCTCCGTCGGCAGCGGCGTCGCTCCCCGCACCAACACCTGCCTCGGCCTCGGTGGAGTCGTCGGCGCTCATCGCGTCGGAGACATTGTCGTCGGCCTTGTGAGGCGCAGAGTCGCTAATGTCGTCAGCGCTCCCGGCACCCGCTTCCGCCCCGGCCCCGGCCCCGGCCTCGGCCTCGGCATGGGCAGCGTTGAACTCCTCCGGGATGTCGGGGTCGTCGGTGCCGTCCGCAGCGCCGGGGTCGCCCAACGCGCCGGAAACGGTGTCATCGGCCCGGCTCAGGTCGTCGGCGCTTCCGGTGGCGTCGGGGTCGGTGGCCGGGTCGGCGGGGTCTTGGGTGGCCGGGTCGGCGGTGGGGTCGGTGGTTTCTGGGTTGGTGTTTTCGGGGTCGGTGGGGAGGGATTCGGCGCTGACCACGACGAGGAGCTCGGTGACGATCTTCTGCTCCAGCAGGGCGATCAGCGCGTCCGCCTGGCGTACCGTCAGCGGGCGGTCATCACCCTGTGCCCTCAGCTTGGCGTACGCCTGCAACAAGGCCATCAGCCGGGCGCCGGCCTCACGCGGCAGGTAGAACTCTCCTTCCACGCCGCCGCCCTTGCCCGGGCGGACCCGCAGGAACCGCCGCCCGTAATCGGCTTGCTCGTCGCGTTCTTCGCCGTCGGGGTCGAGCACCGCCCGCAGGTGGCGGCCGGCTTTGGCGACTTCCGCCGCCCCCGCTTTGCCGGCCAGGTCCACCAGGATCGGCTCCGCCAGGGTGGCTTGCTCGTCGGTTAGTCCGGCGACGGCGGCGCAGATGGCCTCCACCACCCCCGCTGCCAGCTCACCCGTGGCGAACTTCTCCCGCACGACGGGGAGGCGGGGTAGTTCCGCGCCGAGGGTGAGCAAGCGGCCAGCTCCGCCCACGGTCATCCCCCCTCTGGTGCGCAACCAGCAGCGGGTGGAGGCATGCCCATGCTGCCTGGCCTGCCCCGCACGATGGACCCGCCCTACCCGGTCGGCCAGGGCGCTGGTGATCCGATCCCGGGCGAACAGCAGCTCCTCCGCCTCGGCCAGGCACATGTCCACGTCGTCGGGAAGCGGGGTCAGCGCCAGCTCTTGGGCCACCTCACGAACCGACCCCACCACCACCCACGACGACCGCACACGGCGCTGGCCCCGACCACGACCACGGCCACGATCACGGCCACGATCACGACCGCCCACACCCTCGGAAGCACCCCCACCCGCACCCGCACCAGCACTCGGGCCGGCCGCGCCAGGGTCATTCGCGCCAGTGCCGTTTGTGCCAGCAGCGTCCGCGCCGTCGGCAGCCCCACGCGTGGCACCTGAGCCAGCGCCATTCGCGCCAGCGGCATTCACACCGGCGAATGCCGCACTGTCGGGAGTGTCGGGAGCCTCACGGGCGGCACCTGAGCCAGCGCCATTTGCGCCAGCGGCAGCCGCACTATCACAAGCCCCACGGGCGGCATCGGCGTCAGATCCCGCGCTGTCGGCAGCTCCACGCGCGGCATCTGCTCCGGCACCGTTCGTGCCAGCGGCATTCGCACCGATGGCAGCCCCACGCTTGGCATTCGCGCCGTCGCTATCTGCGCTGTCGGTATGCGTGCCGGGGACGTCCGCGCCCGGGGCGTCCACGCTCTCGGCAACGGGTGTGTCGGCGTGCTGCCGGCGCTCGAAGTTGATGATCGGGAAGGGCTCGCGGGCGGATGAGCCGTCGGACGACCACAGCGGAGAATTGGCGATCAGACGATCCCACCAACCGTCGTCAGGGCCATTCGAATGACGAAGGTGCTCAGGATCGATGTCGAACAGATCCATCACACCTCCATCAAGAGATTCGAAAGCTTGTATTAATTTTCTCGTCTCTTTGGGGCCTGTGCAAGATCAACTAAGAATCTCTTGGGATCACAGATTGAGGGGACCGCCCTGGTCAAGGGGTGTTCGCCGTGGCCGGGCAGGCCAGCCAGATGCTGTGGCTGGACAAGCCCTGCCAGCGGCAGTGAAGGCGCCGCCGCTCAGGGTGCGGCAGGCGCTACCCAGCAAACGTCGAAAGCCCAGAAAACGGCGCCGACGCCGCTCAGAAAGCATCGAGAGCCTGGAAAACAGTGCCGACGCCGCCCGGAAAGTGGGGACGACACTGCCCGGAAAGCGCTGAAAGCCCGGAAAACCGCGGCGGCACTGCTCAGCCGGTGGGGACGGCGCTGCTCAGAGAACGGGGACGGCGCTGCCCGGAAACGCCGAAGGCTCGTAACAGCGGAGGCCCAGGACGACGGAGGCCCAGGACGACGGAGGCACAGGACGACGAAGGCACAGCAAACGGCGACTGGGCTGCTCGGAAGGTGGCGAGGGGCCCAGAAAGCAGGCGTGCTCAGAAGGCGGTGACGGCGTGTTCGACGGCACGCAGGACGCGGCCGCGTTGGACGGTGCGATTAGCGATCACCTCTTGTACGGGATCACCTGCGTGGATCCTGTCGGTGCCGGCGACGTACGCGGAGCGGGAACCGAGGCGTGGCGGCGCGGTGCACGGTGCAGCAACGGGCGGCGGCGTGGCGGGCGCACTCGCGGGCAAGCATCGGACGCGCCTGCGGGCTGGCCGGACGCGCCTGCGAACCGGCGGGATGCGAGCCGGTCGGATGCGGGTTGGGCCGGATGGGGACCGGCGGGATGCGAGCCGGTCGGATGCGGGCCGGCCGGATGGGGACCGGCGGGATGCGGGCCGGTCGGATGCGGGCCGGCCGGATGCGGACCGCCGGCTGGGGGCTGGCTTGTGTCATCGTGCGAAATCTGTGCCAGGGCCAAGGCTTCAGGATCCGCCGGCCCACCCATCATCACTGGCCCGTGAGGCGCAGGACGAGCTCGCGCAAATCCGCGACCACCACGGGTGGCGCTTCGTCATGGGGCCATTCGCGGCCGTCGCGATTGATCCAGGCGGTGTCCAATCCGGCCCTTCGACCGGCGATGACGTCCTCGACGGGGTCGTCGCCCACGTGGAGGACATCGCACGCATCGAGCCGCAGCCGATCCACCGTGAAGCGGTAGATCTCGGGATCCGGCTTGTGCAATCCGCACTCGGCGGCGACCACCACCGTTTCGAAGAGACCGTCCAGTCCCACACGGTGAGGGTGGGTGTTCCCGTTGGTGACGAGGGCGAGGCGATAGCGCGATCGCAGAGCCGCCAGGCTGCCCGGCACGTCGTCATAGGCACGCAGCCGCGCCCACCGGGCTCGCATGTAAACGCCGTGGACGTCGCGGGCAAGCTTCGGATCGGCGTGCCCGCAGTGCGTCAGGGCCGTCTCGAAGGACGCCAGCCGGATCTTCTCCATGCTCTGACCACGGTAGGCGTCGAGGCGGGCGACCGAATCGCGTACCTCGCGCAGCCATCGCGCGATCACCGGCCCGTCCGGCCTGCCGACTCCCGACGCGCGGAGCAGGCGGGCGGCGTCCTCAAGCGCGAGGCTCATCGCGCTCTCGAAGTTCCACAGCGTGCCGTCGCCGTCGAAGGTCAGAGCCCGATAGCCGCCGCCGGACATGCCCGCTCCCTCGTACGGCCGGTCAGGTGCGGGTGCGTACGAAGGCGACCGCGTCCAGCGGGACGGCGCGGCCCTCGGGGTCGGTGAACGACACGTCCAGCCGGGCCCCGGTCCGCCGATCGAGGCGTTTCACCGTCGGCCCGGAGAGGCGGGGCGCGTGGCGGTCCCCCCACTGCTGCAGCGCTCCGAGGATCAGGATCGCGTCGCGGCCCGCGTCGGTCAGGTGGTACTCGTACCGGGTCCGGGCCCCGGTGTCGCGGTAGGGCCGCTTCTCGACCACGCCCGCGGCGGCGAGCGTCGTCAGCCGGGTGGTCAGCAGATTCGTGGCGATCCCCAGGCGCTGCTGGATGTCCGCGAAGCGGACGACCCCCGAGTGCAGCTCCCGCAGGATCAGCGGCGTCCACCGCTCTCCGAGGAGGGTCACCGCCCGTTCGATGGAGCACGTCATCGAGTCGGGCAGTTCCGTGGTCGTCATCACACGCCTCAATCGCTCATCGCCTGTGGGTTCCAGGCTAGCTCAGGACGCTGACTTGAAAATCTAAAGTCAGCCATCTAGCGTGTACGCGAAGTCGTCGAGAGATGGAGACTGCAATGAGGATCGAGGGATCGGTCGCGCTGGTCACGGGCGCGAACCGCGGGCTGGGACGCCGCTTCGCGGCCGCGCTGGTGGAGCGCGGCGCCGCCAAGGTGTACGCGGCGGCGCGCAGGCCGGAGACGATCGACCTGCCGGGCGTGGTGCCGCTCGCCCTGGACATCACCGACCGCGCATCGGTCAGGGCCGCCGCCGAGCATGCCCCCGACGTGGATCTTCTGATCAACAACGCCGGAGTCTCCACGAACTCGTCGGCCCTCGCCGGTGCGCTCGACGACATTCGCCTGGAGATGGAGACGCACTACTTCGGCACGCTCGGCATGGCCCGTGAGTTCGCCCCGATCCTGGGCCGCAACGGGGGCGGCGCGATCCTCAACGTGCTGTCGGTGCTGTCGTGGGTCGCCGTATCCCCGCGGGTGGCCGGCTACTCCGCGGCCAAGGCGGCCGCGCTGCAGCTCACCAACAGTCTCCGCATCGAACTGAAGGAGCAGGGCACGCTCGTCACGGCGCTGCACGTCGGATACATGGACACCGACATGGCCGCCCACGTCGACGGCCCGAAGGTCGACCCGGCGGAGGTCGCCGCCCAGGCCCTGGACGCGATCGAGCAGGGCAGCTTCGAGGTGCTCGCCGACGACGTGAGCCGCCGCGTGCGGTCGCTGCTGTCGGGCGACGTGGCCGGACTCTATCCGCAGCTGGCGTCCTGAACCGCGGGCACATGATCACACCCGTGCCGGGTAGGGGCGGGTGTCATGAAGAGGATCCTGCAGCTCGTCGTCACCCGCTGGCTGGCGCGTACGCCGATCGGGATGGTCGTGCTCGGCCTCGGCTGGCTGTTCCTGCGTAAGCGGCGGGCCCGCAAGCAGCAGCAGCACGCGGACTCCCCGGTGCTTCGCGAGCCTCCACGCCGCTCGGGCGGCCGGTACGCCCGGCGCGGCCCCGCCGTGGGCGACCGCCGGTGAGTCAGCCGAGCGCGGCGGGCGTACGGAACGTCTGGCGATAGGCCAGGGGGGAGACCCCGACGGCGGCGTGGAGGTGCTGGCGGAGCGAGACCGCGCTGCCGAAGCCGGCCTTCCTGGCGACCACGTCGACCGGAAGGTCGGTGGTCTCCAGCAGGTGCCGGGCATGGGCGATCCGCTGCCCGGCGAGCCACCTGGCCGGGCTGAGCCCGGTCTCCTCCCGGAACCTGCGGGTGAACGTCCGCACGCTCATGCGGGCGTGCGCGGCGAGGGCGGCCAGGTTGACCGGCTCCTCCAGGTTTTCGAGCATCCACGCCCGGGTGGGCGCGGTGGTGGTCCCGACGGGATCGGGGAGCGGGCGCTCGATGTACTGGGCCTGCCCGCCCTCCCGGAACGGCGGCGTGACGCACCGGCGCGCGGTGCGGTTGGCCACCTCGCTGCCGTGGTCGCGCCGGATGACGTGCAGGCACAGGTCGATGCCCGCCGCCACGCCGGCCGAGGTGAGCACGTCGCCGTCGTCGATGAACAGCACGTCGGGGTCGAGCAGCACGCGGGGGAACAGCATGCTGAACTCCGCGGCGTTGCGCCAGTGGGTGGTCGCCGGACGCCCGTCGAGCAGTCCGGCGGCGGCCAGCACGAAGGCGCCGGTGCAGATCGAGATGAGCCGGGCGCGTCCCGCGACATTCCGCAGCGCTGCGCGCACCTCCTGGTCGAGCGTGCCGTCCTCCAGTGGGGGACCGCTGTGGATGCCCGGCACCACCACCGTGTCGGCGGTCGCGAGCACGCTCAGGTCGTGGTCGGGGACGACGCTGTAGCCCGCCTGGCTCCGCACCGGGCGTCCGCCCGGGCTGCAGGTGACCACCTCGTAGAGCGGGCCGGGGTCACGGCCGGAGTCGCAGGCGGCCCAGAACACCTGCCCGGGGACGCCCAGGTCGAGCGTGGCGAAGTCGTCCAAGGCCAGTACGGCGACGCGGTGCACGCTTGGGGGCACGGTTGGGGGCACGGTTGAGGGCATGGCCTGATTCTTTCACATGTTGACCTCCCGGCCACTATCTGCGAAAGCGGCACGACGGGAGGATGCTCGGCATGAAGTCGCTGCATCGTGCATGGATCGTCGCCGCCGTCGCCTTCGTCGCGATCATCGGGGCGGCCGGGTTCCGCGCCACGCCGGGTGTGCTGATCACGCCGCTGGAGGACGCGTTCGGCTGGTCGAGAGGCACGATCTCGCTCGCGGTCTCGGTGAACCTCATGCTGTACGGCCTGTGCGCGCCGTTCGCGGCGGCGCTCATGGACCGCTTCGGCATGCGCCGCGTCGTCGCCTGCGCCCTGCTGCTGGTGGCGGCGGGCAGCGGCCTGACCGTGTTCATGACCGCGAGCTGGCAGCTCGTCGCGCTGTGGGGCGTCCTGGTCGGGCTCGGCACCGGCTCGATGGCGCTCGTCTTCGCCGCCACGCTGACCGACCGCTGGTTCGTACGGCACCGCGGCCTGGTCACCGGCGTGCTGACGGCCGGCGGCGCGACCGGGCAGCTGATCTTCCTGCCGGTGCTCGCGCATTTGACGGAGATGCAGGGGTGGCGGTGGGCCTCGCTCACCGTGGCCGCTGCCGCGCTCGCCGTCGTGCCGCTCGTGTGGTTCCTGCTCAGGGACACCCCCGAGGAGATCGGCCTGACCGCGCTGGGCGCGACCGAGCCGGTCGTGCGCACGCCTGCAGTGCGTACGCCGGACGGGGGCGCCGCCGCGCGGGCCGTCCGCGTGCTGCGGGACGCCGCCCGCACCCGGCACTTCTGGTATCTCGCCATCGGCTTCGCGATCTGCGGGGCGAGCACGAACGGCCTGGTGGGCACCCACTTCATCCCGGCCGCCCATGACCACGGCATGCCGGAGACCACCGCGGCCTCGCTGCTCGCCGTGATCGGGGTCTTCGACATCGCCGGCACCGTCTTCTCCGGCTGGCTGAGCGACCGGGTGGACCCGCGGCTCCTGCTCGCCGTCTACTACGCGCTGCGCGGGCTGTCGCTGCTGATCCTGCCGCGGCTGTTCGCCGCCACGGCCGAGCCGAGCATGCTGGTCTTCATCGTCTTCTACGGCCTCGACTGGGTGGCCACCGTGCCGCCGACCGTCGCGCTGTGCCGGAAGATCTTCGGCGCGGACGGTGCGGTGGTCTTCGGCTGGGTCTTCGCCTCCCATCAGATCGGCGCGGCCGTCGTCGCCACCGCGGCCGGGGTCACCCGCGACCATCTGGGGAACTACGACCTGGCGTGGTACGGCGCGGGCGTGCTGTGCCTGCTCGCCGCGCTCATGTCGTCCCGTATCGTCACGCGTGTCCGGGATGGCCGCGAAGCTGCGATCCTTGTCGGGTGACCGAACGCGTTCTTCCTCTGGTCGTACGCATCGAACGGGCCGCGCCGCCGCAGCGCACCGACGCGCTGGAGGCGGCGGCGACGGCCGTGGTGTGCCTGCTGGACCGTGCAGAGAACCCCGCGGATACCCCCGCCGCGGACGGAGACGGGTGGTCCGACGTGGTCGCCGAGTGGCAGGACGGGCGGATCAGGAAGGTGGTCAGGCGGGCCCGCGGCGCCGAGTGGCGGCGGGCGCTCGCCCTGCCCGGCATCACCGTCGCCGTGCGCACGGCCGAGGTGCGGGTGCATCCTCCCGTGCCGCTCGACGACTGGCCGCGCGACCTCGCCCGCCTCCAGGTGTCGGGCACCGAGCTGACCGACGACGCCGTCCCGCCTGAGCCGGGCCCGGGCGACGTGGTGCTCTGGATCAACCCCGGGCTCGAGATGACCGCGGGCAAGGCGATGGCCCAGGCGGGCCACGGCGCCCAGTTCGCCTGGTGGGGTGCGGGCGAGGCGGACCGGGCGGCCTGGCGCGAACGGGGCTTCGCCGTACGGGTCAGGACGGCCGGCCCGGCCCGGTGGGACGCGCTGGCCGCGAGCGGGCTTCCGGTGGTCAGGGACGCCGGGTTCACCGAGATCGCTCCGGGCTCCGCGACGGTCGTGGCGGACGCTCCGTGGCTGCGGGTCGGCGTTCCCGAAGTGTGATGGGGAACGCGCCCGAAATATCGGGATATGCCGTACGCTCCCGTTCGTGTCACCTGGGGACTATGGGACGAAGGCCGTTCCCTCTTATATAGCGGCCGAGGCCGAGACCACTCCACTACCGAAGATCACGGTCCCTGTGGCTGCGCCACCGGCGAGCTCGTCCAAGGGGCTCGGAGACCTGCCGATGCGGGTGGTCTACCGGGCGATCGCGATCGCCGCGGGAGTCGTCGTCCTGGGCGCGGGCGCGACCGTCGTGCTGCTGAACCGGGACGACTCGGCGACCGCCGCCCCGCGGGACTCCGCAGCCGCCGCCCCCTTGGTCATCTCGGACTCGTCCGCGTCGAGCGCCGGTGTGGCACCGGCCGCGGGCGCGGTGGCCACGCCCGGTCTCAGTCCGCTGTCGAGCCCGCTGTCGAACGCCGAGGCGAGCACGACGCCCGGTGCGGACAGCACGGACGGCGCTGACGGTGGGGACAGCGCTGACGGTGAGGACAGCGCTGACGGTGGCGACGGTGTGGACACGGCCGATGCCGATGTCGCACTGGCGGCGGCCCTCAAGGACCCCCGAGTCCCCGCGCTGCCGAAGAAGACCCACCGGCTCCGCAGCCTGCCCGGCCGGTCGGCCTCCACCCACGGGCTGATCAAGGACCGGCGGTCCGGCGTCGCCCTGCCCCGCTTCGCCACGTCATGGGCGCTGGCCAAGCCCGCGCCGTTCGCCTCCCGCCAGTTGCTGCCCAAGGTCAAGGGCGCGTCGTACCGCGGGATGCTGGTCTCCTGCCCGGTGCCGATCCCCGAGCAGAAGTCGCTGCGCGACACCGCCTTCCTGGCCGCCCGGTGGACGCTGAACCACCACCCGTCGGGCTCCACGATCACCTGGACGGCCTCCCAGCCCATCAAGGCGGGCGAGCAGAAGGGCTGGCTGCTCGGCTACACCGTGCACTACACGCTCAAGGGCAAGAAGCGGGTCTCCGCCGCGGCGCTGGCCCTCGTGGACGTGCCGGAGAAGAAGCCCGCCGTCGTGTTCGTCACGATCCCCGACAGCCAGAAGAAGCGCTGGCACGACATCAACAAGGTGATGTCGTCCGTCAAGGTGCTCTGACCCGGCGCGCGGACCGGACACGGCCGAGCCCGGCTCCCCGTCCGGGAGCCGGGCTCGGCGATGACTGGTTTTCGACTAGTTCTCGGCGAGGACGATCACGGAGTCGCCCGCCGTGAAGGTCACCGGCCGGGACCGGCCCGGGTTGAGCACGACGCCGTAGTGGGGCGGCTCCCCGGACTTCGCCGCCAGGCGGTAACCGATCGCGGTCTCACCGCGCCGCAGGGCCGACTCCACGATCGTACGGAAGGCGACGGGCTCGCCGGTCGTCACGTAGTTCTCCACGGGCCGGGGATAGACCTCCGAGCCCGCGGAGTCGAAGAGATGGCCGAAGACCTCGGCGAGGTGGGGGTTCTCGGCGAGCTGCGCGAGCAGCAGGCCGATGACGGTGTCGCTGATGACGATGTCGTCGGCCTCGGTGACCTCGGCGAGCGCCCGGTTGTTCTCGTCGTGCATCTCGCTCACGATCGAGTATTTCTCCCCGAGGGTCGCCTGCATGTCGCGTAACTGCAGCAGCGTCATCAGCGTGCGGGTGTCGGCGTGGTGCGGGTCGATCCGGTCGTCGGAGAGCACGATGACGTGCTGGTAGACGCCGACGCCGAGGGACTCCAGGGCGTACCTGTCGGTGGCGTCGCACTCCTTGACGTTCACCGTCAGGTTGCGCAGGCCCTCCAGGCCGGTGCCGGCAGCGGGGTGGTCGCCGGCGACGTCGAGCATCGATCCGGGGGTCACATAGCCGTCGAGGTAGTGGATGATCTTCGCGGCCCGGCCGTTCCAGCCGAGCATCAGGGTCCGCTCGGGTGCCGGTGCCGGGGTCTTCGCGGGGACGATGTGTTCTTCGTCCGCGGGAGCCGTTCCGTTCGCCAGGCGGATGAGCGAGTCGTCCTGGGCGATCACGACGATCTCGTCGGACGTCCCGATCGCGGTGTCGGCCGGCGGGTTGAGCATCACACCGCCGGGCGTGCGCAGGCCGAGGACGGTCGCGGTCGCGTACGCGTCGAGGGCCTGGCCGTACGACCTGCCGGCGAGGGACGGATCGCGGCGCAGGTAGATCTCACCGCCGTCGAAGTTCAGCAGGTCCATGCAGACGACGGACACGCCGGACTGCCGGGACGACTGCACGATCAGCCGTGCGGCGATGTCGTCGCTGTCGACCAGGTGGACGCCGGGCCCTCCGGCCAGGCGGGCGGCGGCCATGTTGCGCGAGGAGGAGATGGCGGCGACCACCGGAGGATGCGCGCCCGCCCGCTTGGCCAGGGCGAGCAGGGTCTTGATCACGTGCGCGTCCGGGTCCTCCTTGTCGGGGGACAGCACGACGATCGTCCGCGCGGTGTTCAGGCTCAGCAGGTCGAGGTCGGTCGGCTCGGTGGGGCGGCCGGTGCGGCACACCACACGCGTCCTGCCCGTGTCGCCCACCCGGGCCCTGATGGCGTCCTCCATGGCCGGCTTGTCCCGGTCGGCCAGGATCGCGATGACCGAGCCGTGCTGGCTGGCGTGCGCCTTCGCGAGCTCGGAGACGATCGTGTAGAGCTGCTCGGACCAGCCGAGGATGACCGTGTGGCCTCTCTCGATGACGCGGGAGCGGCCCTTGCGCAGCTCCTCGATCTTGCCGCGCAGGCCGGCGGACAGCACGCCCACGAGGATGCTGACGATGAAGATGCCGCCGAGGGACGCCCCCAGCATGATCGCGAGGAAGGGCGCTGTGCCGGTGTCTCCGGCGATCTTGCCCGGGCTGAGGGCGTGCATGAGCGACAGCCACAGCACCCCGGGCCAGCCGTGGTGCTGGAGCGCCTCGTCGGGGGTGAGCCACATCGTCAGCGTGCTGGCGATCACGATGAGCACCAGCGAGACCAGGGCCAGCCAGCCGATGAGGGCGGCCGTGCCCCTGGCCATGGTGTTGTCGAACCAGTAACGCGCACGCTCTTTGATCGTGGCCTTCGACACCGGCATCCCCCGCTAGTGATCAGTAAACGTCAGACATAGTAGAAGCGACTAGGCTGAAAGGTGTGACTGAACTGGTCCTCGCTTCGGCCTCGCCCGCCCGCCTCGGAGTGCTGCGGGCGGCCGGGCTCGATCCCAAGGTCGTCGTCAGTGGTGTCGACGAGGACGCGATCACGGCAGGCACCCCCGAGGAGCTGTGTCTCGAACTGGCCGTGGCCAAGGCGGACGCCGTCTCCCGGACACTCACCGGCGGCCTCGTGATCGGCTGCGACTCGGTGCTCGAACTCGACGGCGTCGCGTACGGCAAGCCGGGGACGCAGGAGGAGGCGGTGCGCCGCTGGCGGATGATGCGGGGCAGGACGGGCCGGCTGCTGACCGGGCACTGCGTGGTGGACGTCGCCGGGGGCCGGAGGGTGTCGGAGGCGGCGGCGACCGTCGTGCGGTTCGGCACGCCGTCCGAGGAGGAGATCGAGGCGTACGTCGCCAGCGGCGAGCCGCTGCGCGTGGCGGGTGCGTTCACGCTCGACGGCCTGGGCGGCTGGTTCGTGGAGGGCATCGAGGGCGACCACGGCAACGTGCTCGGCATCTCGCTTCCCCTGCTTCGCCGCCTTTTCGCCGCTTTGGGCGTGCCGGTGACGACCTTGTGGCGCTAGCCTGCCCGCCATGAGTGGCATCGGGCGGCCCGCCGTACGGCGTGGCGTCGGCGGTTTCGCCGAGGGAGTCGGTTTCTGCCTGCGTGGTCTCGCCTGGATCGCCCGGCATCCCCGCTGGTGGCTGTTCGGGCTGATCCCGGCGCTGATCGCGCTCGTGCTGTACGCCCTGGCGCTGGTCTGGCTGGGCACGCACGCCACCGACGTGGCGGCCTGGGCGACGCCGTTCGCGGACGACTGGGGCTGGCGCGACACGTTCCGCGCGCTGGTCGGCTTGGTGATCTTCGTGGCGGGTCTCGCGCTCGCCGTGCTGACGTTCACCGCCGTCACGCTGGTGATCGGCGACCCCTTCTACGAGAAGCTCTCGGAGCAGGTCGAGGAGGACCTGGGCGGGCTCCCCGACGGGGGCGACCTGCCGTTCTGGGCGTCCCTGTTCCGGTCGATCCGCGACGGCATCGTCACGCTCTGGTGGGTCCTGCTGTTCTCCGTTCCGCTGTTCGTGCTCGGCTTCGTGCCTGTCGTCGGGCAGACCGTGGTGCCCGTCGTGGGGGCGTTCGTCTCCGGGTTCTTCCTCACGGTCGAACTGACCGCCCTGGCGATGGAACGCCGGGGTCTGCGGCGCAAGGAGCGTTTCGCCCTGCTCCGGTCGAACATGTCGGCCTCGCTGGGCTTCGGCGTGCCGCTCTTCGTGGCGTTCATGGTGCCGCTCGTCATCGTGGTCGTGATGCCCGGCGCGGTCGCCGGCGCCGCCATGCTCGTCCGCGTGCGGCTGGCGCCGGCGACCGAGGGTCAGGCCAGGGACACCAGGCCGGCGTAATCGGAGTTCCACATGTCCTCGACCCCGTCCGGCAGCAGCAGGACGCGGTCGGGACGCAGGGCCTCCACGGCCTTGTCGGCGTGCGTGACCATCACGACGGCGCCCTGGTAGGAGGCGACCGCCGCCAGCACCTCGTCCCGTGACGCCGGGTCGAGGTTGTTGGTGGGCTCGTCGAGCAGCAGCACGTTGGCCTGCGAGCTCACGAGAGTGGCGAGCGCCAGCCGGGTCTTCTCGCCGCCCGACAGCACGCCCGCGGGCTTGCCCGCGTCGTCGCCGCCGAACAGGAACGAGCCGAGGATCCGCCGCACCTCGCCGTCGCCCAGGTGCGGCGCGGCGGCGGCGAGGTTCTCGGCGACGGCCCGCTGCCGGGCACGCCCGCGCTCGATGGCGTCGCGGTCGGCCAGATAGGTGCGCCGGCCGGTGTTGTGCACCTCCAGCGCGGCCCGGTCGGCGTCGAGGCGCCAGATCCTGTTCACGGTGTCGTCGAGCAGCGTGGTGTCGTGGCTGATCAGGACCAGCCCGCCGGTGCGGCTCGCGAGGAACGACCGCAGCCAGGCCACGGAGTCGGCGTCGAGGTGGTTGGTCGGCTCGTCGAGCAGCAGCGTGCCCTGCCCGGCGAACAGGATGCGGGCGAGCTCGACCCGGCGGCGCTGCCCGCCCGACAGCGTGCCGACCGGCTGGGTCATGACCCGGTCGGGCAGGCCGAGCCCGGCGGCGATGCGGGCGGCCTCGGCCTGCGCGGCATAGCCGCCGCGGGCCTCGAACTCCGCCTCGGCCCTGACGTAGCGCCGCATCGCCCGCTCCTGCTGGGCGGGATCGCTCATGGCGGCCTCGGCGGCGCGCAGCGCCCGCTCGGCCTCGTCGAGGCCGCGGGCCGACAGGATGCGGGCGGTGACGGACAGGGACGGATCGGCCGCCGCGGGATCCTGCGGGAGATAGCCGACCTCGCCGGTCCGGGTGATGGTGCCCGCGGCCGGCTGCAGTTCGCCGGCCAGGGTCTTCAGCAGGGTGGTCTTGCCCGCGCCGTTGCGGCCGACCAGGCCGACGCGGTCGCCGGGGGCGACGTGGGCGGTGACGCCCGACAGCAGGAGACGGGCGCCGACACGCACGTCGACACCGCGAAGGGTGATCATTGGAATACGCTCCGGAACAGCTCAAGGACACACGGGTGGCGCGAAAGCGTGTGTCCGAGCTAAGACATCCGGGGCGTAGACATGACGCGGACTGTAGATGTGCGCTCCGCCCGGTTCCAATGGTGTTCCGGCGCCGTCGGTTTCCGGGGTTTTCCACAGGCGGTGGGATATCCCCAGAGCGGCGTTCCGGCCGTCCGGGCGGGTGGCCGCCGGGCGAGGCTTGCGGCCATGACGATCCCGAAGCTCGTGCTCTCCTCACCGGCGGACATCCTCGCCGCCGTGCCCTACCTCGTCGGGTTCCATCCCGCCGACAGCCTCGTCGTGGCCGGTGTCGCCGGGCCGGACGTGCGGCTCACGACACGCTGGGACCTGCCGGTCGCCTCCGAGGACCTCGACCGGCTGGTCGCGCTGCTGTGCCGCGAGGCGGTGACCGCCGCCTTCGTCGTCGGGTACGGCCCGGGCGCGCTGGTGACCCCCGCCGTCGACGCGGTGACCCGGCTGCTGCACGCCGGGGGCATCCGGGTGGCCGAGAGCCTCCGGGCCGAAGGCGGGCGCTACTGGTCCTACGCCTGCGGCAGCGCGAGCTGCTGTCCCGCGGAGGGCACGCCGTACGACACCGAGCGCAGCCAGGTCGCCGCCGAGGCCGTGCTGCACGGGCTGGTCGCCCTGCCCGACCGGGGCAGCCTGCGGCGCTCGGTCCAGCGGTGCGGCGGGGCGGCGATGCGGCGGGTCACCGCCCGCGTCATGGCCGAGCTGCGGGCGCTGCCCGAGCCCGGGGGACCGGGCGCGGACGAAGCGGCCGCGCGATTCGTGGCCGAGGGGCTGGCGCGGGTGCGCGGGGCCGTGGGCCTCTACGGCTCGGGGCACAGGCTGGACGACGAGCAGGCCGCCCGGCTCGGGCTCGACCTCGCCGTGGTCAGGGTGCGCGACGAGGCGTGGGCGTTGATCGACGGCCGTGACGCGCACATTGCGCTGTGGCGTGACCTCACCCGCCGGTTGGAGCCGGGGCATGTCGCGCCCGCGGCCTCACTGCTGGCGGCCGCCGCCTGGCATCGGGGGGAGTGCGCGCTCGCGGGCATGGCGCTGGAGCGGGCGCTCACCGCCGACCCCGGCTATTCGATGGCGCTCCTGCTCCGGCAGGCACTGGTGCACATGATGTCTCCCGCCATGCTCCGCGACCGCATGCCGACGCCCGAGGAGCTCGACGAGGAGATGGGCCCTCCCCGGGCGATCTGGCTCGCGCCGCTGCGCGCGCTGCTGGCCCGGGACTCACCCGGCCCGGCCGCCGCGCCGGCCCCGGCATCCGCGCCCGCGCCCGCGCCCGGCGGCCGTCAGACCGCGTCGTCCTCCTGAGCCTGCCGCCGGCGCTCGTTGTACGCGCGCATCCGGGCGGGATAACCGGTGAGCTGCACGTCGTACACGGGAAGGGCGAGATCCCTGGCGACCTTGGCGATCACCGAGGGAGCACCGACGCGGCGACGGGTCCACTCCCCGTCATGAGCCACGGCCACGGCGGTGGTGTCGGTCGCGAAGGTCTCGGGCTCGACGTAGAACTCGACTCCGCGCCGGGTCTTGGCGAACTCGATGAGGGCCTCGATGTCGGCGTCGGTCGCCTCGCGGTCGAACTTGGCCACGCGGGCGCCCCGGCGGCGCCGGAGCCCATAGCGATCTCGCCATCTCATAGCCCTTGTATACATCGCCCTGTATCACGATGGCGTTAAGCGAACGGTCTCGGGGCGATGTAGGGGATGTCCCTGATGCCGCCGGGCGCGTGCCCGGCACAAGATGGAGGCAGACTCGAAGAAGGCCGAGCAGTCGATCGACGGAAGGCGATGCCGTGATGCCCGCGACAGCGACACCACCGTGGCCGGGTCGCGCCCCCGTGCCGCACCCTCAGCTGCGTGTCACCAACCAGGACCGCGAACAGGTGGTCGAGCACGTCAAGGCGGCCTACGCCGAGGGCAGGCTCGACAAGCACGAGATGGACGAGCGGCTGCACCTCGCGATGACGGCGCGCACGCACGGCGACCTCGTGCCCATCATGAACGACCTGTACGGCACGCGCCCGGCCTACGTCCCCCGGCCGCCGGTCTACCAGCCCAGGGCCGCGGCTCCGGACGGGGGAGACCGGGTGGGGGCGGCGGCTTCGCACCTGTTCGGCCTGATGGGGCTGTTCATCGTCGGCCCGCTGCTGATGATGGTGACCGCGGGGCGGACGTCCCCCTACATCAGGAAGCACGCGGTGGAGTCGCTCAACTTCCACCTCACCATGCTGGGCGCGACGGTGCTGCTGCCGTTCACCGTCGTGGGGCTCGTCCTGGTGCCGGTCATCTGGGTCGTCGGACTGGTCCTGTGCGTCGTCGGCGGGGTGTCGGCGCTGGCCGCCACCGAGTTCCGCTACCCACTGACCATCCGCCTGATCAAGTAGCCCGGGAGGCGGCCCGCGGTCAGGGCATGAGCGCGCGGACCGCGGCCACGGTGTCGGCCTCCTCCGGGCGCTTGTCGGGCCGGTAGCGCAGCACGCGGGCGAACCGCAGCGCCATGCCGCCGGGGTAACGGCTCGACCGCTGCACGCCGTCGAAGGCGATCTCCACGACCAGCGCGGGCTTGAGCGTGACGACGTAACCGTCCGTCGGGCCGTCCGCCAGCCGCAGGAACTGCTCGGTCTGCCAGGTCAGCAGCTCGTCGGTGAGGCCCTTGAACGTCTTGCCGAGCATCACGAACCCGCCGCTCTCCGGGTCGTAGGCCCCGAGATGCAGGTTGGACAGCCAGCCCCGCCGCCGTCCGTTGCCCCACTCGGCGGCCAGCACGACCAGGTCGAGGGTGTGCCGCGGCTTCACCTTGACCCAGCCCGCCCCGCGCCGGCCCGCGGCGTACGGCGTACGCAGCGACTTCACCACGACGCCCTCATGGCCCCGCCGTACGGCGTCGCCGAAGAACGCCTCGGCCTCCTCGGCGGCCGCCGTGACGAGCCGGGGAGTGATCAGCTCGGCCGGCACCGCGGCCTCGAGCGCGGCGTGCCGTTCCTCGTCCGGCAGGTCGAGCAGGTCGGCGCCGCCCACGCGCAGCGCGTCGAAGAAGAAGACGGTCAGCGGCACCGTCGCGCGCAGTGACGCCACGTCGGTCCTGCTGGCCACCCGGCCCGAGGTGACCTGGAACGGCTCGGGCCTGCCGTCCGGGCGCAGCGCGATGACCTCGCCGTCGAGCACGAGATCGGTGCCGGGCAGGCCGAGCACGGCCTCGACCAGCTCGGGGACCTGTGCGGTGATGTCGTCGAGCGTGCGGGTGAAGACCGCGACCCGGTCGCCCGACCGATGGGCCTGGACCCGCACGCCGTCGAGCTTCCACTCGACCGCGGCGGGCGCACCGGCCTTCTCCAGGGCGGCGGTCACGCTGGGCGCGCTCTGCGCGAGCATCGGCGCGACCGCCCGCCCGACCTCCAGGTGGAACGCCTTCAGCTCCGCGACGCCGCCGCTGAGCGCGGCCGCGCCGACGGCGGGCAGCGAGCCGCGCAGGGTCAGGGCCCGGCGCACCTCGGCCGCGGGCACGTTCGCGGCCATGGCGATCGCCTCGATCATCACCCCGTTGAGCGCTCCCTGGCGCAGCTCGCCCGTCAGCAGCCGGTGCAGGAACGACTGCTCCTGCCGGGTGAGGGCGCCGAACAGCTCGCCGAGCAGCTCACGGCGCGCCGCCTGCGAACCGGCGCCCGACTGCGCCTTGATGCGTTCGAGCAGGGCGTCGACCTGCGTCAGGGTCGCCGTGGCGATCTGACGCGGCTCGGGGAGGTCGGACAGGCTCCGCCAGCCCACCCCGATCTGGCGCTGCGGCAGCTCACCCGACAGGTAGGCGATGGCGATCTCGGCCTCGTCCGGTCCCACCCTGCCGAGCAGCTCGGCGAGGTGCCTGATCTTGGCGAGCCGAGCCGAGTCCGCGGCGACGGCCGCGGACGTCCTGGCAAGGTCGATCAGCAACACACCGTAATCCTGCCTCACCACAGCGCCAGGTGCCCAGGCCGGGGGGCGGCTAGCTGTAGTGGCGGGCGGACGGCCACAGCTCGCGCAGGGGGCGCACGGGGTCGCGGCAGACCGTGATCGGCGCGCCGTCCTCCTCGCCGGGCATCCCGGTCAGCCTGCCGCCCGGGGTGCAGCGGGCGAAGGCGGTGGCGAGCTCGCCGGGCGGCAGGCCGACGGCCACGACCACCCGCGTCCCCTCCGGCGGCGGTCCCCACCACCACAGCTCGTTGTGGCCGCTGTAGACCGCAGGCAGCCCGAACTCGCCCGCGTAGCGGCGCAGCGCGCCGGCCTCGCCGTAGTTCCCCGTGAGCAGCACCGCACCGGCGCGCTCGCCGGCGGGCAGGCCGTTCACGACCCTGGCCGTCTGCGCCGCCACGTCGCGCATGCCCACCGACTCACGGGCCACCTCGTTGATGGCCGCGACCGGCGTGCCGCCGAGCGACGCCGCCGGGATGACCGGCAGCGCGACGACCACCGCCACTACGGCGTCGACCGCCAGCGCCGCGACCAGCGTCCGTCTCCACCGCCATCCGGCCGCCGTGACGCAACCGGCCGCGAACAGGTAGAGCAGGAACCCGCCGGTGTAGTCGGGGCGGCCTCCCGAGAAGAGGAACAGCGCGCAGGCCACGGGGTAGGCGATGGCGAGCGAACGCACCCGGCGGCTGCGCCACAGCCGCAGCCACCCGGCCACGCAGATCACCGCCTGCACCGGCCCGAGCAGCACGAGCTGCAGGGGGACGAAGGCCGCCCGGTTGTCCGCGCCCTCGTCGGCACGCAGCGCGTCGGCCATCTGGAACTGCGGCCAGTCGTGCGTCACCTGGTAGATCACGTTGGGCGAGGCGATCACCAGGGCCAGGAGGGCGCCGGCCCACAGCCGCCTGTCCCGCAGCACCTCGCGCGGGCCCGCCACGAGGATGCCCAGACCGACGGTGCCCAGCAGCACCACCATCAGATCGCGGTTGTACGAAGCGATGCCGGAAAGGACGCCCGCCCAGAGCCAGTAGCGCCCGTCACCTCTGAGCAGCACCCGGAGCAGGCACAGCGTGACCGCGCTCCACAGCACGAGGTCGGGGGTGAGGGTCAGCAGCGAGTGACCGGCCAACAGCGGCAGCACGGAAGTGGCCGTCCCGGCCGCGGCGAGGATCTGGGCCGCACGGCCGCCGCCCAGCTCCCGGGTGGTCAGCGCGACGAGCACGACGAGAGCCCCGGCGCACAGGGCGGGAACGATCCGCAGCGCGACGACCGTGTCTCCGAAGACCGTCGTAGACAGGCGGGCGATCATCGGCGTCAGCGGCGGGGTGTCGAAATATCCGAGTCTGGGCCGCTCGCCCAGCATGCGGAAGTACAGCTCGTCGCGGTGGTAGCCGTACCACGGGCTCACCGCGAGCAGCACGGCCACGGTCACGGCGGCGATCGCGGGAACGGCGCGGGGTGTCCCGGTGAGCGCAGCGCCCGTGCGGACGCCCTCACCGGGGGATGCCCCCTCGGTGCCGCCCTGTGCCGGCGTGCCGCCGGTCACCCGGCCGTCCGCGGTCACGCCGGCCTCCCGGAAGCCGGCGCTCGCGGGGGGCCGCCCCGCGGGCGGCCGTGAGGGGAGGAACCCCGATCGAAGGGGGTCATGGAGAGGCGGTTCGGGGGGGTATCTGCCACCCGGCCATCATCCTCGAACCGCTTCCGCTCTCCTACCCCCGAATCCGGTACCCCTGAATCCGGTACCCCTGAATCCGGGACCCGTGAATCCGGGACCCGTGAATCCGGGACCCGTGAATCCGGGACCCGTGAATCCGGGACCCGTGAATCCGGGACCCGTGAATCCGGGACCCGTGAATCCGGGACCCGTGAATCCGGGACCCGTGAATCCGGGACCCGTGAATCCGGGACCCGTGAATCCGGGACCCGTGAATCCGGGACCCCCGAATCCGGGGACGCCGCGGTCGCCTCACCGCGGCTCGGTCAGCCGACGCCGAGCAGGTCGACGACGAAGATGAGCGTCTCGCCGGGCTTGATGACGGCGCCCGCGCCGCGGTTGCCGTACCCGAGGTGCGGGGGGATCGTCAGACGCCGCCGTCCGCCGACCTTCATGCCGGCCACACCACGGTCCCAGCCGGCGATGACCCGGCCGCCGCCGAGCGGGAACTGGAACGGCTGGCCGCGGTTCCAGGAGGCGTCGAACTCCTCACCCGTGGAGAACGCCACCCCTACGTAGTGGACGGTCACGTTCTGCCCCGGCTTGGCCTCCGGCCCGTCCCCTTCGACGAGATCGACGATCTCCAGGTCCGCGGGCGGGGCGCCCTCGGGAAAGTCGATCTCCGGCTTCTCCAGTGCCACGTGGGCCTCCTGCTTCTGTAGTGCCCCAAGCGCTTGCGGTGCCGGTGGTTCCGGCAGGCTGACGACTCTACCGGGGGCGGCCGGCACGACAACGCCTTCCCCACCCGGGTGGGGAAGGCGCCGGAACTCCGCCGATGCCGAGAGGCGGCGAAGGGTCACGGGCGGCGGCCCCTCGGCAGGTCCGCCCGGTCGTCGTCGCGGGCCTGCGCCTGATCCACCGCCCGATCCTCCTCCGCCGGGTAGGCGGCGGCCTGCGGAGCGGTGTCGGCCGCGGCCGGCGACGTCGTGACGGGGCCGGCCGTCGGCGGGCGCTGGACGACGACGGTGTCGGCCGGCGGCGCACCGCCCTGCAGCAGGGCCTGGGCCTGGTCGAGCAGGGAAGAGGCCACCAGCACGTCGTAGCGCCCCGCGACGATCGAGCTCCGGGAGGAGAAGTCGCGCGTCCCGCCGGTGAAGGCGTGGCTGGTGAAGCCGAAGGCCGCCCCGGCGATGGCGCCCCAGAGGATCGACCACAGCACCAGCCCGAAGAACGAGGTCGTGGTCGAAGTGAACAGCCCGAGGAACAGGCCGACGACGAACCCGAACACCGCGCCGGTGATCAGGCCGGACAGCGCCGCCCTGCCGTTGGTGAGCCGCCCGGTGACGGTCTCCTCCAGGCGCAGGTCGCTGCCGACGATCGCGGTGTTCTCCACCGGGAACCCGGCGTCGGACAGGGTGTCCACGGCGCGCTGCGCCGCGGTGTAGTTGTCGTAGCTGACCAGCAGCCGTCTGTCGGCCGCCATACTGACCGGCCCTCCGGCCGGGGAGTACTGCATGATCGCCTCCGCGGGGTAGTGCGGTCGGTACACGAACGCACTACCCCCGGAGAGCCCGATATTCCTCTACGGAACAGGAGGGGGTCACCAGCTCTGGTGCAGCGGCATGCCCTCGCTGTAGCCGGAGGCGCTCTGCACGCCGATCACCGCCCGCTCGTGGAACTCCTCCAGGGTGGCGGCGCCCGCGTAGGTGCAGGAGGAGCGCAGACCGGCCACGATGGCGTCGATCTGGTCCTCCACGCTGGGCCGCGCCGGGTCGAGGTACATCCGCGAGGTCGAGATGCCCTCCTCGAACAGCGCCTTGCGGGCCCGCTCGAACGGCGTGTCGTCGGCGGTGCGCAGCCGTACGGCTCGGGCCGAGGCCATGCCGAAGTTCTCCTTGTACTTCCGGCCGTCGGGGGCGGTGCGGGTGTCGCCGGGCGACTCGTACGTGCCGGCGAACCACGAGCCGATCATGACGTTGGAGGCCCCGGCGGCGAGCGCCAGCGCGACGTCGCGGGGGTGGCGCACGCCGCCGTCGGCCCACACGTGCCGCCCCAGGCGGCGGGCCTCGGCCGCGCACTCCAGCACGGCGGAGAACTGCGGCCGCCCCACGCCGGTCATCATCCGGGTCGTGCACATGGCGCCCGGGCCCACGCCGACCTTCACGATGTCGGCGCCCGCCTCGACGAGGTCGCGTACGCCCTCCGCCGTGACGACGTTGCCCGCCGCGACCGGCACCGAGGGCTTCAGCGCCCGCACGGCCCGCAGCGCCGAGATCATCTTCTCCTGGTGGCCGTGCGCCGTGTCGACCACGAGCACGTCGACACCGGCGTCGAGCAGTTCCTTGGACTTGGCGGCCACGTCGCCGTTCACCCCGACCGCCGCGGCGATCCGCAGCCGGCCGTTCGCGTCCACGGCGGGCTGATAGAGCGTGGAGCGCAGGGCGCCGGTGCGGGTGAGGATGCCGACCAGGCGGCCGTCCTCGTCCACCACGGGCGCCAGCCGGTGGCGGCCCTCGTGCAGTGCATCGAACGCGGACTGCGGGTCCACGCCCCGCGGCAGCGTCTGCGGCGAGGCGGTCATGACCTGGGAGAGCTGGGCGAACATGTCGACGCCGTGGCAGTCGGCCTCGGTCACCACACCGACCGGGCGGTTGTCCCAGTCGACGACGATGACCGCGCCGTGCGCCCGCTTGGGCAGCAGGGTGAGCGCCTCGCCCACGGTGTCGTGAGGGGTGAGGGTGAGGGCCGTGTCGTGAACGAGGTCACGGCTCTTCACCCATTCGATGACGTCGGCCACCACGTCGATCGGGATGTCCTGGGGGATGACGGTGATGCCGCCGCGCCGGGCGACGGTCTCGGCCATGCGGCGGCCCGCGACGGCGGTCATGTTGGCGACGACGACGGGGATCGTCGTGCCGGTTCCGTCGCCGGTGGACAGGTCCACGGCCAGGCGCGACCCGACCGAGGAGCGGGACGGCACCATGAAGACATCGCTGTACGTGAGATCGTAGGGCGGCGTCACATCATTGAGGAATCGCACGTTTGTCCAGCCTACGTTGTGAGCGGGTCATAAACGGCATTCCCGGCCGACGCCTGAGCAGACCCGGACACGGGATACATTGACCTCGCCTGAAAGGAGAGCACGTGATCATCGTTGACCGTCCGGAGGCGCTCGTCGTCGGCTATGCCGTGCGGACGACCAACGCGGCGGAGGCGGACCCGGCCCGCGCCCAGTTGCCGGGCCTGTGGGCCCGTGCCGGAGCGCCCGGAGCCTTCGCGCACGTGCCCGGCCGGGTCGACGAGAACCTGTACGCCGTGCTCACCGACTACGAGAGCGACCACAACGGCGCCTACACCCAGATCGTCGGCGTGGCCGTGCGCACGGCGGCGCGACTGCCCGAGGGCATGGTCGCCGTACGGGTGCCGGGCGTGCCGGCGCTGCTGTTCGAGGCGCGGGGACCGCTGCCCGGGGCGCTCGCCGAGGTCTGGCAGCAGGTGCGGCAGCACACAGAGTCGGGCGGCGTCCCGGCCCGCGCCTTCACCACCGACCTGGAGATCCACCACCCCGACGGCGTCGATCTCTTCGTGGCCACGCTGCCGTCGTTCGGTGAGCCCTCCGGGCCCCCGGCGCAGGCTCAGGCCACGCCGGCCTGACCGCCGGTCACTGCTCGTCGCCGGGGTCGTCGTCCGGCGGCGGGTCGGGCAGCCGCCACCCGGCGACCAGCAACGGCAGCACGTAGTGCGTGAGCCACACCGCGATGAGGCCGAGAGCGATGGCGGCCCCCGGCACCCGGGCCGCGGGGCCGTCTCCCCACATCGCGGCGAGGACCAGGGCCGTGACGACCGTGAGGATCAGCCGCATCAGCGTGTTGGCCACCGTGTAGGCGCGCAGCCGTTCCGCGATCTGCCGTTCGTCCAGGCGGCGCTCCGGCAGCGAGGCCAGTCCGCGCGTGGCGGCGTTCAGCGCGGTCACCGAGGGCAGGTAGCACACGAGCGCGATGGTCAGCAGCACGAAGTTGACCGTCACGGCCGTGTCGCTCGGCGCGATGTACCAGGACACGATGGCGTCGGCCCATATCACCAGCAGGCCGGTCGCGCCCACGGCGACGAGCAGGCGGCGCCGGGCGCGGGTGCGGTACAGCGGCACGAACATCGGGTGTTCCATGCTGCGGGCGGCGTGCGCGTGCCATCTTTCGCCCCAGTTCACGATGTGCTCCCGAGTTTGGGGAACGGCTTGAGGGAGAAGACGACCTCCACGGGCACCTCGAAGAACTCGGCGATCCGCAGGGCCAGGTGAAGGCTCGGGCTGTACTCGCCGCGCTCCAGGTAGCCCACCGTCTGGTAGTGCACCCCGAGCGCGGCCGCCAGATCCCGGCGCGAGACGCCGCGGTCGGCCCTCAGCACCGCGATGCGGTTGAACACCGGCTCCTCGGCCACGTCTCACCTCCGTCGGGCCTGCGAGTCCGCTCACCGTCCACGGACCCGGCGCAGCAACCAGGGGGCTAGAACCATACCGCCGACGGCCCACGCGCCCAGAACGGCCGCGGCCCGGCCGAGCGGCCAGCTGTTCCCGAGCTCGGCCGGGAGGACGGAGTCGGGCAGGAACACCGCGCGCAGTCCGAGGCCCTGCCAGTAGAGCGGGAAGACCTGGGCGATGCCGCGCACTATGCCGGGCATCATCTCCAGCGGGACCATCACCCCGGAGATGAGCATCAGGAGCATCGTCGGCAGGGCGAGCATGGCCGCGGCCGCCTTCGGGCCGGACACCAGGGTGCCGATGGCCGCGCCGATGGGGACGACGGCCAGCGTGCCGAGCACCAGGACCCAGACGAGCGTCAGCCACCGCCCGGGTGTCGGCGGCGTGGCCGCCCCGCCGAGCGGCACGGCCGCCACCAGGACGAGCGCGGCGTTGAGCCCGATCGTGAGCAGCGTCGTGACGGCCCGCCCGGTCAGGTAGACCCGGATGCCTCCCGGCAGCGTCCGGGCGCGCATCAGCGTGCCCTCCTCGCGATCGGCGGCGATCAGCATGGGCAGCCCCATCAGCCCGGTCGAGAACGCCGCGAATGCCAGGAACCCCGGCGTCATGAACGCCGCCATCGACACGGGCGTGCCCGGCACGTTGTTGCCGCCGATGAACAGGATGAGCACCACGTAGGTGCCGACGGTCCCGACAACGGCGTTCAGCAGTTCCTTGCGGTCGCTCCAGAGGTTGAGCTGCTCGGTCCAGCCCCGCCGCAGCCCCAGAATGGTCGCGTTCATCGTGCCCCTCCCACGGTCGCCGTCTCGCGCGTTCCCCGCGCCTCCTCGATGAGATCCAGGTAGCTCTCCTCCAGGGTCGGCCGCCTGATCTCCAGCCCGGGGACCGGGCCGCCGTACCGCTGGTGCAGTTCCCAGGCCACCCCGGAGGGATCGGCGGTCTCCAGCTCGCCGTCCGCCCAGCGGACCAGCGACGGCGCCTGTACGGCGTGCGCCAGCTCGGCGGGGCTGCCGCAGGTGACCACCCGCCCGGCGACGAGCACGGCGATCCGCCCCGACAGCCGCTCGGCCTCGGCCAGGTCGTGCGTGGTGAGCAGCACGGTCAGGCCGTCCTCGCCGGCCAGCCGCTCGATCAGCTGGTGGAACTCCCGCCGGGCCTCGGGGTCGAACCCGGTCGTGGGCTCGTCGAGGAACAGCACGTCGGGGCGGCCGACGATGCCGAGCGCGACGTCGAGCCTGCGGCGCTGGCCCCCGGACAGCACCCCGGCCCGGTTGCGCGCCGCCTCGGTCAGGCCGAGCGCGGCGAGCAGCTCGTCGACGTCGTGGGGATCGTCGTAGTGCGCCGCGACGTGCGCGAGCAGGTCGCGCACCCGCCAGCGGGGGTGGTCGCGCCACGACTGCATGACCACGCCGAGCCGTGCCCGCCAGGCGTCCCCGGCGTGCGCCGGGTTCTCGCCGAGCACCTCGACCTCGCCGGACCAGCCCGTACGGAACCCTTCCAGGATCTCGACCAGGGTGGTCTTGCCGGCGCCGTTGGGCCCCAGCAGCGTGAACACCTCGCCCCTGCGCAGGTCGAGGTCGACGCCGTTCAGGACCTGAACAGGCCCGTACGCCATGCGGAGTCCGCGTACGCGGATGGCGACGTCAGGCATGCGCCCTCCAATGAAGTAGCCGTGCTCTCGAATGTAGTAGATGTACTACATTCGATTCAAGACCTGCTTCATTGGAGGGCGATCAGCGTGATCGGCTCAGGGCGTCCAGAGGGGCTCGGGGATCTCGAAGCCGACCGGCTCACCCCACTGGTTGCGGAAGGACACCTCGTGGGCGGGCCGGCGCGGGGCCACACCCCACCGGCCGGTCGGGTAGCCGAAGGTGACGGTGCAGGCGATCTGCCAGCCCTTGCCCTCGGGCACGCCGAGGATCCGCATGGTCTCCTCGCCGTGGAACAGCCCCAGCACGGTGGTCAGCGCGCTGCCCACCCCGAACGCGCGGGCGGCGAGCTGGGCGCTCCAGACCGAGGGATAGATGGAGCCGCCGCTGGTGTCGTTGCGGGTGAAGGCGAACAGCATCAGGGGATAGGACTCGAAGTGGTCGGCCAGGTGCTGGGCCGACCGCATGACGCTGAGCGTGCGGGTGTCGCCGGTCGCCTCGGCCCGCTCGCGCATCGGCTTGTAGTGCGTCTCGAACAGGACGCCGAGCGCCTGCCGGTAGAGCGGCCCGAGCTGCTCCTTCACCCTGGTGTCGTCCACCAGCAGGAACCGCCAGCTCTGGGTGTTGCCCGGGCTGGGGGCGCGGACGGCGGCGTCCAGGATGCGTTCCTGCACCTCCATCGGGATCGGGTCGGGCTTGACCCGCCGCATGGCGCGGGTCGTGTAGAGGGCTTCGAAAACGTCCATGTGCGGGGGAACTCCTCGATCGTCACAGGGGGGAACGGGGGAAACGGGGGGGCAGGGGGCTAAGGGGCAGGGGCGGCGGGCAGGGGGCGGGAGGCAGGGGGCGGCGGGCAGGGGTCAGGCCGGAACCGCGGGGGAGCCGGTCGGGCCGGAACGGCCGAGGGGGCGGGGCCGGGGTCGAACTGCCGAGAAGGTCGGGCGCTGCGGGAACCGGTCAGGCGAGCACACCGGCGGCGCGCAGGGCCTTCGCCTCGTCGGCGGGCAGGCCCCAGGCGCTCAGGTCGTGCAGCCGGGTGGCCGGGGACAGGTCGCCGCGCGGCGCGCCGACCAGCCGGGGCGCGGGCGCGGCCTGCGGCAGCCCGTCGACCTCCACGAACGTGCCGCGCGCCCGGTTGTGCGGATGCCGTACGGCCTCGCGCGGGTCGAGCACAGGGGACACGCACGCGTCGGACCCTTCGAAGACCGCCTCCCACTCGGCCCGGGTGCGCGACCGGAAGATCTCGGTCAGCCGCTCCCTGATGGCCGGCCAGTTGGCCGGGTCGTCGCGGTCGGGCATGTCCTCCACACCCATCCGGGCGAGCATCTCGGCCCAGAACCGCGGTTCGAGCGGGCCCACGGCGAGATGGCCGCCGTCGGCCGTCTCGTACGTGTCGTACATGGGCGCGCCGGTGTCGAGGAGGTTGGTGCCGCGCGGGCCCCAGTGACCGGAGTGCACCCCGGCGTAGAACATCGAGAACAGCAGCGCCGCGCCGTCGACCATCGCGGCGTCCACCACCCGGCCGCGTCCGGTGCGCTCGCGTTCCAGCAGCGCCAGCAGCACGCCGTACGCCAGCATGAGCCCGCCGCCGGCGAAGTCGCCCAGGATGTTGATCGGCGGGGTGGGCTTCTCGCCCGCGCGGCCCAGCATCGACAGCACCCCGGCGATCGCGATGTAGTCGATGTCGTGCCCCGCCGTGGAGGCGAGCGGGCCGTCCTGTCCCCAGCCGGTCATGCGGCCGTAGACCAGCCGCTCGTTGACCGCGTGGAGGTCGGCGGGCCCGATGCCGAGCCGTTCGGCGACTCCGGGCCGGAACACCTCGATCACCACGTCGGCCCGCTCGGCCAGCCGCTTGAAGGCGGCCACGCCCTCCGGCGACTTCAGGTCGAGGCCGATCGTGCGCTTGCCGCGGTCCATGACGTCGCGGCGCGGGGTGTCGCTCACGGCCTTCACCCGGTCGACGCGCAGCACCTCGGCGCCGTGGTCGGCCAGCATCATCCCGGCGAACGGCCCGGGTGCGAGACCGGCCAGCTCAAGCACCCGGATCCCTGTCAGCGGCCCCCGCGACTCCTCCATCCGAACCCTCCTCGGAGCGGTATCACTTCACGCGCATTAGTAGAACATGTTTCTGTAGGCATGCGAGACTGCGCCCGTGACGTGGAATGTTCTTGCCCTGCCACCGCTCCCGGAGGACGCGGTGCGCGGCCTGCTCGCCGACCTCGACGGCCGCGTCGAGGTGCGCGTCCCCGCCCGCCACGACCGCGCGGCGCTGCTCGACGCACTGCCCGAGGCCGAGATCGTCGTCGGCGACTGGAGCGGGGCCCTGGCCCTCGACGCGGAGGCCGTACGGCTGGCGCCGCGCCTGGCGTTCGTGCAGCAGCCGTCGGTCGGCGTCGACGGGCACGACCTGGAGGCGCTGGCCCGCGCCGGGGTGCCCCTCGCCAACACGGCGGGGGTGAACGCCGCCGCGGTGGCCGAATGGTGCCTGGCCGCCGCGCTGGCGCTGCTGCGCCATCTCGCGGACGGCGACCGGGCCATGCGGGCGGGGGAGTGGCCGCAGTTCGCCTACCAGCGCCGCGAGCTGTCCGGCTGCCGGGTGGGGGTGATCGGTTTCGGGCCGATCGGCGCGGCCTGCGCCCGCATGTTCGGCGCGCTCGGCTGCCGGGTCTCCTACTGGTCGCGCACGCCCAAGCCCGAGACGTACGGCGCGGACTACGCGGATCTCGACACGCTGGTGGCGGGCAGCGACGTGGTCGTCCTGGCCGTGGCGCTCGCGCCCGAGACCGTCGGGCTGATCGACGCGGCGCGGATCGCCCGCATGCCCAGGGGATCGGTGCTGGTCAACGCGGCCAGGGGCGCGGTGGTCGACAACGCGGCGCTGTTGACCGCGCTGGAGTCCGGTCACCTCGCCGGAGCGGCGCTGGACGTGTACGACAGCGAGCCCCCGGCGCCGGACGACCCGTTGCGCTCCTGTCCGCAGGTCCTGCTGTCGCCGCACGCCGCCGGGGTGACGCCCGAGGCGACGACGCGGCTGATCCGGTGCGTGCTCGACAACCTCACCGCCGCGACGGAAGGCCGTCCGGTGGTCAACGTGGTCAACGGCGCCGATCCCCTGGTCCGCCGTCGCGTGCCCGGCGGATGACGAATTCCCCTGTTACGGCAGGGGCGCCGGAGGCGATGAAAAAGAGCAGGATACGATCTACGCCGACGGTGCGCCGCGGGAATTCCAGATAGTTTTCCGGGGCGTAACGTGTCTACTCTGGTCTGCGTTCCCCGCCGGGGATAGCGTGCCAAGAGCCGATCTCTACGATCCATGGGGGTGGTGTCATGCCAGAGCGCACGGCCAGTATGACCGCCCATCAGAAGGCCGTCGAGCAGATCAGGGACTCCTACGCGGCCATACCGGAGGACTCCGCTCCCCGGCTCGCCAAGGCCACGACGAACCTGTTCCGCTTCCGCGCGCCGGCCAAGACGGCGACGCTGTCCGCCCGCGATCTGGACCAGGTCATCCACGTCGACCCGGTGACCATGACCGCCGAGGTCCAGGGCATGACGACGTACGAGAACCTGGTGGACGCGACGCTTCCGTACGGGCTCATGCCCTACGTGGTGCCGCAGCTCAAGACGATCACGCTGGGCGGCGCGGTCACGGGCCTCGGCATCGAGTCGACGAGCTTCAAGGACGGTCTGCCGCACGAGTCGGTCGAGGAACTGGAGATCCTCACCGGCGACGGGCGGATCGTCGTGGCCCGGGCCGACAACGAGCACGCGGACCTGTTCCACGCGTTCCCCAACTCCTACGGCACGCTCGGCTACGCGCTGCGGATCCGCATCAAGCTGGCCAGGGTGAAGCCGTACGTCAAGCTGACGCACATCCGCTTCAGCGACGCCGGCAAGTGCATGCTCGCCATGCAGGAGATCTGCGACAGCCGCGAGCACGACGGCGAGCGGGTCGACTTCGTCGACGGCACGTTCTTCGGCCCGGACGAGCTGTACATCACGGTGGGCTCGTTCTCCGACCGGGCGCCCTACACGTCCGACTACACCGGCATGCGGATCTACTATCAGTCGATCCGCAGCCGCGTCCGCGACTGGCTGACGGTGCGCGACTACCTGTGGCGCTGGGACACCGACTGGTTCTGGTGCTCGCGCGCCTTCGGGGTGCAGCAGCCGCTGGTCCGCTCGCTCCTGCCGCGCCGCTACCTGCGGTCGGACGTCTATCGCAAGCTCGTCGGCCTCGACCAGAGGTACGGCGTGACCGCCCGGATCGACCGCTGGCGGAACAACCCCGTGCACGAGTCGGTCATCCAGGACGTCGAGGTGCCCATCGAACGCGGCGCCGAGTTCCTGGAGGTCTTCCACGACAGGGTCGGTATGACCCCGGTGTGGATGTGCCCGCTCAAGGCGACCGACCGGTGGGCCCTCTACCCGCTGGAACCCGGCCGCCTGTACGTGAACTTCGGTTTCTGGGGCATGGTTCCGCTGCCGCGCGGCCAGTACGACGGGTACTACAACCGGCTGATCGAGCGGGCGGTGCATTCGCTCGACGGCCACAAGTCGCTCTACTCCACCTCCTTCTACGAGCGGGAGGAGTTCTGGCGGCTTTACAACGGAGACGCCTACTGGCCGGTCAAGCGCGCCTACGACCCGGGCGGCCGGCTGCTGGACCTCTACGACAAGTGCGTCAGAGGCCGGTAGGCGTCGATACGTCGGGAGAGGTGCAATGACTCTTGCGAAGATCTTCGAGAAGATCGTCGGTCCTGACGCCGGCGTCGAGTTCGTCGCCTATGACGGCAGCAAGGCCGGATCCTCGGGGGCGGACCTCCGCATCGAGGTGAAGTCGCCCGTGGCGGTGGCCTACCTCGCGCAGGCGCCGGGAGAGCTCGGCCTCGCCCGCGCGTACATCTCCGGGCACATCGACGTGCACGGGGACATGTACACCCTGCTCGACCGGATGTGGTCGCTGACCCTGAACGACCTGCCGCTCAGCGAGAAGATCGCCGCGATCCGGTCGCTCGGGATCAAGCCGCTGCTGATGCGCGTCCAGCCGCCGCCGCAGGAGGCGCGGCAGAGCACGCTGGCGAAGCTGGGCAGCCGGCACGCCAAGCAGCGCGACGCCGAGGTGATCCATCACCACTACGACGTCTCCAACCGCTTCTACGAGTGGGTGCTCGGCCCCTCCATGGCGTACACGTGCGCGGTCTTCCCGCGGCCGGACGCGACGCTGGAGGAGGCGCAGTACGCGAAGTTCGACCTGGTCGCCAAGAAGCTCGACCTCAAGCCCGGCATGCGGCTGCTCGACGTCGGCTGCGGCTGGGGCGGCATGGTCATGCACGCGGCCAGGGAGTACGGCGTGAAGGGCCTGGGCGTCACGCTGTCGCGCCAGCAGGCCGAGTGGGCGCAGAAGGCCATCGCGGAGGCCGGGCTGTCCGAGCTCGCCGAGGTCCGCTACATGGACTACCGCGACGTCGCGGAAACCGGTTTCGACCGGGTCAGCTCGATCGGCCTCACCGAGCACATCGGCAAGGACAACCTGCCGTCGTACTTCTCCTTCCTGTACGGCAAGCTCAAGCCGGGCGGGCGCATTCTCAACCACTGCATCACCCGCCCGACCAGCACCGAGAAGACCATCAACAAGGGCGGCTTCATCAACCGCTACGTCTTCCCGGACGGCGAGCTCGAGTCGGTGGGCTACCTGATCCGCCAGATGGAGGACACCGGTTTCGAGGTCCGCCACGAGGAGAACCTGCGCGAGCACTACGCGCTGACGCTGCGCGAGTGGTGCAAGAACCTCGACGCCCACTGGGACGAGGCGGTCGAGGAGGTCGGCCAGGGCACCGCCCGGGTCTGGCGGCTCTACATGGCCGGCTGCGTCGTCGGGTTCGAGCGCAACAAGGTGCAGCTGCACCAGGTGCTCGGCGTCCGGCTCGACGACGAGGGACAGGCACACGTGCCGCTGCGCCCGTCCCTCGACTGGCCGTAAAGAGCTCTAGCGCAACTCGCGCTTGAGGATCTTGCCGGTGGCGGTCATCGGCAGGGACTCGCGGAACTCCACGATCCGCGGGTACTTGTAGGCCGCCATCGTCTCCCGGCACCACGCCACCAGTTCCTCCTCGGTGATCGTGGCGCCGGGCTTGCGGATGACGTACGCCTTGACCTCCTCGCCGTGGGAGTCGTGGGGCACCCCGACGACCGCGGCGAGCGATACCGCGGGGTGGGTCATGAGGACCTCCTCGATCTCCCGCGGATAGACGTTGAAGCCGCCGCGGATGATCATGTCCTTGGCCCGGTCGACGATGAAGTAGTAGCCGTCCTCGTCGCGCCGGGCCACGTCGCCGGTGCGGAACCAGCCGTCCTTCATGACCTGGGCCGTCGCCTCGGGCCGGTTGTAGTAGCCCTTCATGATGTTGTGGCCGCGGATGGCGATCTCGCCGATCTCGTCGGTCGTGTTCCACTCGGCGTCGACCAGCTTCATCTCCACGCCCCAGATCGGCGTGCCGATCGAGCCGGCCTTCGCGGGCCTGCCCGGCTGGTTGAACGAGGCCACGGGCGCGGTCTCCGACAGGCCGTACCCCTCCAGGACGTTCACGCCGAACGTCGCGCTGAAGTCCTTGAGCACCTCGACCGGCAGCGCCGAACCGCCGGAGGCCGCCGTCACCAGCGACGACGGCACCTCGGCCGCGCCGGCGTGCACGGCGGTGAGCATGGCCCAATACATGGTCGGCACACCCGCGAACAGCGTGACCTTCTCCCGGTTCATCAGCGTGAGGGCCTCGACCGGTTCGAAGCGCGGCATCAGCACGAGTGTGGCTGCGCGCAGGAACCCGGCGTTCATCAGCACCGTCTGCCCGAAGGAGTGGAACAGCGGCAGCGCGACGAGATAGGTGTCCTCCCCCTGCCGAGGGAACATGCCTTCGCTGACCATGGCGTTCATGACCATGTTCTGGTGGGTGAGCTCGGCGCCCTTCGGCTGGCCGGTGGTGCCGCTCGTGTAGAGGATCACCGCCGTGTCGTCGGCGGAGGTCTGCACGGTCTCGAACTCGCCGGACACCCCGTCGAGGGCCGCCCACAGCGTCTCGCCGAGCTCGGACTCGGTGGCGAACGGCGTGGCGGGCAGCACGAAGAAGTGCTCGGCGCCCTCGGCGTCGGCGAAGCCGGCCCGGCCCCGCTCGCCCAGCGGCAGCTCCGGCGAACCCTCGAAGCAGAAGAAGGCCTTGGCGTCGGAGTCGTCCAGGTGATAGGCGATCTCCCTGGCCTGCAGCAGCACGTTCAGCGGGACGACGGTCGCGCCCGCCTTGAGGATCCCGTAGTAGACGAACGGGAAGTAGGGCACGTTGGGGCAGGCCAGCGCCACCTTGTCGCCCCTGCCGATGCCGCGCGAGACCAGCAGGTTGGCGACCTGGTTGGCCACGGTGTTCACGAGCGAGTACGGCAGGCGCATGTCGCCGAAGACGACCGCGGTGGCGTCGGGCTTCTCCCGTGCGCTGTCTTCCAGCACGACGGCCAGGTTGAGCATTGCCGCTCCCTCTTCTATCGGACCCCTCGGTCCATACCAACCGGTAGGTACCTCAGCGTAACGGCTCAAGGTCCGGATTTTGAGGGTCTGGTTACAAGGGCGTTCCCGACCCTTGACGATGCCGTGCCCCCGCACAAGAGTGGCGGCATGGACACGGCTGCCGACCTGTCCCGCATCCCGTTCTGGGGCCTGCCCCAGGCCGAGCGGCACGAGGCGTTCCGCCGCCTGCGGGCGCTCGACCACCCCGCCTTCTTCCGCGAGAACAAGATCCCCTTCATCGGTCACGGCGCCGGTTACTACGCGCTGGTGCGGCACGCCGACGTGACCGAGGCCAGCCGCGACCCCGCCGTCTTCAGCAGCGAGCCGACGGCCAACAGCATCCCGGACATGCCCCGCTGGCTGGCGGTCTACTTCGGCTCGATGATCAACATGGACGACCCCCGGCACGCCCGGCTGCGGCGGATCGTCTCGCGGGCGTTCACCCCGCGCATCCTGGCCAAGATGGAGGAGGACCTGAGCCGGGCCGCCCGGGAGATCGTCGGCGCCGCCGTACGGGAGGGGCCGGGCGACTTCGTCACCCAGATCGCCGCCCGGTTACCCGTACGGGTGATCTGCGACATGATGGGCATCCCGGCCGATCATCACGACCGGGTGCTGCGCCGTACGAACACGATCCTGGCCAACGCCGACTCCGAATATTCGGGGGTCGCGGCCGACCCGTCCCGGCCGGACGGCTCCTTCGGCCGCTGGACCACGGCCCGGGGCCTGGCCGCGCTGCTGCGGGCCGGGCACGACCTGAACGCGCTGGCCCGCCGCCTGGCCGCCGAGCGCCGCCGCCGGCCCACCGACGACCTGACCAGCAGGCTCGTGAACGGCGAGGAACGCCTGACCGCCCAGGAGCTCGGCTCGTTCTTCATCCTGCTGGTCGTCGCGGGCAGCGAGACCACGCGCAACGCCATCGCCCACGGGCTCAAACTGCTCACCGACCACCCCGGCCAGCGCGCGCTGCTGCTGGAGGACTTCGACGGGCGCATCGCGGGAGCCGTGGAGGAGATCGTCCGCTACTCCAGCCCGGTCATCCAGTTCCGGCGCACCGTGACCCGGGACCACACGATGAACGGCCACGACTACCGCGCGGGCGACAAGGTCCTGCTGTTCTACAACTCGGCGAACCGCGACGAGACGGTCTTCCGCGACCCCGACGTCTTCGACATCACCCGCAGCCCCAACCCCCACGTCGGCTTCGGCGGCCACGGCCCCCACTACTGCCTGGGCGCCCACCTCGCCCGCCGGGAGATCACCGTGATGTTCCGGGAGCTGTTCGACCGCATGCCCGCCATCCGGTCCGTCGGCGAGCCGTCCTATCTGCTGTCCAACTTCATCAACGGCGTCAAGCACATGAGCTACCGGTTCTGAACGCCGGCCTCAGTGGGCGTACTCGTCGAGGCGCCGGAACATGGCCGCCAGCATCAGCGGGAACATCAGGACGTGGGCGGCGACCATCACGGCCATGCCGTCGATCATGCCCAGCCACAGGAGCGGGAAGAGCGGCACGACCGGGACGAACATCGCGGCGCACATCTCCAGGGTCGGAGCCCAGGAGTGCCCGCGCACCCGCATCCACGCCGCCATGCCGGCCGACATGTCGAACGCCATCAGCAGGTAGGCCGGCTCGGGATCACTGTCGTACGAGGGGTCGAACCCCAGGGCGGACCACAGCAGGCCGAGCGCGAACATCCCGGCGAACATCGCGATGATCATCTCGACGTAGTGGAGGGCGAAACGTCCCCAGCGCCGGATGCCGCTCCGGTTGCCGGTGTGTCCTTCAGGCGTCGTGTCAGTCATGGCCCAACTGTCCGGGCGCCCCGGCGACGCGCCAAGGAGCGGGACGAGAACAGGTCCGAAATCCTGCGCTCCCCGTCCGTCCGGCCCCGTCCGTCCTCCCCCCGCCGGCGCATGGGCGTCTGAGCCGCTGCGGGTGAACGGTCCGGTGTGGCAGACTAGAAACCGAATGTGGTTCTAGTCACTCGGAAGGGTCGGCCCCCACCATGACGACACAGCCCACGGAGCGTACGCCCATCACCTCGGCGGCGGACATCGACCTGAACGACTGGGACTTCTGGGGCCGCCCGGACGAGGAGCGGGAGCACGCGTTCCGGCTGCTGCGCGACCTGGACAAGCCGGCCTTCTTCCCCGAGCCCGAGTTCAGCCTGGGCGGCATCACCGGGCCGGGTTACCACGCGCTCGTCAGGCACGCCGACATCCTGGAGGCCAGCCGCAACCCCGAGGTCTTCTGCTCGGGCGACGGCGGGGCCACCAACATCCCCGACCTGCCGGGGGAGTTCGCCGAATACTTCGGCTCGATGATCAACATGGACGACCCGCGGCACGCGCGCCTGCGGCGGATCGTCTCGCGCGCCTTCACGCCGAGGATGATCAAGCAGTTCGAGTCCGACGTGGACGCCGCCGCCTCGCGCATCGTGGACGAGCTGCTGGAGACCGGCCCCGGCTGTGACTTCGTCACCGAGGTGGCCGCCAAGCTGCCCCTGAAGATCATCTGCGACATGATGGGCATCCCGGAGAAGGACTATCAGTTCGTCTTCGACCGCTCGAACATCGTCCTCGGCGCCACCGACCCCGAATATGTCAGCAAGCGCGAGGACATCGCCCACGCGCTGCTCACCGCGGGGATGGAGCTGCAGCAGCTCGTGCAGGACCTGGCCGCGCTGCGGATGGAGACCCCCACCGACGATCTCACCTCGTCCCTCGTCAACGCCAACATCGACGGGGAGCGGCTGACCGCCCAGGAGCTCGGCTCGTTCTTCATCCTGCTCGTCGTGGCCGGCAACGAGACCACGCGCAACGCCATCTCGCACGGCATGCGGCTGCTCACGCTCAACCCGGACCAGCGCCGGCTGTGGCTGGAGGACTTCGAGGGCCGGGCGCCGCGCGCGATCGAGGAGATCGTCCGGCTGGCCGCGCCGGTCAACTACATGCGCCGCAAGGTCACCCGCGACCACGAGATGAACGGCAACCTCTACCGCAAGGGCGAGAAGGTCCTGCTGTACTACTGGGCGGCCAACCGCGACGAGCGGGTGTTCGACGACCCGCTGCGCTTCGACATCCTGCGCGACCCGAACCCGCACGTCGGATTCGGCGGCCCGGGCCCCCACTTCTGCCTCGGCGCGCACCTGGCCCGCCGCGAGATCACCGCGATGTTCCGCGAGCTGCTGCGGCGGGTCCCGCAGATCGAGGCGGGCGCACCGGAGCGTCTGCTGTCCAGCTTCATCAACGGCATCAAGCACATGCCCTGCGAGTTCTGACCGGCCGGGCTCCGGGCCCGGCCGGCGGTCAGCCGAGGGGCTTGATCGACCGGAAGACCGTGTTGATGTCGGGGAGCAGGTCGTTCTTGAGCTCCGGCACGGCCATGTAGACGATCGTGGGAAGGTCGGCGCCGGTGTTCACGGCCGCGACGACGACCGTGGTGGTCGCGCCGTCGGCGGTCACCTTGTAGGCCGCCGCGAGCCCGGTGAGGTTGTTGCGCGCCAGGCGCTGCTGGGCCACCTTGGCGATCTTGTTGTCCTTGGGGAACTGGGTCTGCCGTGCCCGGTACATCACCGCGTTGATCACCGGGCCCAGATTGTCGGGCGTGGTGTACTTCGCGGCCAGCGACTGCGCCAGCGTGCCCGACATGACCACGGCGAACTCGCGCTTGCCCTTGGTCGTCATGCCGGCCGGCACGTACTGCCTGGTGGTGAAGCCGTACGTCGCCTTGACCTGCGCCGGGTCGGCGTCCGCCTGCCAGGGGCCGCCGAGCTTGGGCAGCGTGACGCGGCCGGCGGTGTCGGTGAGCACACCGTTCACCGGGGAGGCGGTGCCCTTGTAGACGGGCAGCCGTGACGCGGTCTGCGTCTGCGGCTTGGTCGTGGTGGCGGTCTTGGCGGGGGTCGGCTTCGCCGACGTCGAAGCCTCGGCCGCGTCGCCGGAGCTGAGCGGCCCGGCGGCGAACGCCCACACGAGCACCCCGACGAGCGCGGCGACGACCGAGGCCACCAGCGCGTAGAGCCAGACCGGCCGGCCGTCCTCGTCGTCCTCGTACTCGTCGATGGCCTGGTAGTTCTCCCCGAACACCGTGTTCCACAGTTCCTGCTGCCGGTGCGCGGGAGGGGTCTTGGGCCCGCTGATCTGTCCCGCCGTCACGAACGGCCGGTACGGATCCTCCGGCTGGGGCGGGGCCTGCGGCGCGCCGGAGGCGTGCGGCGGGGCGGCGGAGGCGTGCGGAGCAGCCGGGGCGGACTCGGCGTACGAGCGGACCGACGGGGTGAACGGCGCGGACGGCCGGGAGTGGTCAGGGCTCCCGGGCATCGCACCACCGGGCATCTGGGCGCCTGGCGTCGCGCCGTGGGCCGGGCCTTCGGGCATCGCGCCACCGGGCATCGCACCACCGGGCATCTGGCCGCCGGGCATCGCACTCCCCGGCATCGCACTTCCCGGCATGGCGCCGCCGGAGAACTGACCTCCGTACGGGCCGGGCTGCCCCGACCCCTGGCCCTGACCATGCCCCGCGGGCCCCGCGGGACCCGCGGGGCCCTGTGTGCCGTACGCCGGCGAGGGGCCCCCGAATCTCTCCGCGCTCCCGAATCTCTCCGCGCCACCGAAGCCTTCAGCGCCGCCGAATCTCTCCGTACGGCCGAAGTTCTCCCCGCCGCGGAAGTTCTCCGTGCCTCCGGCGCCCCCCGAGCCGCTGTAGCCGTCCCGGGTGAAGGCGGGGTAGGACCGCTCCGGAGCCGCGCCCGGAAGCGGGCCCCCCGCCATGGTCGCGGTCGCGTCCGCGGACTGCTGGGGCGTCCCCGGCGTCCCCTCGACGAACGACCTGACGGTCGGGGTGAAGGATGACGAGGACGGAGGTGGCGCCTCGGGCCAGGCAGGCGGGATCTCCGGCCACGACGGCTCCCGCTGGTGTTCGCTGCGGTCCGTGGGCACGGTACCTCCCGAGATCATGCCCGAATTGGGGGTGCCTGGCATGATCTCATGCGAGCCGGGGGCTGCCGCAGCGAAACCGCGGAATGCCTCTCGGAACTGCTCACCTGTGGGGTCGGTGGGCGGGTCCTGCATCGGCAAATCCGCGGGCGGAAATGAGTTGGCCACAGAAGCACAGTAGGGGAATGGACATAAGAGCCCACAACGGAACTATCACCATCGTGTATCGCGCTCTGACACGCGAGGTCAGCCCGCAAGATCGATCGGCGACCCGGTTGTGGTCTGCGCTACGCTTGACATGCGTGCCGCCACCCCGCTGAGCGGGCAGCCGCCTCGGAGCGCGAGAGCGCGGAGACGGGGCTGCCTCGACTGTGACGCAGGGACCTGCCCCCGGCGGACGCCATCATCTGTGTGTGATTCCAGCCGCCTGGCGAGGAGTGGAAGTGGACGAGCCGGTGTACGACCCGGAGGCGCTGCAGGCCAAGTGGCTGCCGCGGTGGGAGGAGCTGAACCCCTTCGCGGCGGTCGAGGACCTCGCGGACACCAGGCCGCGCAAGTACATGCTCGACATGTTCCCCTACCCCTCCGGCGACCTCCACATGGGGCACGGCGAGGTCTTCGCGATCGGCGACGTCGTCGCGCGCTACTGGTTCCAGAAGGGCTACAACGTCCTGCATCCGATCGGGTGGGACTCCTTCGGCCTGCCCGCCGAGAACGCGGCCATCAAGCGCAACGCCCACCCCGCCGAGTGGACGTACAAGAACATCGAGACGCAGGCGAACTCGTTCAAGCGCTACGCCATCTCCTTCGACTGGTCGCGACGCCTGCACACCAGCGACGCGGAGTACTACCGCTGGAACCAGTGGCTGTTCACCCGCTTCTACGAGCGGGGCCTGGCCTACCGCAAGGGCGGCCTGGTCAACTGGTGCCCGCAGGACCAGACCGTGCTCGCCAACGAGCAGGTCGTGGCGGGCAAGTGCGAGCGCTGCGGTGCCGACGTGATCCGCCGCGAGCTGACGCAGTGGTACTTCAAGATCACTGACTACGCCGACCGGCTGCTCGACGACATGGCGCAGATCGAGGGCGGCTGGCCCGAGCGCATCCTCACCATGCAGCGCAACTGGATCGGCCGCTCCACCGGCGCCGACGTCCAGTTCCGCATCGAGGGCCGCGACGAGCCGGTCACCGTCTACACCACGCGCCCCGACACGCTGTACGGCGCGACGTTCTTCGTCGTGGCCGCGGACGCCCCGCTGGCGGAGGAGATCTGCGCCCCCGAGCAGGCGGAGGCGCTGGCCGCCTACCGCGCCGAGGTCGCCAAGCTCTCCGACATCGAGCGGCTGTCCACGGAGAAGGAGAAGACCGGCGTCTTCCTGGGCACGTACGCGATCAACCCGGTCAACGGGGAGCGCATCCCGGTCTGGGCGGCCGACTACGTGCTGTCCGACTACGGCCACGGCGCGATCATGGCGGTGCCGGCGCACGACCAGCGCGACCTCGACTTCGCGCGGAAGTTCGGCCTGCCGGTCAAGGTCGTCGTGCACACCGGCCTCGCCGATCCGGGCGAGACCGGCATCGCCACGCCCGGCGAGGGCACGCTGGTCAACTCCGGCCCGCTGGACGGGCTGACGAAGACCGAGGCGATCAAGAAGATCATCGAGGTCCTGGAGGAGCGCGGCACCGGCAGGGCCGCGGTGAACTACCGCCTGCGCGACTGGCTGCTGTCGCGGCAGCGGTTCTGGGGCACGCCGATCCCGATCATCCACTGCCCGGACTGCGGCGAGGTCCCGGTGCCGGACGAGCAGCTCCCGGTCACGCTGCCCGACCTGCGCGGCGCGGCCCTGCAGCCGAAGGGCGTCTCGCCGCTGGCCGCGGCCACCGAGTGGGTCAACGTCGCGTGCCCCAAGTGCGGCGGCCCCGCCCAGCGGGACACCGACACGATGGACACCTTCGTCGACTCGTCGTGGTACTACCTGCGTTACTGCGACCCGCACTACGAGGACGGGCCGTTCGACGTCGAGAAGGTCCGCAAGTGGGGGCCGATCGACCAGTACGTGGGTGGCGTCGAGCACGCCGTGCTCCACCTGCTGTACGCGCGGTTCTTCACCAAGGTCCTGCACGACATGGGCCTGGTCGACTTCACCGAGCCCTTCGAGCGCCTGCTCAACCAGGGCCAGGTCATCAACCGGGGCAAGGCGATGTCGAAGTCGCTGGGCAACGGCGTGGACCTCGGCGAGCAGATCGACACGTACGGCGTGGACGCCGTCCGGCTGACGATGATCTTCGCCGGGCCGCCGGAGGACGACATCGACTGGGCCGACGTCTCGCCGGCCGCGTCGCAGAAGTTCCTCGCCCGCGCGTTCCGCGTGATGGCCGAGGCCGGTGCCGCCAGCGCGCCCGGCGTGGACTTCTCCACCGGCGACGTCGAGCTGCGCAAGGTGACCCACCGGACCATCGACGAGGTGACCAAGCTCGTCGAGAGCTACCGGTTCAACGTCGCGGTGGCCCGCATGATGGAGCTGACCACGGCCACCCGCCGGGCGATCGACTCCGGGCCCGGCGCGGCCGACCCGGCCGTCCGCGAGGCCGCCGAGACCCTGGCGATCATGCTGTCGCTGGTCGCGCCGTACTGCGCGGAGGAGGGCTGGGAGCGGCTCGGGCACGCGCCGTCGGTCGCCAAGGCCGGCTGGCCCGAGGCCGACCCGGCGCTGCTGGTCCAGGAGTCGGTCACGGCGGTGGTGCAGGTGGCGGGCAAGGTCCGCGACCGGCTGGAGGTCTCCCCGGACATCTCCGAGGCCGACCTGCAGGCCCTGGCCCTGGCGTCGGACAAGGTCCGCCCCTACCTGGACGGCGAGCCGCGCAAGGTGATCGTGCGGGCGCCCAAGCTCGTCAACGTCGTCCCGTAACGGGTGACCCCGGCTCCGCCGTACCGTGATCGAACCTGCCCGGTACGGCGGAGCCGTCGTCGTTCGGAATAGGGTGCGCACGTGGCTAATGGCGCATACCTGAGATACCCCCATCTGAACGGCGACCTCCTCACGTTCGTGGCGGACGACGACGTCTGGCTGGCGCCCGCGGGAGGCGGCAGGGCGTGGCGGTTCACGGCCGATCGGGTCGAGGTCTCGCATCCCCGGTTCTCCCCTGACGGCACCCGCATCGCCTGGACGAGCACTCTTGAGGGCGCTCCCGAGGTGTTCGCCGCCGACCTGGAGGGCGGCGAGGGCGCGCGGCTCACCCACTGGGGCGACGCCATGACGGGCGTGCGCGGCTGGACCGAGGACGGGAACGTGCTGGCCGTCACCGCCGCGGGTCACGGCTCCCGCTCGTGGCAGTGGGCCCACGCGGTGCCGCTGGACGGCGGCCCGGCGACGGCCCTGCCGTACGGCAGGGTCAGCGAGACCGCGGTGAGCGGCGCCAGGGTGGCGACCGTGTCGGCGATCTGGCGCGAGCCGTCGCAGTGGAAGCGATACCGCGGCGGCACGGCGGCCAAGATCTGGGTGGACGCGACGGGCGACGGCGAGTTCACCCGCCTGTTCGAAGGCGATCCCGCGCAGCACTGGTCGGTCATGTGGGTGGGCGAGCGCCTGGCCTTCCTCGCCGACACCGACGGCGACGGCAACCTCTACTCCTGCCTGCCCGACGGCTCCGACCTGCGGCAGCACACCACGCACCGCGGCTTCTACGCGCGCCATGCCACGTCGGACGGCTCCCGCGTCGTCTACAGCCTCGCCGGCGACCTGTGGCTGCTGGACAGCCTCGACGCCGAGCCGCGCAGGCTGGACATCACGCTGAGCGGGCCGCGCCCGGCCAGGGCCAGGCGGCCGGCGCCGAACAACGTCGGCGGTTTCGCCCCGGACCGCACCGGGCGGGCCAGCGTGGTCGAGATCCGCGGCACCGCCCACTGGCTGACCCACCGCGACGGCCCCGCAGGCACGCTGCGCGCCGAGCCCGGCGTCCGGGTGCGGCTGCCGCGGACTCTCGGCTCCTCCCCGCAGTCGCAGACCGGCCGGGCCGTCTGGGTGTCGGACGCCTCCGGCGAGGACGCGCTGGAGATCGGCACGCCGGGCGGTGAGATCCGCACCCTGGCCGCCGGGCAGCTCGGCCGGGTGCTCGACCTGGCCGCCGCGCCGGACGGCACGCACGCGGCGGTCGCCACCCACGACGGGCGGCTGCTGGTGGTGGACCTCGACTCGGGGAACGTCCGTGAGGTCGACCGCACCACCCACGGCGACGTGCAGCACCTCACGTTCTCGCCCGACTCGGCCTGGCTCGCGTGGGCGCATGCCTACCAGCCCTGGCGCTACCACCTCAAGCTCGCCCGCGTGGACGGCAGCACCACGATCGAGGTCACCCCGCCGCGCTTCAACGACTACAGCCCGTCCTTCACGACGGACGGCAAGCACCTGGCCTTCCTGTCCGACCGCACGTTCAACCCGGTCTACGACAGGCACGTCTTCGACCTGTCCTTTCCCGCCAGTTGCCGGCCCTATCTCGTGCCGCTCAAGGCCACGACGCCCTCGCCGTTCGATCCCTCGCTGACCGGCCGCGGCTTCGGCGGGGAGGACGACGCCGGCGCGGACTCCCGGGCCTCCGAGAACACCCAGGACGCGAAGAGCGACGGCAAGTCCGACCCGCCGCGGGTGACCGAGGTGGACGCCGACGGGCTGGCTGCCCGGATCGTGCCCGTGCCGGTGCCCGCGGGCGTCTACTCCAACCTGCGCGCCGCCAAGGGCGGCCTGCTGTGGCTGTGTCACCCGCTCACCGGCGAGCTCGGCGACGGCACCGAGCCCGGCGAGCCGGTCCTCGAACGCTACGACCTGGTCAAGCGCAAGGTCACCGAGCTGGACGGGGAGTTCGGGGCCTTCGAGGTCAGCGGCGACGGCACGCGCCTGGTGGCCACCGGCGCACACGGCCTGCAGACCCGCTCCACCGGCGAGGACGACGAGGTCGTCACCATCGACCTGGACCGCGTGGCCGTGACCATCGACCCGGTCGCCGAGTGGCGGCAGGCCTACAACGAGGCCGGGCGGCTCATGCGCGACCACTTCTGGCGGGAGGACATGAACGGTGTCGACTGGGCGGGCACGCTCGACCGCTACGCCCCCCTCGTCGAGCGGATCGGCGCCTACTCCGAGCTGATCGACCTGCTCTGGGAGGTCCAGGGCGAGCTGGCCACCTCGCACGCGTACGCGCGGCCCGTCGGCGCGGGCCGCGATCCACGGCGCCGCCAGGGCCTCCTCGGCGCCGATCTCGCCCGGGACGAGAGCGGGGTGTGGCGGATCCGCCGCATCCTGCCGGGGGAGTCCTCCGACCACGAGGCCCGCTCGCCGCTGCTCGCGCCCGGCGTCGCCGTACGCGAGGGCGACGCGATCGTCGCCGTCGGCGGGCGCCCGGTGGACCCGGTACGCGGGCCGCTGGCGCTGCTGTCCGGGATGGCGGGACGGCCCGTGGAGCTGACCGTACGGCCCGGCTCCGGCGGCGAGACCCGCAGGGTCGTCGTCAGGCCGGTCGCCGACGAGACGCGGCTGCGCTACCACGACTGGGTGGCCGGGCGGCGGGCGTTCGTGCGCGAGGCGTCGGGCGGGCGGGTCGGCTACCTACACGTGCCGGACATGATGTCCACCGGCTGGGCGCAGTTCCACCGGGACCTGCGCGCCGAGATGGACCGCGACGCGCTTGTCGTGGACATCCGCGACAACGGCGGCGGTCATGTCTCCGAGCTGGTGCTGGAGAAGCTGCAGCGACGGGTGACCGGGTGGCAGCTCAGCCGGGGATACGAGCCGGGGCGCTACCCCGAGGACGCGCCTCGCGGGCCCGTCGTGGCCGTCACCGACGAGTTCGCCGGATCGGACGGCGACATCGTCAGCGCCGGGATCAAGAACCGCGGCATCGGGCCGCTCGTGGGCACGCGGACCTGGGGCGGCGTGATCGGCATCGACTCGCGCTACTCGCTCGTGGACGGGACCGTCGTCACGCAGCCGCGCTACTCGTTCTGGCTGGAGGGCGAGGGGTGGGGCGTCGAGAACCACGGCGTCGACCCGGACGTCGAGGTCGTCGCGACGCCGCAGGACCTGGTCGCCGGGCGGGATCCCCAGCTGGCGCGGGCGGTGGAGCTGGCCCTGGCGGCGCTCGAGGACAGGCCGCCGGCCGCTCCGCCGGAGCTGCCGCCGCTGCCGTGACGCCGTGCCCCCGTGCCCCCGTGCCCCCGTACGGTGCCATGGTGCCGTGCGGGGCATGTGCTCGATTGCGTGCACAGCACGGTGCTCGATTGCGTGCACAGCATGGTGCTCGATTGCCTGCGGGGCATGGTGCCGTGACGGGACGTTGACGATGGACTGGCCTTCCGGACAAAATTACGCCCGAGCCACAAAACCAGTTCATATCGATGTAGGCGTGCGGTCAGGGCATGCCGCGACCACCACCGCTCCGGCGGTGGTCTGGGGTGCGCGCCTGACCGTATGGCTCGCCGTCGGCGTGCGCCCCGCGTGGGAGGCACGTCTTGTACAGACGAATTCTCGGCGGGCTGACGACCGCCGCCGCGGTTGCGGCGACCGTGCTCGTCGTCACCGGGTCACCGGCTAACGCCGCCGGCACGGGCACCGGCTACCTGCACACCAGCGGGAACAAGATCGTCGACAGCACCGGCGCGACGGTCCGGCTGACCGGCATCAACTGGTTCGGCATGGAGACCGACAACAAGACCTTCCACGGGTTGTGGGCGAACAACCCGTGGAAGAGCCAGCTCGACCTCATGGCGAGCCTCGGTTACAACACCATCCGGGTGCCGTTCTCCGACGACGCGCTGAAGCCGGGCGCGCAGGCGACGAGCGTCAACACCTACTCCAACCCCGACCTGATCGGCCTGTCCCCGCTGCAGATCCTCGACAAGGTCGTGGACTACGCGGGCCAGAAGGGCATGCGGATCATCCTCGACCGGCACCGCCCGACCAGCGCGGGCCAGACGGCGCTGTGGTACACCTCCGGCGTCCCCGAGTCGACCTGGATCAACGACTGGAAGTCGCTGGCCCAGCACTACGCGGGCAACCCCACCGTCATCGGGGCCGACCTGCACAACGAGCCGCACGCCGACGGCACCAACCCGAACGCGAAGGGCTCCTGCTGGGGCTGCGGCGACGAGTCGCGCGACTGGCGCCTGGCGGCCGAGCGGGCCGGCAACGCGATCCTGTCCGTGCAGCCCAACTGGCTGATCTTCGTGGAGGGCGTGAGCTGCCCGAGCGGCGGCGAGTCCAACGTCTGGGACAACGACCCCAGCAACGACGAGGACTGCGGCTGGTGGGGCGGCAACCTCACCAAGGCCGGGCAGTATCCGGTGCGGCTCAACGTGGCCAACCGGCTCGTCTACTCGCCCCACGAGTACGCCACCTCGGTCTTCCACCAGAACTGGTTCGACGACCCGTCCTACCCGGCCAACATGCCGGCCATCTGGGACAAGTACTGGGGCTACCTCTACAAGCAGAACATCGCCCCGATCATGGTCGGCGAGTTCGGCACGACGCTCGCCAGCAACATCGACAAGATCTGGCTCCAGGAGCTCATGAAGTACATGGGCACCGGCGTGAACGGCATGTCGTTCACCTACTGGTCGTGGAACCCCAACTCGGGTGACACGGGCGGCATTCTCAAGGACGACTGGGCGACGGTCGACCAGGCCAAGCAGAGCATCATCTCGCCCTACCTGATCCCGCCGACCGGCGGTGGTGGCACCCCGACGCCGCCGGTGTCGCCCTCGCCCTCGCCCTCGGCCTCGCCGTCGGCGTCTCCGACTCGGTCGCCCTCCCCATCGCCGTCTCCCTCGCCGTCTCCCTCCCCGTCGCCGTCCGCGTCTCCCTCGTCGCCGGGCGGGAAGACCTGCACGGCCACGTACAAGGTCGTCAACGAGTATCCCGGCGGCTTCCAGGGCGAGGTCACGGTCAAGGCGGGTTCGTCGGCCATCTCGGGCTGGACAGTGAACTGGTCCTTCCCGAACGGCCAGAGCATCACGCAGCTCTGGAACGGCACGCTCAGCGCGAGCGGGTCCAACGTCACGGTGACGAACATGTCCTACAACGGCACGCTGGGCGCCGGCGCCTCGACCGCGTTCGGCTTCAACGGAAGCTGGTCGGGCAGCAACGGCGTTCCGTCCTCGGTCACCTGTACGGCGAGCTGAGCGGGCGCGTCACGTCAGCACGGCGGCGATCCTCGACAGGATCTCCTCCAGGATCGCCGCCGATGTCGCGAAGTTGAGGCGGGCGAAGGTGTCGCCGCCTCCGTACATCGGGCCCGGGTTGAGCCTGACCCGGGCCTCCCGCTCGACGAACGCCGCCGCGCCGGGCACCCCGAAGTCGAGCCACGCGAGATAGGTGGCCTCGGGAACGCGGTAGCCGACCGACGGGAGCCGCTCGGCGACGAGCCTGCGGTTGCGGTCGAGGATCGCCAGCACCTCCTCCAGCCACGCGTCGCCGTGCCGCCAGGCGGCCACCGTGGCCTCCACCCCGAGCACGCTGGGCGCGCCGAAGATGTGGGCGGGCTGGCGGCCGAGTGCGTCCCTGGCCTCCTTCGCGCCGAGGTGGGCCACCGAGCAGTGCAGTCCGCCCATGTTGAAGGCCTTGCTGGCGGAGGTCAGCGTGACCGTGCGCTCGGGGAGGATCGTGGCGAACGGGATGTGCCGCTTCGGGGCGTACGTCAGGTCGGCGTGGATCTCGTCGGCGATCACCAGCGTGCCGTGCCGATCGGCGTACGCGGCGACGCCTTCGAGCTCCTCACGGGTGAACGAACGGCCCGACGGGTTCTGCGGGTTGACCAGCAGGAGCACACTGACGGGCTCTCCGGGGACCTCGAACCTGCCGTCGGCCGTCAGCGGCATGGGCACCAGGCGGCGGTTCATCCCGGTGATGGTGGTGAGGAAGGGGTCGTAGGCGGGGACGTGCAGTGCCACGGCGTCGCCGGGCTCGGTCAGGACGTGCAGCAGCACCTGGAGAGCCTGGTTGAGGTCGGTGAAGGACCGCACGTGGGCCGGATCGGCCCGCCAGCCGTGCCGCGTCTCCATCCGCTCGGCGAACGCCTCCGCCAGTGGTCCCGCGGTCGGGGTGTCCAGCCAGGCGGGATAGCCGAGGTCCTTGGCGGCGCGTCGCGCTATGGCCTCCGTGACCACGTCGGGCACGGGGAAGTCCATGTCGGCGACCCAGGCGGGGATGACGCCGGGCGCGGCCTGCGCCCACTTGATTCCGTCACGGCCCCGGGCCGCGTCGAGGGAGAGGGAGTCGAGCTTCATCCGACTCACCCTAATTGCCGGTTGACGACCGCCGAAAAGGCGGCCGCCGCGCCCCGCGATCCCGTCGTGCCGCGGGGCGCCGGCGCGGCTACAGCTTGCGAAGGACAGCCGTGACCTTGCCGAGCACGGTGGCCTCGTCGCCCGGGATCGGCTCGTAGTTGGGGTTGTGCGGCACCAGCCACACGTGCCCGTCCTTGCGCTTGAAGGTCTTCACGGTGGCCTCGCCGTCGATCATCGCGGCCACGATGTCGCCGTTGTCGGCGACCGGCTGCTGCCGGACCACGACCCAGTCGCCGTCGGCGATGGCGGCCTCGATCATCGAGTCGCCGGAGACCTGGAGCAGGAACAGCGTGCCCTCGCCCACGAGCTGCTTGGGCAGGGCGAACACGTCCTCGATGCTCTGCTCGGCGAGGATGGGCCCACCGGCCGCGATGCGGCCGACCAGCGGCACGTAGGCCGCGGTGGGCCGGCTGAACCCGGGCTCCTCCTCGGAGGTGGCGTCGGGGTCCACCCACAGCACCGGCTCGCCCGGCAGCCGGACCTCCAGGGCCCGGGGCCGATGGGGATCACGCCGGAGGTAGCCCTTACGCTGGAGCGCCGTGAGCTGGTGCGACACGCTGGAGGTGCTGGTCAGCTGGACCGCTTCCCCGATCTCCCGCATGGACGGCGGATAACCGCGCTGCTGGACCGAGTCGCGGATCACCTCGAGAATCTTCCGCTGCCTGGGGGTGAGGCCAAGCGAGTCGCGCCTGCGAACCGCGAGGTCGCTGACGCCATTCGCCTGCTCACTTCGGTCACTCACGATGCCACCTCTCAATCCGTGTTCCTCGTGTCGCACAGAGCGACCGTACCGCGATTCAAGATCACCGTCAAACAATTGTTCGATATCCAGCGAAATCGCCGATCTCGCCGTCCGCCTTCATCGTACGGGAGTTCGATCGATCCCGTGTTCGATTTCCCCGATCTTCTTCGGCCGCTGTAGGCGCAGGTCAGAAGCCGTACGAAAAGCGGCCGGGAAAAGGCGCGTAAACGGCCTATTCCACGACGGCCGGGGCGCGTGATGCGGCCGTGACCCGGGGTGCGACACGCGGGCGGAGCAGGGACTTCCTTGCCCAAGGCCGGTTCGACTTGCGTTCAAGGTCGGGCGCTCCTACGGTTGGACCACAACATCTAGTAGTCACACCGGTGTAAGTTCACCACACCTTGTGTTCGGGGATGTGCGTTCAGGGAGGCGATGAAGTGCACTGTCCGTTCTGTCGCCACCCGGACACCCGGGTCGTGGACAGCCGCGCGGCAGAGGACGGGGCGGCGATCCGTCGCCGGCGCACCTGTCCCGAGTGCGGGCGCAGGTTCACCACGCAGGAGACCGTACTGCTGATGGTGAGCAAGCGCAGCGGAGTCACCGAGCCGTTCTCCCGCGAGAAGGTCATCGCCGGCGTGCGGCGGGCCTGTCAGGGGCGCCCGGTCAGCGAGGACTCCCTCGCCCAGCTCGGGCAGCGCGTCGAGGAGAGCATCCGGGGCACGGGCGCGGCCGAGATCGCCTCCCACGAGGTCGGCCTGGCCATCCTGGGCCCGCTCCGCGATCTCGACGAGGTGGCCTACCTGCGCTTCGCGTCGGTCTACCGCAGCTTCGAGACGCTGGCGGACTTCGAGGCGGAGATCGAGCGGCTCCGCGCGGCCCACGGCACCGCAGCCCATGGCACCGGGGGCGAGGAATAAGACGCCTTCCGGGGGACCGGGACGAGGCGGGCGGGGCGCGACGGCGCACCGCGACTATGTGGTTTCAACGAGCGTGGTCCGGAGAAGGGGCTCCATCGGGCCCTGGGAGGGGGAAGTCATGACGGAGACCGTGAGCGGCACGGTGTCGGGTGCGGGGGGTCGCCCGGGCAAGCGCCCGCGCAAGGGCCTGAAGATGAAGCGCATCTTCACCACCCCGGGTGTCCACCCGTACGACGAGGTCCGCTGGGAGCGGCGCGACGTCGTGATGACGAACTGGCGGGACGGCTCGGTCAACTTCGAGCAGCACGGCGTGGAGTTCCCGGACTTCTGGTCGGTCAACGCGGCCAACATCGTCACCACCAAGTACTTCCGCGGGGCGGTGGGCACCCCGCAGCGCGAGTCGAGCCTCAAGCAGCTCGTCGACCGGGTCGTGGGCGTCTACACCAGGACCGGCGTCGAGAACGGCTACTTCGCCTCCGACGAGGACGCGGAGATCTTCGACCACGAGCTCAAGCACGCGCTGATCCACCAGGTCTTCAGCTTCAACTCCCCGGTGTGGTTCAACGTCGGCACCCGCTCCCCCCAGCAGGTGAGCGCCTGCTTCATCCTGGCCGTGGACGACACGATGGAGTCGATCCTCGACTGGTACAAGGAAGAGGGCGTCATCTTCAAGGGCGGCTCCGGCTCCGGGGTCAACCTCTCCCGCATCCGCTCGTCCAAGGAACTGCTGTCCAGCGGCGGCACGGCCAGCGGCCCGGTGTCCTTCATGCGCGGCGCCGACGCCTCCGCCGGCACCATCAAGTCGGGCGGCGCCACCCGCCGGGCGGCCAAGATGGTCGTCCTCGACGTGGACCACCCCGACATCGAGGAGTTCATCGAGACCAAGGCGCGCGAAGAGGACAAGATCCGCGCGCTGCGCGACGCCGGGTTCGACATGGACCTCGGCGGCAAGGACATCGTGTCCGTGCAGTACCAGAACGCCAACAACTCGGTGCGGGTCTCCGACGAGTTCATGCGGGCCGTCGAGGCGGGCGACAAGTTCGGCCTGCGGGCCCGGCTGACCGGCGAGGTCATCGAAGAGGTCGAGGCGCGGTCGCTGTTCCGCAAGATGGCCCAGGCCGCCTGGGAGTGCGCCGACCCCGGCCTGCAGTACGACGACACGATCAACGACTGGCACACCTGCCCCGAGACCGGGCGCATCACGGCCAGCAACCCCTGCTCGGAGTACGTCCACCTGGACAACTCCTCGTGCAACCTCGCGTCGATCAACCTGCTGAAGTTCCTGCGCGACGACGACTCCTTCGACGTCGCGACCTTCGTGAAGGTCACCGAGCTGATCATCACCGCGATGGACATCTCGATCACCTTCGCCGACTTCCCGACGCAGAAGATCGCCGAGACCACCCGGGCGTACCGCCAGCTCGGCATCGGCTACGCCAACCTGGGCGCGCTGCTGATGGCGACCGGGCACGCGTACGACTCCGACGGCGGCCGGGCCATCGCGGCCGGGATCACATCGCTGATGACCGCCGTGTCCTACCGCCGCTCGGCCGAGATCGCCGGGATCGTCGGCCCGTACGACGGCTACCAGCGCAACGCCGAGCCGCACAAGCGGGTCATGCGCAAGCACGCCGCGGCCAACGACGACCTGCGCACGCTCGGCGACATGGACAAGGCCCTGCACACCGAGGCCACCCGGCAGTGGCAGGAGTGCCTCAAGCTGGGCGAGAAGAACGGCTACCGCAACGCCCAGGCGTCGCTGCTCGCCCCGACCGGCACCATCGGCCTGATGATGGACTGCGACACCACCGGCATCGAGCCCGACCTGGCGCTGGTGAAGTTCAAGAAGCTCGTCGGCGGCGGCTCGATGCAGATCGTCAACCAGACGATCCCGCGGGCGCTGCGCCGGCTCGGCTACCCGGAGGAGCAGGTCGAGGCCATCGTCGAGTACATCGCCGAGCACGGCCACGTCGTGGACGCCCCCGGCCTGCGGCCGGAGCACTACGAGGTGTTCGACTGCGCGATGGGCGAGCGGGCCATCGCCCCGATGGGCCACGTCCGGATGATGGCGGCCGTCCAGCCGTTCCTGTCCGGCGCCATCTCCAAGACCGTCAACCTGCCCGAGTCGGCCACCGTGGACGACATCGAGCAGGTCTACCTGGAGGGCTGGAAGCTCGGCCTCAAGGCCCTGGCCGTCTACCGCGACAACTGCAAGGTCGGCCAGCCGCTGTCGGTCGCGAAGAAGACCTCCGAGGAGGCCCCCGCAGAGGCGGCGGACAAGGAGCCGGTCGTCCAGGTCGTGGAGGTCGCGCGGCCGACCAGGCGGCGGATGCCCAACCAGCGGCCGAGCACCACCACCCGCTTCACGGTGGGCGGCGCCAAGGGCTACATGACCGCCTCGTCCTACCCCGACGACGGTCTCGGCGAGGTCTTCCTCAAGATGTCCAAGCAGGGCTCGACCCTCGCGGGCGTGATGGACGCCTTCTCCGTGGCGATCTCGATCGGCCTCCAGTACGGCGTGCCGCTCGACACGTACGTGCAGAAGTTCGTCAACATGCGCTTCGAGCCGGCGGGCATGACCGACGACCCCGACGTCCGGATGGCGCAGTCCGTGATGGACTACATCTTCCGGCGGCTCGCGCTCGACTACCTGCCGTACGAGGACCGGGCCGCCCTCGGGATCTTCTCCGCGTCCGAGCGGGCCGCGCAGCAGCGCGGTGAGGACCCGGCCGCGCTGCAGGACGTGGACACCGCCGCGCTCGCCCAGTCGGCGCCGATCGAGAGCGGGCAGGCGCCGGTCGAGAAGGCGCAGCCCGCGCCGGTCGAGAAGGCCCCGGCAGCGCCGGTGGCCGTGCCGGAGCCGCGCCGGGTCGGCGCCTCGCTGGAGAGCCACCAGGGCCGTACGGCGGACGCGCCGCTGTGCATGACCTGCGGCACCAAGATGCGCCCTGCCGGGAGCTGCTACGTCTGCGAGGGTTGCGGCAGCACCAGCGGCTGCAGCTGATCGGTTCGCCGTCAGGCGGGGCGCCGGAGAGATCCGGCGCCCCGTCGGCGTGTTCACGGGACCTCAGACCGCCGCGGCCATGCGGTCCAGGCGGCCGGTGATGACGGCGGTGAACGCGGCGGGGTCCTCGAACGGCAGGCCGTGGCCGCCGGGGACCGTCACGAGCTCGGCGTGGGGAATGAGCCGGGCGAGCTCGCGCTGGTGGTGCGGCGGCACGATCCGGTCGTCGGCGCTGGAGACGATCAGCGTCGGCGCGGACACGTGCGGCAGGAGCCCGGTGATGTCGACGGAGATGTCGGCCAGGGTCTGCCTCTCGAACCCGTCCTCCGCGCCGCCGAGCATCGCCGTGAACGCGGCGGCGGCCTGCTCGAAGTCCTCCGCCGACCGGGCGCGGAGCGTCTCCTCGCCCATCGCGGTGAACTGGAGCAGACGGGCCAGCAACTCGCGGTCGGTGCGCACCAGGCGGACCCACAGGTCCATCTGGAAGGCCATCCACGGGTCGGTCCTGGCCCATCCGGCGTGCGCCGTCAGCGACAGGATCTTCTCCGGCCGGGTGCCCGCCGTCGCCACTGCGACGACGGCGCCGAGCGAGTGGCCGACGAGGTGGAAGCGCTCCAGACCGGCGTGCTCGGCCGCGCCGAGCACCTGGGCGACCAGGTCCTCGACGCGGATCGGACCGCCCGCGTCCACGGTGGCGCCGGAGCCGGACAGGTCGGGGGCGACCACGGTGAAGCGGCCGGAGGCGGCGTCGATGAGCGGGCCCCAGTTGGCCTGCGCGTCGGCGCCGGTGCCGTGCACGAGGACGAGACCGGGGCCGGTGCCGGTGACGAGATAGTTGACGGTGCTCGAACCGACGGTGACGACGGGCATGGTCGTTCCTTTCACGTGGTGATCCGCGCGGGTTCGCGGACGGACATCAGGAGGCCGACGGCGAGCGCGCCGGCCAGGGACAGGAGGGTCAGCAGCCACAGGGCGGTGTGCAGGGCGTCCGCGTAGCCGGCGCTCGCCAGGCGGGCGAACTCCAGCGGTCCGGCTCCCGCCGGCACGGCCCCTGTGATGTCGCCCTGCAGCAGGCGGGAGGTCGCCCGGGCCGCGCGCGCCTCGCCGTACGGGCCGGTCAGGCTCGCCTGGGTCAGCGCGGACAGCACGGCGCCGAGCACGGCGATGGCGACGACCTCGCCGGTGATGCGGGCCGTGTTGAACAGCCCGGCCGCCATGCCGGCCCGCGCGGGCTCGACGGAGGAGACCGCCGCCCCGTCGACCACGGCAAGCGACACGCCGAAGCCGGTCCCGATCAATATCAATGGCAGGGCGAGCCGCGCCGGGCCCGACGCGGCGGGCACCGTCGCCAGCAGACCGGTCCCGGCCGCGACCAGCAGCAGCGTGGTCACCAGCAGGACGCGCTGCGACAGGCGGCGGGCCAGGGCGCCGGTGACGGGCGGCATCACCAGCGTCGGCCCGGTCAGCAGCAGCAACGTCAGACCCGCCTGCCGGGCCGAGTAGCCCGAGGTGGCCATGAGGTACGGCGGCAGCACGATCGTCAGCGCGACGAAGCCGAAGGCGAGCAGGAACGGTATGGACGCGATCGCCGCGAACCGGGGCCGGGCCAGCAGCGACAGGTCGACAAGCGGCGCGGGATGACGGCGCTCGGCCAGGGCGAAGGCCGCCGACAGGACCGCGCACGCGGCGAAGGCGGCCGGCACCGCCGGGTGCGTCCACCCGAGAGCAGGCCCCTCGATCACGCCGAAGGTGAAGGCGGTGAGCGCGAGGGTGAAGGTGACCGCGCCGCCCCAGTCCATGGGGCCGTCCGAAGCGGCGCGTGACTCCTCCAGCAGCGCGCTCAGCAGCAGCACCGGCAGCAGCGCGATCCCGGCCGCGCCGAACAGGACGCGCCAGCCGACGGCGCCGACCAGCGTTCCGGCGATCACCGGGCCGAAGGCCAGCCCCAGCCCGATCGTGGTGCCGAACCACGCGAACGCCCTGGTCCTGCCGGCGCCCGAGGGGTAGGCCTGCGCGAGCAGCGCGGTGCCGCCGGTCATGGCCGCGGCGGCGCCGGCGCCCGCGAGCGCCCTGGCCGCGATCAGTGTGCCGATGTCCGGGGCGGCCGCGGCCAGGAGCATCGCCGCCGTGAACACCCCGGCGCCGAGGGCGAACATCCTGCGCCGCCCGATCCGGTCGGCCAGCGCCCCGGTGCTCGCCATGAACGCGGCGAAGGTGAGGAAGAAGGCGTTGACCACCCACTGGGTGGCGTCCAGCCCGGCGCGCAGGCCCGCGCCGATGTCGCCGAGCGCCTCGGCGCTCCCCGTCGCGGTCACCGGGACGAGCAGCACCGCGGCGCAGACCACGGCGAGCGACGGCGCCCGTCGTCGAGGCCCGGCATAATCCACAGGCATCGATACCCTCCAATCCTGATAACCATCAGAACCCTGATGGAAATCAGAGGATGGATGAATAGAAGTAGGTCTGTCAAACCGGTGATAGAGTCCGCTTGTCAGAGCCCTGATGGCCCGGGGAGGGTGATGATGGGAGCCGAGGAGGCGAGGATCGCCGAGGCGATGGCGTGGCGCCCCGGCAACGCCATCAAGCGCGCAGAACAGGCGCTGATCGCGGAGAAGACCCGTGTGCTGCGGCCGTTCGGGCTGACCGTCCCGCAGTACGCCGCGATGTACGCGCTGTCGCTCGCGCCCGGCATCTCCGGGGCGAAACTGGCACGGTTCTGCTCGGTCACCCCGCAGAGCATGACGACCGTGCTCAAGACGCTGGAGTCGCGTGGGCTCGTGGAGCGGCGTCCGTCCAGCGATCACGCCCAGGTGCTCGTCACCCGGCTCACCCGGGCCGGGCAGGCGCTGCTGCGCAAGGCCGACGCGGCGGCCGTCTCCGTGGAGCGCCGGCTGGTGGAGGAGTTCACGCCCGACGAGGCCGAGCGGCTACGTGACCTGCTGGAACGGGCCGTGGTCGTCCTGGGGGAAACGCCGGCGGGGGAATGAGGCCGAAGATCGTCGCGTTGCCGCAAGCATGCTCATCGGATTCATCGGCAGTGGGAACATCGGCGGCACCCTCGCGAAGCTGGCGGTCGACGCCGGGCACTCGGTGGTGCTGAGCAACTCCCGTGGGCCGGACACGCTCGCCGAGCTCGTGGCGGAGCTGGGCCCGAACGCGCGCGCCGCCACCGCGGCCGAGGCCGCGGCGGCGGGGGACATCGTGGTCGTGACGATTCCCTTCGGCAGATACCGGGAGGTGCCGGTCGAGCCGCTGAACGGCAAGATCGTCATCGACACGAACAACTACTACTTCGAGCGGGACGGCCACTTCCCCGAGCTCGACGCGGGGGAGACCACCGACACCGAGCTGCTCGCCGCACATCTGCCGGGGTCGCGGGTCGTGAAGGCGTTCAACTCCATCCACTACGCCCACCTCGCCGAGCAGGGGCAGCCCGCGGGCACGGAGAACCGGCGGGCGCTGCCCATCGCGGGCGACGACGACGAGGCCAAGAAGACGGTCACCGAGCTGATCGACCAGTTCGGCTTCGACGTGGTCGACGCGGGCCCGCTCGCGGAGGGACGACGGTTCCAGCGGGACAAGCCCGCCTACGGCCCCCGCTTCACCGCCACGGAGCTGCGCGAGGCCCTCGCCAGGGGCTGACGGATCAGCCGGGGGCGACCGTCCGGCGGTCTCCCGCCGGACGGTGGATCGGCGGTCGCGGCCTCCGCGGAGCGGCGGATCAGGCGGGAGTCACCGTCTGGCGGGTGCCGGTCTCCGCGGAGCGGCGGACCGCGTCGAGCAGGCCGTGCAGGCGCAGGCCGTGCGCGAAGTCCGGCACCCGCTCTCCGCCCGTTCGCAGGTCGGCGGCGAGCGCGGCGTAGAGTTCGGCGACGTTGCGCGCGTCGCCCGTCACCCCCGGCACCCGGACGTACTCCTCGGGAACCGGCAGCTCCTTCCACGTGCCGCCGGCCGTCCCGTGCAGGCGCAGCTCGCTGATCTGCGCGTGCGCGCCGCGCGACACGAGGGCGAGGTCGCCCTCCGTGCCGGAGATCTCGATCCGCGCGCCCGGTTCGGTGACCTTGCCGTCGTGCAGGTGCATGGAGAGCACCGCGCCGCTCGTCATGGTGGCGGAGAGCGCGAGCTGGTTGGGGGTGTCTGCCTCGATCGTCTCGCCGCTTTCCTCGATGACGTACTGCTCGCGCTGCACGGCGAGTGTGGCCGACAGGGCGCCGACGCCGCCCAGGAGATGCTCCACGAGGTCGAGCGTGTGCCCGCCCATGACCTCGAGCAGCCCGGCCGCGTTGGCGCGACCGGCCGTGTACGCCCACGAGGACGGCAGCATGCCCCCGGCGCCCTTGCCGGTCGTCGAGTGCACGTTCACCGAGACCACCCGGCCCACGGCGCCGTCCGCGAGCAGGTCGCGGGCGTACGCGACGACCGGGGAGAACCGGCCCTGCAGCCCGAGCGCGTGCCGCACGCCGGCCGCCCGCGCCCGGTCGAGCAGGTCCCGCGCCTCGTCGGTCGTCCGGGCCAACGGCCACTCGCACAGCACGTGCGTGCCGGCGTCCACCGCGGCTTCCACGAGCTCGGCGTGGTGAGGGACCTTGACCGTGACGGCGACGAGGTCCACCTCCGGGTGCGCGGCGAGGGCGCGGGGGTCGGTGAACGCGTGCGCGGCGCCGAACCTGCGCGCGGCCTCGCGGGCGCTGTCCTCCCGGGTGGTCGACACGGCCGTGATCTCGTAATCCGGCAGCGCCCGCAGCGCCGGGACGTGCGCGCGCACCGCCCAGCCGCGCTCGGGACTGGCGCCGACGATGCCCACACGGATTCTGCTCATTGTCCGCCTCCGTTCGTTAAACGGACTTGCTCCGTCCGCTTACGACGCTAGCATAACCGGACGTAGCGAGTCCGCTTGATAAAGTGCCTTCATGAGCAGTAGGGACGGGGCGGTCGGCGCTCTGCTGGCCGCCGAGCCGGGGCGGACGCCCCGGGCCGACGCGCGGCGCAACATGGAGCGGCTGGTGGAGGCCGCGCGGGCGGCGGTGGCCGAGATCGGAATCGAGGTCACCGCGCACGAGATCGCCCGCAGGGCCGGAGTGGGCATCGGCACCTTCTATCGGCGCGTCTCCTCCCGCGAGGCGCTGCTGGAGGCGGTTCTCGACGAGGTGCTCGCGGAGATGGCCGACCTGGCCGCGAACGCCGCGGCCGACCCCGACCCCTGGCACGCGTTCGAGACCTTCGCCGCCACGTACGTGCGGCTGCGCGCGGAGAGCTGCGGCATCCGCGAGGCAGTGGGCGGCGCCTGCGGGCCGAATCTCGACCCCGTTCTCGGGGAGATCCAGGAGGGCCTGCGGCTCCTGGTGGAGCGCGCGCAGAAGGCCGGGGTGATGCGGGCCGACGTGGCCTGGCAGGACGTGCCGTTCCTGCTGGCGGCCGTGGCGACCGGTCCGCGCACGCTCAGACTCCGGGCAGGGGACGAGCAGTGGGGCCGGAACCTGCGGGTCGTGCTCGACGGATTGCGTACGCCGGGGACGCAGGGGCTTCCGGGGACTCCGCCGGCCTGATCGGTCGCCGCCGACGAGCCGGTCCGGGGAGGTCCGTGCCGGTTCAGTCGGTCCTGGCCAGGCCGTGCCGGTTCGGCCGTGCTGGCCGGGTCGTGCTGGTTCGGCCGCCGCTGGTCGGTCTGCGCTGGTCGGTCTGTGCTGGTCGGCCTGGGCTGGTCAGTCGGCCTCGAAGGCGAGCCGGTCGGTGAGCCAGCGGTAGAACTTGATCGAAAACCTGACCCAGTGGGCCACCATCGTGGTCAGGTGCTCCCTCGTCACACCGGCCCCGACGTAGATCTGGGAGTCGCCGACGACCCGCATCAGGCCGTTGTCCTGGGTGAACGTGTACACCTTCGGCCACATCGTGTCGGCGTTCCACTCGTTGAGCGCCGTGAGCAGCATCCGCTTGTCGTCCACCGAATACTGCCTCACGTAGAGGGCCCGTACGGTGAACATGTCTCCTTCCCCGCCGAACAGGAAGTAGATCGTGAGGTGGGCGGTGGAGATCGTCAGGTCGCCCTCGGTGTCTGTGGTGTGCTCGATGTCCAGCTCGTCGAGGATCTCCTCAAGGAGGTCCCGGTCCGGCTGGACGACCGCTGGGGAAGGCGTCACCGCTCCATCCTGCCCCATGGCGCCGTCGATGAAGTGGCAGATGTGACACAGGATGCGGGGGAGAAACCCGGTGTCCGTCACGCCCGGCTTTTCCGGCACACCGCGCTTCGAAGGGCGCGTCAGCCCGGGCGCTCCTCGTCGGGTCCCGGGCTCGCGCCGATCCTGGCCACGAGCGTCGTGATGTCCTCCGCGAGGGAGGCGTCGAGCGGGGCGTGCCGGTTGAGCAGCCGATACCACATCACCCCGAAGATCATGTCGATCAGGAGGTCGAGGTCGGTGCCGGGGGGTGGCGGCATCCGCTCCAGCACCGCCCGCAGGGTGGCGCGCCGCGGGCCGATCAGCCGCGCCCGCAGGCGCTCGCCCAGGGCCGGATCGCTCTGGGCCTCCGCCATGAGGCCGGCCACCACTCTGCCGACCGCGCCGTCCGCGAGCGCGAAGGTCTCGCGCAGGAACGTCTGCAGGTCGGCCTGCGACGGTGCCCGGGAGCTTTCCACAAGGTAGGTCATCGCCTCGAGCAGCAGGTCGGCCTTGGTGTCCCACCAGCGGTAGAGCGTCTGCCTGCCGGTGCCCGCCTCCTCGGCGATGCCCTTCAGTGTCACGTTCGGATAGCCGTCGCGCTCGCACAGCCGCAGCGCGGCCTCGAGTATCGCCCGGCGTGCCTGCTCGCTGCGTGGCCTCCCCACCATGCGCTCACTTTACAGGACACAGTGTCTCGCTTTATAGTTTCGAGGCATCATGTCTCGAATTTGGGAGAGCCGATGAGTGAGCGCGTAGTGATCGTCGGGGGCACGAGCGGCATCGGCCTGGCCACCGCCGTACGGCTGGCCGCGTCGGGCCGCGAGGTCGTCGTCACCGGCCGCACGCCCGAACGGCTGGAGCAGGCCGTCAAGGAGATCGGGGAGCGGGGCTCCGGTGCGGTGGCCGACGCCCGCGACCCGGAGGCGATGCGCGCCCTGTTCGCCGAGGTGGGCCCGGTGGACCACGTCGTCGTCAACGTGTCGGGCCGGAAGGGAGGCGGGCCGTTCCGCTCGCTCTCGCCGGACGAGCTGCGCGCCGCCCTCGACGACAAGCTGATCGCGCATGTGGTCACCGCGCAGGCCGCGCTCCCGGCGCTGCGGCGGGATGGATCGCTGACGTTCGTCGCGGCGGCCAGCGCGAACAGCGCGATGGCCGAGGTGGCCGGGCTGGCGGCGGTGAACGGCGCGATCCAGTCGATGATCCCCGGCCTGGCGGTGGAGCTCGCCCCGCTCCGGGTCAACGCGGTGTCGCCCGGTGTGATCGACACCGAGTGGTGGGACGGGCTGGGGGACGGCCGGCAGAGCACGCTCGACGCGTTCGCCGCCGCGACCACGGTCGGCAGGATCGGCGCCCCCGGCGAGGTGGCGAACGCGATCGCCTACCTGATCGACACGGGCTACGCGACGGGCACCGTGCTGACCGTCGACGGCGGCGTCCGGCTCAAGCCGGGCGTCCAGTCGTAGCGACCGCCCGGCCGGGGCCCCGGCATGGTGCCGCTGCCGGTGTGGTGAGCCGAGCCCCGGCCCGCCGCGACCCCCGTACGGCGCGGCGGTCAGCACGGCGTAGCGGTCAGTGGCCGGGATCAGCACAGCGCCGTGGCCGGTGGGGGCGCCGTGGTCGATGGGGACGGGGCGCGGGAAGTTGACGTACTGCGGTCGGCGGGGTGCTGTGGTCGGCAGGGCGCCGTGGTCAGTAGGGGTGCCGTGGTCAGTGGGGTGTGGTGCGGGCGAGGATGTGCGGCGGGACGGGATGCGCGGCCGCGTGCGGGTCGGTCACCGGGGCCTGCCACGACCGGGTGAGCGGCAGGATCCCGGCCCAGACGTCGTGCGGGTCGTCGGCGTCCTCCGGGTGGCCCTCGCGCACCTTGACCGACGCCTCGGCGAGCGGCACCGCGAGGATCGTCGTCGCGGCCAGCTCCTTGCGGTTCGGCCGCCGGGCGTAGTCCCACTGGCCGGGTGCGACGTGCTCGGTCAGGCATCGCAGGGCGGCGAGCTTCTCGTCGCCCTCCAGCACCCGCGGCACGCCGTAGATCATCGCGCTGCGGTAGTTCACGCCGTGCTCGAAGACCGACCGGGCCAGCACCAGGCCGTCGACGTGGGTGATCGTCACGCAGACCGTCGTGCCGCGGGTGAGGCTGCGGCCGGCCACCGAGCCGTGCACGTAGAGATGGCCGTCGTCGAAGCCGTACACCGTCGGCACCACCATGGGGTCGCCGTCCACGACGACGCCGAGGTGGCAGACGAACCCGGCCCGGAGCACCTCGAACAGCGCCTCCCGGTCGGTGCGGCCCTGCTCTCGCAACCGGCGGTGCCGGGTCCGCTCGGTGGCGGACAGATCGCTCATGAGGCGACATTCAACCAGCAAAGCGGTCAGCCCGCCCGGCGGGGACGCCGGGCGGGCCGATGCGTGGATCGTTGCGGAGGACGGGAAGACGTGCCCGTCAGTGCCCGCGCCGCTCAGGCGGCGGACGTCGGACCGGATGTCCTCGGGAACCGGATGACGTTTCCGCCGGTGTAGGCGCTGAAGTCGACGATCTTCCTGTCTTTTCTGTTCCGCCTGGGCCTGCGCCGCAGCGCGGTCCTGATGTCCCTCACTTTGGCGAGCGACTGGACTTCGGCGAGCGACGGCACCACCGTGACCATGTTCGTTTCCCCCCGACCGTGATGGTTCCGTGACCTTCCCGGTATAGATATCGGAGAGCCGGTAAAAGGGGCGTAAAGCCTCTCACGTCACACCGGTTTCCGGGAGCCGTTCAGTGCGGAAGCGCCCGGCCGGAGGGGGTGCGCAGGTCGAGCTCGGCTGCGGGACGACGGACGCGGCGGGGCCTGCGGATCCTGATGCGTCTCATGGCCCTTCCTCCTTCCTGACGTTACGCAGACTATTCGCCCAGGCTGCCGCCGTCTTCCCCTTTTCGCTCAAAGAGAGCCGGGCACCCTGCGGCTCACGACGCAGATCCGGTTCCAGGCGTTGATCTGCGCGATGGCGACGACCAGCGCGGCCAGTTGCTCCTCGGTGTAGTGCTCGGCGGCGTCCGCCCAGATCTCGTCCGGCACGGGGTCGGGCCGGTCGGCGAGCCGGGTCGCGGCCTCGGTCAGCGCCAGAGCGGCCCGCTCGGCGTCCGTGTAGAAGGGCGCCTCCCGCCAGGCGGCGACCGACCACAGGCGCTCGTCGGCCTCCCCGGCCTTCTTGGCATCGCGGACGTGCATGTCCAGGCAGAAGGCGCAGCCGTTGATCTGGCTGGCCCTGATCTTGATGAGTTCCAGCGTGGCGGGGGGCACGTCGCACGCGTGCAGGAAACGCTCCACACCGCGCATGGCCTGGTAGGCCTCGGGAGCCAGCTCGCGGACGTTGATCCGCTCGGTCATCGTCATTTCCTCGTCTCGTCGGCCCGCATCACTCGGGCGAGTTTCTCGGGGTTCAGGACCATGTCGACGGCGGTGATCCGGCCGCCGGCGACGGTGAGGCCGATCACGGTGACCAGCCGTCCGTCCCGATAGCGCAGCAGGCCCGGCCAGCCGTTCACCACGGCGGGGACCAGCTCGAACCGGCCGAACCTCCCGATGCCGGACAGCAGCCTGGCCACCTTGGCCGCTCCGCTGACGGGCCGCCTCCCGGCGCGCACCCGGCCGCCGCCGTCGCTGCGCAACACGACGTCCGGGTCGAGCAGCGCGACCAGGGCGTCGATGTCGTCGCCGAGGCAGGCCCGGGCGAAGGCGTCGACCACCCGCCGGTGCTCGGAGGGGTCCACGTCGAACCGGGGAGCGCGCGACGCGACGTGCGCCCGGGCCCGGGCGGCGAGCTGCCGGCAGGCCGCCGGGCTGCGCCCGACCGCCTCACCCACCTCGGCGAACGTCAGGCCGAACACGTCGTGCAGCACGAACGCGGTCCGCTCGGCCGGGCTGAGCGACTCCAGCACGACGAGCATCGCCATGCTCATCGACTCGTCCAAGGTCACCCGCTCCGCAGGATCGGGCTGAGCGATAACAGGTTCGGGCAGCCACGGGCCCACGTACTCCTCCCTGCGGTGCCGCGCCGAGCGCAGCACGTCGAGAGCGAGCCGGGAGACCGTGACCACCAGCCAGCCGGTCACGTCCCTGATCTCGTCGCCGCCCGCGGCCTCGGCCGACCGCAGCCGCAGCCAGGCGTCCTGCACGACGTCTTCGGCCTCGTCGAGGCTGCCGAGCAGGCCGTACGCGACGCCGAGCAGCCGGGGCCGCATCGCCAGGAACGTCTCCTCGAACGTCGCCTGGGTCTCGGTGCCGTCGTCATGGTCGTTCACATTCTGAGGACGAGACACCCCCTCAGTGTGTGACATCCCCGGGCGCGCGGATCAGGCGGACTCCCGCACGATGAGGCGGGTGGGCAGGATCACCGGCTCCACCGGGCCGCCCCCGTCGATGAGCGCGAGCAGCAGTCGTACGGTCTCCTCCGCGACCTCGGCGAGCGGCTGGCGGATCGTGGTGAGGGGCGGGTGGGTGGTGGCGGCGACCGACGAGTCGTCGAAGCCGCCCACGGCCACGTCGTCGGGCACCCGGCGTCCGGCGGCCCGCAGCGTGGACAGCGCGCCGGCCGCCATGAGGTCGGAGGCCACGAAGACCGCGTCGAGGTCGGGGGTGCGTTCGAGCAGCCGTGCCATCGCACTCTCGCCGCTGAGCTGGGTCCAGTCGCCGTGCTCGATCAGCTTCTTGGACGCCTTCCTGCCGAGCACGTCGGCGAAGCCCTCCAAACGCTGGATGCCGCCCGGGGTGTCCATCGGGCCGGTGATCGTGGCGATCTTCCTGCGGCCCTGCTCGACCAGATAGCGGGCCATCTGCCGGGCGCCCTCGCGGTCGTCGGCCGCGGCGTAGGGGATCACGTTCTCCTTGCCGATGACGGCGCCGCAGGCGACGGCCGGGATGCGCAGCGACTCCAGCTCGTCCACGAGCGGGTCGCCCGCGTGCGTCGACATCAGCAGCACCCCGTCGGCGTGGCCGCCGCGCACGTAGTGCACCACCCGGTCACGGTCGCCGTCGTCCCCGGCCAGCATGATGACCAGGGAGACGTCGCGGTCGCCGAGCCGCCGGATCGCCGTACGGATCGTGGTGCTGTAGTTGGGGTCCTCGAAGACCTTCTCGTGCGGCTCCGACAGCACCATGACCACCGACCCGGTCCGCTGGGTGACCAGGCTGCGGGCGTTGCGGTTGACGATGTAGCCGGTCTCGGCGATGGCGCGCCGGACGGCGGCGTGGGCGGCGGGGCTCACGTAACGGTCGTCGTTGAGCACCCGCGACACGGTGCCACGGGAGACGCCCGCCGCCGCGGCCACGTCATGAATGGTCGGACGTTTCGCCATGGTCGTATTGTCCCCCCGCCGATCAGCCTGTTCCCCCGCGTCCATCAGCTTTTCACGGCCCCGCCGGACAGGTCCGTACGCCAGTAGCGCTGCATCGTGAGGAACAGCGCGATCAGCGGGATGAGCGACAGCATCGTGCCCGTGATGATCAGGTTGTAGAGCGACGGCTGGTTGGCGCCCGCGGCGAGCAGGGTGTAGAGGCCGACCGTCAGCGGGAACTTGTGGTCGTCGCCCAGCATGATGAACGGCAGCAGGAAGTTGTTCCAGATCGCGACGAACTGGAACAGGAAGATCGTCACCATGCCCGGCGTCAGCAGCGGCAGCGCCACCCGGCGCAGCAGCCGCCACTCGCCCGCGCCGTCCAGCCGCCCCGCCTCCAGCAGCGAGGCGGGGATCGCCGCCTGCGCGTAGATCCTGGCCAGATAGATGCTGTAGGGGTGCAGGATCTGCGGCAGCAGCACCGACCAGTACGTGTCGGCCAGGCCGGCCTTGGAGAACAGCAGATACTGCGGGATCGCCAGCACGACCGACGGCACCAGGATGCCGCCGATGAGCAGATTGAAGATCAGATTGCGGCCGGGGAAGGAGTATTTCGCCAGCGCGAACCCCGAGATCGTGGACACAGCGGTCGACAGCACCGCGCCGCCCCCGGCGTACAGGGCGGTGTTGAGCAACCAGAGCCAGAAGACGCCGTCGCGGTAGGCGAACAGGTCGGCCAGGTTGGACAGCAGGCCGGTGCCGGGCGCGAAGGTCGAGGTGGAGAACAGCTCGGCCTTCGACTTGGTGGCCGCGACCACCACCCAGCTCACCGGGAACAGGGTGTAGATCGCACCCAGCACGAGCACCGCGGTCGGCACGATCCCCAGCGGGCGGCGCGGCGAGGGGCGGGCGTGCCCGCCTGTCCCCGGCAGTGCGGTGGCGGCCATCAGCCCTCCCCGAACGCGTGGTTCTTGACGATCCGCAGGAACCCGAACGACAGCACGAGGGAGATCGCGGCGATCACCATGGACGTCGCGGCGGCCGAGTAGAGGTCGCCGGTGACGAACGCGTCGCGGTACACCTTCATCAAGGGGCTCCAGGTCGAGCTGATCGTGTTGGTCAGCGGCCGCAGGGTGGTCGGTTCCGTGAACACCTGGACGGTCGCGATGACGGAGAACACCGTGGTCAGGATGATCGACGGCGCCAGGATCGGGATCTTGATGCGCAGGGCGATGCCCAGCTCGCTCGCGCCGTCGATCCTGGCCGCCTCGTAGTACTCCCGCGGCACGGCCCGCAGGTTCGTGTAGAGCACCAGCATGTTGAAGCCGGTGCCGCCCCAGACGGCCACGTTCGCCATCGAGAACGTCACCAGGTCGGCGCTCAGGAACGGGTGATCGCCGAACGGGCTGAGGCTGGGCAGGTAGAGGAAGCCCCACATCAGCGTCGCCGCCACACCCGGCACGGCGTACGGCAGGAAGATCGAGATCCGGGTGAGGCGGGCGAGCCGCACGTGCGCCGCGTCGAGCATCAGCGCGAACACGAGGGCGAGCCCCAGCATCAGCACGAGCACGAGGGCTCCGTACGCGAGGACGCGCAGCCATCCGGCCCACAGCTCGCCGTCGCCGACGGCGGCGGCGTAGTTGCCGAGCCCGGCGAAGATCTCCTTGCGGGCGCCCTTGCCGAGGCCCAGGCCGGAGACCTTGGTGCGCCGCAGGCTCAGATAGATCGTGTAGCCGATGGGCAGGGCCATGAAGAGCGTGAACAGCGCCATCGCCGGGGCGAGGAACAGGTAGGGCACGGTGCCCGCGCGGTGCGCGCGGGCGCTCTTGTTCCGCGACGTCATGGTCACTGGGCGAGAGTGAAGCCGGACTTCTGCATGTCGGCGATGGTGGCGTCCTGCATCGCCTGCACGGCGGCGGCGAAGTCGGACTTGGCGGCGACGGCCTTGTCGAAGGCGTCCTTGTACGCGTTGTAGGTCACGTTGACGTTCGGGCCGAACGTGAAGCCGCGGGCCGTGGCGCCGATGGAGGCGGCCTGCTGCCAGAAGTCGGGCTGGCTGGAGAAGTAGTCGGGAGCGCCGGTCATCAGCGCGGCGCCCTTGGCGGAGGCCGGATAGATCGCGCCCTCCTTGATCAGCAGCCCGAGCGCCTCCGGGTCGGTGTTGAGCCAGGTGGCGAACCGCGCGGCGGCCGCCTTGTTGGGCGACTTGGCGGCGACGGCGGTGGAGGAGCCGCCCCAGAAGCCGCTGTAGTTCTCACCCGCGTTCCACTGCGGCAGCGGGGCGATGGCCCACTTGTCCTTGCCCTTCGGCGCGTTGGCCGACAGCACGCCCGGGCCCCACACGGCCGACGGCCAGGTGAGCAGCTTGCCGTCGTTGAGCGCCTTGTTCCACTCCGGGGTGAAGTAGGGCATGCCGTCGATGACGCCCTCCTTCACCAGGCCGCCCCAGTAGGAGGCGACCTTCTTGGTGGCCTCGTCGTTCACCGCGACCTTCCAGGCGTCGCCGCTGATCGACCACCACTGCGCGCCCGCCTGCTGGGAGAGGCCGGCGAACCAGCCCGGGTCCTTGCTGGAGAAGGTGCCGAGGAAGACCTTTGGGTCCTTCTTGTGCACCGTGCGGGCGGCCTCGGCGTACTCGTCCCAGGTCTTCGGCACCGCGATGCCGTACTTCTCGAACAGGTCCTTGCGGTAGTAGAGCATCATCGGCCCGCTGTCCTGCGGCACCGCGTAGACGGCGTCGGTGCCGAGGGTCACCAGGCTCCAGATGCCCTCGCTGAACTCGCCCTTCACCTGCGTGGTCTCGGCCGTGAGGTCGGCCACGGCGTCGGCGGCGACGAAGGAGGGCAGCATCTGATATTCGGCCTGGACCAGGTCGGGCGGGTTGCCCGCCTTGGCGGCGGTGAGGAACTTGGCCGCCGCGTCGTCGCCCCCCGCCTGCTTGCTGACCTCGACCTGGATGTCGGGGTGGGCCTGGTTCCACACTGCGACGATCTTGTCCATGTTCGGGACCCAGGTCCAATAGGTCAGCTTCACCGGGCCGGCCGGCGCCGCGCTCTGGCTCGCGGCGGGGGCGGACGGCTCGTCGGAGCCGCCCGAGCAGGCCGTCGCGAGCGTGGCGGTGAGGATCGCGGCCGCCGCCACTGCTAACCGGTTCACGCGCATATGTTCCTCCAGGCGGATGGGCGGGGGACAGGAGGCTGGAATGTCTGGGAGCGTTCACAGACTGAAAGGTGCCCACTGTGCTGTCAATGGTCGTTACGTGGTTGTTAACGACCCGCATTGATCAGGACAGATCGTTCGTACCTTCTCGGCGAGGCGGTTCTGCGCTACTGTGCACGTTCACAGAAGCAGAATCGAGGGGGAGACGTTGCCCGGATATCCCGTCCTGCCCGAGGGGCTCGCCTACGGCGGGGACTACAACCCCGAGCAGTGGCCGGAAGAGGTGTGGCAGGAGGACGTCCGCCTGATGCGCGAGGCCGGGGTCACCCTGGTCACCGTCGGCGTCTTCAACTGGGGACTGATCGAGCCGCGGGAGGGCGAATACGACTTCTCCCGGCTCGACCGGATCCTCGACCTGCTCCACTCGGCCGGGGTGTACGCCGACCTCGCCACCCCCACCTCATCGCCGCCCACGTGGTTCCGCCGCCGCTACCCCGGCAGCCGGCTCGTGGACAGGGAGGGCCATGTGCTCGGCGGTGGCTCGCGGCACAGCTTCTGCCCGAGCTCACCCGACTACGCCGCCGCGTCCGAGCGGGTCGTCGCCGCCCTGGCCGCGCGGTACGCCGGCCATCCCGCCGTGGCGATGTGGCACGTGCACAACGAATACGGCTGGGCCAACGCCCACTGCTACTGCCCGACGTCGGCCGAGGCGTTCCGCGCCTGGTTGCGTGAGAGGTACGGGGACGTGGGCGCGCTCAACGCAGCCTGGGGCACCACCTTCTGGGGGCTGATCTACGGCTCGTTCGACGAGGTCGAGCCGCCCGTCGCCGCGCCGGTGGGCCTGGTTCCCGGGCTCCAGCTCGACTTCATGCGGTTCTCGGTCGACGCCCACATCGCGTGCTTCCGCAGGGAGCGCGACACGATCCGGCGGTTCAGCGACCTGCCCGTCACGACCAACTTCATGATCCCCAACTGCAAGCCCATGGACTACTGGCGCTGGGCGGCGGAGGTCGACGTCGTGGCCAACGACCACTACCTCGACTCGGCCCGCGCCGATTCGCACATCGAGCTCGCCATGGCCGCCGACCTCACCCGGTCGGTCGCCGGGGGCCGTCCGTGGATGCTGATGGAACACTCGACGGGCGCGGTCAACTGGCAACCGCGCAACCTGGCCAAACGGCCGGGGGAGATGCGCCGCAACACCCTCGCCCACGTGGCGCGCGGCTCGGACTCGGCGATGTTCTTCCAGTGGCGCGCCTCCCGATATGGCGCGGAGAAGTTCCACTCGGCGATGGTGCCGCACGCCGGCACCGACTCCGGGATCTGGCGCGACGTGGTCGCGCTCGGCGCGGACCTGCGCGCGCTGGCGGAGGTCAGGGGCGCGCGGGTGACCGCCGAGGTCGCCGTGGTGTGGGACTGGGAGTCCTACTGGGCGCTCGAATTCGAGTGGCGGCCCTCGGCCGACCTGCGCTTCCGGGAACGGATCGAGGCCTACTACGAGGCGCTGTGGCGCGAGCACGTCACCGTCGACTTCGTGCACCCGTCGGCCGACCTGTCGCCGTACCGGCTGGTCGTCGCGCCCAGCGCCTACCTGCTCGCCGAGGCGGCGGCGAAGAACCTGCACCTCTACGTGGAGGCGGGCGGCCATCTGCTCGTGTCGTACTTCTCCGGCATCGTAGACGAGAACGACACCATCCACCCGGGGCCTTATCCCGGGGGGCTGCGCGACGTGCTCGGTGTGGCAGTCGAGGAGTTCCACCCGCTCCGCGAACACGAGACCGTCACGCTGCGCTCGCCGGGCTCGCTGGTGCCCGGGGCTACGGGCCGGATCTGGTCCGAGCGCGTACGGCTCGCGGGTGCGGGAGCCGTACGCGAGTTCGCCGACGGGCCCGACGCCGGCCATCCCGCCGTCACCCGGCACGACCTGGGAGCGGGCAGCGCCTGGTATGTGTCCACCGCGCTCGACGGGGAGTCGGGCCTGCGCGACCTCGTCGCGGAGGTGCTCGACCACGCGGGCGTGTCCCGGCCGCGCGGCCTGCCCGACACGCTGGAGCTCGTACGGAGGGGCGACCACCTGTTCCTCATCAACCACGCGGACGCGCCGGTGACGGTCGACGGGGTGACCGGTGCCGGCGTGCTCGACGGCGCCGCGTACGACGGCTCGGCGACGGTGCCGGCCGGAGGCGTCGTGGTCGTCCGCACCTGACGCCCCGGCGTCGTGCCGCACCTGACCTGCGGCACGCTGCCGGGTGACCCGGGGGAGTCCGCTGCCGTCCGCCGGGCTGTACCCCGGATGTCCGGCCACCTCCGCAAGTCAGGCGGCCCGCCAGGAACTTCGGTGTCTGACGGGGCGGTCTCAACAGGCCGGAGGACTACTCGGCGAACAGCTCGTCGGCCGTCGTGATGATGGCGACCTTGCGGGCCCAGGCGTCCAGCCGGTTCATGTCCTCACACCGCTGGACGGTTGCGGATGAGTTCGAGCGGCAGCTCGTGATCGATACCGGGCATGACGGAGACGTTACTGACTGTTGTCTGTCGATTGCCGCGTGTTCTCCAAAATGGCGGTGATTGGCGGCTTTGCTGGGCGGGGTCAGGACTCGGGAACGGCTTCCCACTCGTGGCAGGGGCTGAGCGGGTGGTGCTGGTAGATCACGCCGACGGCGGGGTGAGGCCAGCCGAGGATGACGGTCTCGCGCTCCGTGTGCGGAACCGGCTCGCCGAGGTCGGCGGCGGTGACGGGCTGGCCGCCCGGGCCGCAGACACACTCGGGGCTGCCCTCGTGGTCGATCACGTCGTCGAGCGGCATCACGTGTACGAACCTGTCCATGTCACCTACCTTGACGGGGGATTGCGGTCACATTACCCCAAACAGATACAAACAGGAATAACTTGGACAAATCCGGACTCCTGTCAACCCATTGACGTTTGTTGGGATGGACGGCAAACTAACTCCACAATCGCCGGATGAGCCGATGGAGTGCCGCAATGCCGTACCGTCCCCCATTGATCGCGCGCGAGTTCTTCGTGGCGGATCCTCCAGAGCTTCCGGTGCGCGAGCCGGGCGAGGAGGGCCTGTCCGCGCTGACCAGCGCGGAGGTGGTGGCCTCCGACGGGCAGGGCGTGACGCTCAAGGGCTCCACCACGGCCGAGGAGACGCTCGTCGTGCAGATCACGGTCGCGGGTGAGGGGGTGATCCGGGTGCGTCTGTCGGAGGATCCCGACGCGCGCACCCGGTCTGCCCGCGCGATCTCGATGGTCACCCCCGGTGAGTACGGCGGGGCCGTCGTGGAGGCGAACCACAGCCGTGTGGTGGTCGACGCCGGGTCGCTGCGGGCCGAGGTGCGGCTGAACCCCTGGAGGCTGCGCTTCACCGACCGGGCCGGCCGGACGCTGGTCGAGCAGGACCCGGGCCACCCCGACATCAGCGGCCGGCTGCGCACGCTGCCGTTCGGCCGCTCCTCCGTCGACGGCAAAACCGTCGCCTATCACGAGACGTTCGTGGCCCCGGCCGACGAGGCGTTCGGCGGTTTCGGCGAGTCGTTCACGCCGCTCGACAAGCGCGGCCAGCGCCCGCTCATGTGGAATTTCGACGCGTTCGGCGCCGAGTCGCAGCGCGCGTACAAGAACGTGCCCTTCTACCTGTCCAGCAGGGGGTACGGCATCTGCGTCGACAGCGGCACGCCGGTCGAGTTCGACGTGTGCCAGTCGACGCACAGCGCCGTGCAGATCATCGTGCCCGACGACCTCATCGACTACTACGTGATCGCGGGCCCCACCCCCGCCGAGGTCCTCGACCGGTTCGACGGGCTGACCTGCCGGCCCGAGCTGCCGCCGAAGTGGGCGTTCGGCACCTGGATCTCCTCGGGCTTCTTCCGCGACAGCCAGGAGCGCGTGCTGGAGCGGGCCAGGAAGGTCAGGGAGCGGGGCATTCCATGCGACGTGCTCCACCTCGACTGCTACTGGCAGGCGGACGGGCACTGGTCGGATCTCCAGTGGGACCCCGAGACGTTCCCCGACCCGGCGGGCATGCTGGCCACGCTCAAGGAGCAGGGCTTCAAGGTCTGCCTCTGGATGAACTCCTACATCTCGCACCTCAGCCCGGCCTTCGGGGAGGCGGCGGAGAAGGGCTACTTCCTCAGGCGGCCCGATGGCGAGACGTACGTCGCCGACACCTGGCACGGCTCCTACCCCGCCTGCGGCATCGTGGACTTCACCAACCCGGAGGCGGTGGAGTGGTTCAAGGGTCTGCTGCGCGAGCGCCTGCGTGAGGGCGTGGCGGCGTTCAAGACCGACTTCGCCGAGGGGGTGCCCGCCGACGCCGTGGCCTTCAACGGCATGACCGGCACCGAGCTGCACAACGTCTACACGCTGCTGTTCAACGACATCGTCTCGGACGTGACCCGCGAGGTGAACGGGCACGGCCTGGTCTGGGCCCGTTCGTCCTACCTCGGGGGCCAGCGCCACTCGGCCCAGTGGAGCGGCGACGTCGACACCACCTACTCCGCGATGGGCAGCACGATCAGGGGCGGGCTGTCGCACGGCCTGTCCGGCATCCCCTTCTGGAGCCACGACGCGGGCGGGTTCACCGGCACGCCCAGCCCGGACCTCTACATCCGCTGGTCGCAGTTCGCCGCGCTGTCCCCGCTCGTACGGTTCCACGGCACGACCACCCGGGAGCCCTGGGAGTTTCCGCCGCACGCCGAGCAGGCCGCCATCGAGGCGCTGCGGCTGCGCTACCGGCTCATGCCGTACATCTATTCGGCGGCCGTCACCGCGGCCGAGACGGGCGCGCCGATCCTGCGCGCCCTGTGCGTCGACTATCCGGACGACCCGGTGGCCTGGCAGGCCGACCTGCAGTACCTGCTCGGCACCGACCTGCTCGTCGCCCCGATGACCTCCGCCGACGGCACCCGGAAGGTCTACCTGCCCTCGGGGGTGTGGGTGGACTACTGGACGGGGGAGACCGTCGACGGCGGGCGTTACGTCACGGTGTCGCCGCCGCTCGACCAGATCCCCCTGTTCGTACGGCACGGCTCGCTGATCCCGGTCACCGAGCCGGGCGACACGGTGGCCGACGACCCGCGGGTCTCGCTGCTCGCCTTCGGCCTGCCGGAGCGCGAGAGCCGTACGACGATCAGGGACCTGGACGGGGACACGACGGTCACGGCGGTGCGGGACGGCGACCGGCTGGTCGTCACCGCCGAGGGCCCCAAGCAGATCGACGGCGTCGAGTTCGTCGGCCCCGGCGCCCCGGTCGTCATCAACTAGAAACCCCCTGGAGAAAGACCATGTTCAGAGTAGGCAGGAGCGTGGCGGTGGCGGCGCTGGCCGCGGCCGCGCTCGCGCTCACCGCGTGCGGCGGCTCCTCTTCGGATGGTTCGGGTGGCAGCGGCGGCTCCGCCGAGGGCAGGACCCTCACCCTCTGGCACTACGAGACCGGCAACAGCGCCATGGGCACCGCCTGGGCGCAGGCGATGAAGGACTTCGAGGCCGGCCACCCCGGCGTCAAGGTGAAGTTCGAGGAGAAGGGCTTCGAGCAGATCCAGAAGACCGCGGGCATGGTCCTCAACTCGGACCAGGCCCCGGACATCATGGAATACAACAAGGGCAACGCCACCGCGGGCCTGCTGTCCAAGCAGGGCCTTCTCACCGACCTGACCGAGGAGGCGACCAAGCGCGGCTGGGACAAGCTGCTCAGCCCGTCGCTGCAGACCACCGCGAAGTACGACGACCGCGGCATCATGGGCTCGGGCAAGTGGTTCGGCGTGCCGAACTACGGCGAGTACGTGATGGTCTACTACAACAAGGACATGTTCGATAAGGCGGGCATCAAGGTGCCCACCACGTTCGACGAGTTCACCGCCGCGCTCGACGCGTTCGCGAAGAAGGGCACCACGCCGATCGCCATGGCCGGCGCCGAGTATCCGGCCCAGCAGCTGTTCTACCTGCTCGCGCTGAACAAGGCCGACCGGTCCTGGATCGACTCCTTCCAGCTCTACAAGGGCAAGGTCGACTTCCATGGGCCCCAGTTCACCTACGCCGCGCAGACCTTCTCCGACTGGGTGAACAAGGGCTACATCAGCAAGGACTCGGCCGGCATGAAGGCCGAGGACATGGGTGTGGCGTTCATCGGCGGCAAGTTCCCGATCATGGTGTCGGGCAGCTGGTGGTTCGGCCGTCTCCAGGCGGAGATCAAGGACTTCACGTGGGGCTCGTTCCTGTGGCCCGGCCAGTTCGCCCCGGGATCCAGCGGCAACCTGTGGGTCGTGCCCGAGAAGTCCGAGAACAAGGACCTCGCCTACGACTTCATCGACATCACGATGAAGAAGGAGATCCAGAACCTGCTCGGCAACTCGGGCGGCGTCCCGGTCGCGGCCGACCCGGCGGCGATCACCGACGCGCAGAACAAGGAGCTCATCGAGAACTTCAACAAGCTCTCGACGCAGGACGGCCTGGCCTTCTACCCTGACTGGCCGGCTCCCGGCTACTACGACGTGCTCGTCGCCGGCATCCAGGAACTGATCAACGGCAGCAAGAAGCCCGAGGAGGTCCTGGACGAGATCGCCCAGCCGTACGACGACAACCTGGCCGACATCGGCAACTAGTGACGGGCGGGTCCCGGTGGCCTGAGCACGGCGGGACCCGCTCTCCCCCCGACCCCGGCGGCGGGGCTACCTGACCGGTCTCCGCCGCCGGTCCCCCTCTGGAAAGGTCTGCACACATGGCACCACCCGTCGCGGGCGCGGCCCGCCCGCGCGGGAGGAGCGGCTACTGGCTCTACCTGGTTCCGAGCCTGGTGCTGTTCCTCGCGATCATCGTCGTCCCGTTCCTGATGAACGTGGCGACGAGCTTCACCCGCTGGTCCGGCGTCGGCACCCCGACCTGGATCGGGCTCGACAACTACACGAAGTTGTTCAAGGACGAGCGTTTCTGGGCGTCCTTCGAGCACAACGTCGCACTGATCATCGCGATGGCCGTGGTGCCGACGATCATCGGCCTGGTGCTCGCCGCAGCGCTGTTCGACTACATCGCCAAGCGGTTCGGCGGGCGTACGGCCTCGGCCCTGCGCGCGGCGTTCTACCTGCCGCAGGTGCTGCCCGTCGCGGTGGCCGGCGTCGTGTGGGGCTGGATGCTCCACCCGTCGTACGGCGCGGTGAACGAGATCTTCGGGATCAAGGTCAACTGGCTGGGCGACCCCGACATCGCGCTCGCGACGGTCATGGCGATCATGGTGTGGTTCCAGCTCGGCTACCCGGTCGTCATCTTCATGGCCGGGCTCCAGCGGGTCGATCCCTCCCTCTACGAGGCGGCCGAGATCGACGGCGCCTCGTGGTGGCGCAGGTTCTGGCACATCACGATCCCGCAGATCCGGCCGGAGATCTTCGTGGTGCTGCTGACCTGCACGATCGCGGCGCTCAAGGTGTTCGGACCGATCTTCGTGCTGACCAGGGGAGGCCCCGGCTCCTCGACCATGGTGCCGTCGTACTTCTCCTACCTGAACTTCTTCGAGAAGGTCAACGTCGGCTACGGCTCGGCCATCGCCACCGTGCTCGCCCTGATCATCGTCGTGGTGACCTTCCTCTTCCTGCGGGTCCAGGAAGGCGGCCAGGAGCGTGACCAGGAGAGTGGCTCGTGAACGCCGATCGCACCTTCCGCCAGCCGGGACGATGGGCCGTGCTCGCGGCGCTGGTCGTGCTCGCCGTCGTGATGCTCTTCCCCTTCGTCATCGTCACGCTCAACGCGTTCAAGTCCCCGGCCGAATACTCCGCGAACGGCCCGCTGAGCCTGCCCCACGGGCTCTACCTCGACGGGATCGTCGACTTCTGGAATCGCGTCGACTTCGGCCTGAAGCTCTGGAACAGCTTCCTGATCAGCGGCGTCGTCGCGGTCGCCGCGGTGGTGCTGTCGGTGCTCAACGCGTACGCGCTGGGCATCGGCAGGGTCCGCGGCCGGCTGTGGATCCTCGTGCTGTTCCTGGTCGCCAACACGCTGCCGCAGGAGTCGCTGGTCTACCCGCTCTACTACCTGTCGAAGGAGGTGGGGCTGTACGACTCGAAGCTCGCCGTCATCCTCATCTTCACGGTGATCCAGGCGGCCTTCGGGACCTACCTGCTGTCGTCGGTGCTCGGGCAGTTCCCCCGCGGCATCCTGGAGGCGGCCGAGCTCGACGGCGCGAGCAGGTGGCGCACGCTGTGGGGCATCGTCGTGCCCATCAGCCGCCCGACCCTCTCGGTGCTGCTCATCTTCTTCTTCATCTGGACATGGAACGAGTTCTTCCTGCCGATGGTGTTCCTCATCTCCAACGACAACCAGACCGTGCCGGTCGCCCTGGGCGTCCTGCAGGGCGAGAAGATGATGGACGCCACCACCTCCAGCGCGTCCGCGCTGCTCGGCATCGTCCCCGCCGTGGCCTTCTTCCTCATCTTCCAGCGCACGCTGACCCGTGGCGTCACGGTCGGCGCCATCAAGTAGCACCCCCGAATACACGCGTCACTACCTGACCTGGAGGCGCAATGTCCCATCGCCGTTCGGCGATGCTGTCCGCGTCGGCCGCCCTGGCTCTGGCACTGAGCCTGGGCGCCGGCCCCGCGAGAGCGGCCGGCGACTATCCGTTCCGCGACCCGTCGCTGCCGCTCGCCCAGCGCGTCGACGACCTGCTCAAACGGCTCACGCCGGACGAGAAGGTGGCGATGCTGCACCAGTACGCCCCCGCGATCGACCGCCTCGGCATCAAGCTGTTCAAGACGGGCACCGAGGCGCTGCACGGCGTCGCCTGGTCGACCGACTACACGAACAACGGCGCGGTGGTCACCGCCAAGGGCACCGTCTTCCCCCAGGCGGTCGGCCTGGCCAGCACCTGGGACACCGACCTGATCAAGCGGGTCGGCTCGGCCGTCGGCGACGAGGCCCGCGGCTACCACGCCGAGAACCCCACCGTCTGGGGGCTCAACCTCTGGGCGCCCGTGGTCAACCTGCTGCGCGACCCCCGCTGGGGACGCAACGAGGAGGGCTACTCCGAAGACCCGCTGCTCACCGGCGCCATCTCCGCGGCGTACGGCTCGGGCCTGGAGGGCGACGATCCCGACCACCTGAAGACGGCGCCCACGCTGAAGCACTATCTGGCCAACAACAACGAGGTCACCCGCGACACCTCGTCGTCGGAGCTGCCCCCGCGGGTGAAGCACGAGTATGACGAGGCGGCCTTCAAACCGGCCATCGAGGCCGACGCGGCGACCGGCGTGATGGCGTCGTACAACCTCGTCAACGGCCGGCCCAACACGGTCAACCCCGACCTGAACGACGTGGTCCGCTCCTGGACCGGCCGCACGCTGTTCAACGTCACCGACGCCGGTGCTCCGAACAACCTGGTCAACTCCGAGAAGTACTACGCCACCCAGGCCGAGGCCGACGCCGCGCTGATCAAGGCGGGGCTCGACAGCTTCACCGTGGACGACGCCAACGGCGCGCCGACGGTCGCGGCGGTCAAGGAGGCGCTGTCGAAGGGGCTGCTCACGCAGGCCGACGTCGACAACGCCGTACGGCACCAGCTCGGCATCCGGTTCCGGCTCGGCGAGTTCGACCCCGACGGCGGGCCGTACGGGAAGATCACCAAGGACGTGATCAACAGCCCGGCGAACCGGAAGCTGGCCCGCGAGACCGCGGCCAAGGCGATGGTGCTGCTGAAGAACTCCGGCGGCACGCTGCCGCTGAAGCCGGGCAAGAAGGTCGCCGTGGTCGGCCCGCTGGCGAACGTGCTCTACACCGACTGGTATTCGGGCAGCCTGCCCTACAAGGTGACCCCGCTCGACGGGATCAAGGAGCGGGCGGCGTCGGTGGCGTCTTCGGAGGGCGTCGACCGCATCGCGCTGAAGGACGTCGCGACCGGCAGGTACATCAGCGCCCCCGCGTCCGGCGGTGACCTCAAGGAGAGCGCGACGGCCCTCGGCGACACCGAGCAGTTCGACGCGTTCGACTGGGGTCAGGGCGTGCTGACGCTGCGCAGCGTGGCCAACGGCAAGTACGTCAGCCGGGCCAACTGGGCCACCCTCGCCAACACCGCCGACCAGCCGTCGGGCTGGTTCGTGCAGGAGCAGTTCACGCTCGAGCCGCAGCCGGACGGCACCGTCCTGCTGCGGTACGCCGGCTACGAGACGGCCTACGACTGGTTCGGGCCCGGCAAGTATGTGAAGGCGGAGGCCGACGGCTCGCTCGGCCTGAACACGGCCGACCAGGCCACGCACTACGCCAAGGAGATCGTCTCGCGCGGCGTGGACGACGCCGTCGCCAAGGCCAAGGCCGCCGACGTGGCGGTCGTCGTGGTCGGCAGCATGCCGTTCATCAACGGCCGCGAGGACCACGACCGCACCGACATGAACCTCGCCGAGGGGCAGGAGGCGCTGGTCAAGGCCGTGAAGGCGGCCAACCCCAACACGGTGGTGGTGCTGGAGAACAGTTATCCGACCACCATCAACTGGGAGCAGGACAACGTCCCCGCGATCCTGTGGACCACCCACGCGGGCGCCGAGACCGGGCACGCCCTCGCCGACGTGCTGTACGGCGACGTCAACCCGGCCGGGCGGCTCACCCAGACCTGGTATCGGTCGGCCGACGAGCTGCCGGGCATCCTCGACTACGACATCGTCAAGAAGGACCGGACGTACCTGTACTACAAGGGCAAGCCGCTCTATCCGTTCGGCTACGGCCTGTCGTACACGTCGTTCTCCTACCAGGGCCTCAAGGCCGTCCAGAAGGGCGACGCGTACGAGGTCTCTGTCAAGGTGACCAACACCGGCTCCCGGGCGGGCGACGAGGTCGTGCAGCTCTACACCCACCAGCACCGCTCGCGGGTGAAACAGCCGGTCAAGCAGCTCCGCGCGTTCGAGCGGGTGACGCTGGCGCCGGGGCGGACGAAGACGGTCGCCTTCACCGTCAAGAAGAGCGACCTGGCGCTCTGGGACGTCACGCGCGACAAGTGGACCGTCGAGAACGCCACCCACGACGTGCTCGTGGGGTCGTCCTCGGCGAACATCCGCCAGCGGGCGACGATCAACGTCAAGGGTGAGAACATCCCGCACCGCGACCTGTCGAAGACCACCCGCGCGGTCGACTTCGACGACTACTCGGGCATCCACCTGGTCGACGAGACCAAGGTGCGCGGCGACGCGGTGGCGGGCGCGAACGGCGGCTGGATCGCCTTCAAGGACGTCCAGCTACGCAAGCCCCGCACGGTGACGGCCGGGGTGGCCTCCACGAGCGGCGGGAGCATCGAGGTGCGCCTCGGCTCGCCGACCGGCGCCAAGGTGGCCACGATCCCGGTCGCCGCCACCGGCGGGATCTACAACTGGGCCGCCGCGACCGCTCCCGTCTCCGGCGCGAACGGCGTGAAGGACGTGTATCTGGTGTTCACCGGCGACGTCCGGATCAAGGACCTCGCCCTGAGCTGAGGCTCCCCGCCGAGAACGACGGACGCCCCGGACGACGGACGCCCCGCGTACCTGCGTGGGGCGTCCGTGCCGGTTCAGGGCGCCGGTTCAGGGCACAGGGTGCAGGGTCAGAGTGCAGGGTCAGAGTGCAGGGTCGGAGTGCAGGGCCAGGGCGCCGGGTTCGGAGAGCGCGTTCGGAGAGCGTGTTCAGCCCGGGGTGATGTGCAGGAGCCAGTAGGTGTCCTTCGTGCCCGTGATTTCGGCGAACAGCCGGACCCGCCGGCCGGACAGGTCGACGATGTGGACCCGCCAGGGCGTCGAGCCCTTGTCGAAGACGAGGAGGTGGTCCTCGTTGAACCAGCCCCACAGCGCGCCGTCGGCCGGAAGGGGAAGGCTCGCCCGGCGTCGGCCGGAGTCGGCGTCCACCACGCACGCGCGCCGGTCATCGCCGGGACACAGCGCCGCGAGCAGACGTCCGGAGGGGGAGAAGCCGGCGTCGGCGGTCCAGCGGACGCCGTCGATGGTCCGGCGCGGGGTCCCGTCCAGGTCGTAGACGCGGATGCCGTCCGCCCCGGGGGCCGCCTGCCGGATCACCGCGGACCCGTCGGGCGTCCACCGGTAGACCGGGGCGGCCGCCGCGGGGGCGTTCTTCTCGTCCTCGCCCTCGACCTCGGTGAAGGACACCTTCCTCGCCGGCACGTCGACGACCGCGAAGCCCACCGGCCGGGGATCGCGGTCCGGCTCGGCGGAGACCGTGAGCAGCAGCCGGCGGCTGTCGCGGGACCACTCCGGGGAGCCCGCGAGGAGCGGACGGTCCACCGTGGGGACCGAGAACCGCTCACCGGTCCCGCGGTCGGTGAACAGCACCTGATTGTGCAGGTCCGACACGCGCTGCGGGGTCTGCGCCACCGCCGCGACCAGCCTGCCGTCCGGGGACACGACCGGGTCGAGCAGGCCGTCGAGCTTCTCGTACGCGGCCCGGCCGGGCTCCCGGACGTACGCGGGCTGACTGAACGGACCCGTCTGCACGAGGAACGACGTGACGCGCACCGGGTCGCCGGGCGCCTCGTAGAGCGTGGCCCGCAGCTCCGGCACGGCGACGCGGTCCGCGACCGGCGCGGGCGGGCCGCTCAGGGCGGGACGGGGGCGCGGCGGCGGCACGTCAGGGCGGGTCGCCACGTAGGCCGCCACGCCCGCGCTGAGAACCACTCCCGCGCAGGCGGCCGCGACCGCGCGCCGCACGCTGGTCCGCTTCTCCCCGCCGTCCTTTTCCCCGCCGCGCTGGATTCGGCCGCGCTGGATTCGGCCGCGCTGGATTCGGCCGCCCGGCACGGCGGCCTCGTCCTCCGCGCTCTCCGGACGGCCGGAGGCGGCGTCGGAGCCGCGATGGAGGAGCCCGGCCGTGTCCTCGGCGGGGCGTGCGTCCTCGGCGGGGCGGCCGAGCAACCGGAGCAGTGCCTGCGCCGCGGCCGGACGGGCGGCGGGATCCTTCCGCAGGCACTCGGACGCCACCTCGCGCAGGTCTCCGTCGAGCGCGCCGAGATCGGGCTCCTCCGTCAGCACGCGGCGGATGATCGCGGGGACCGTGTCGTGCCCGAAGGGCGGGACACCGGTGGCGGCGAACACCACGACCCCCGCCCACGCGAACATGTCGGCGGCCGGAGCGGGCGGTGCGCCCCGCAGCTGCTCGGGGGCCATGTAGGCGGGGGTGCCCAGCACTCCCTCGCCGGTGATCTCCACCGCGTTCCCGGGGCCGAACGCGCGGGCGATGCCGAAGTCGATCACCCGCGGGCCGTCGGGGCCCAGCAGCACGTTGGCCGGCTTCAGGTCACGGTGGACGACGCCCGCCCGGTGGATCGCCGCCAGAGCGGTCACCGTGCCGATGGCCAGGCGCCGCAGCTCCTGGCCACGCAACGGACCCCGCTCCGCCACGGCCTGCTGCAGCGTCGGGCCCTCGATGAACTCGCTGACGATGTACGGCAGGCCGTCCGCCGTGCCCACCTGGAGCACCTGGGCCGTGCAGAACGACGCCACCCGGGGCAGCACCTCCGCCTCCCGGCGGAACCTGGCGTCGGCCTCCGGGTCGCCGGTGGCGTGCAGGACCTTCACGGCGACCCGTTCGCCGCGCCCGGACTCCGCGAGGTAGACGACGCCCTGTCCACCGGAGCCGAGCCTGCCCAGGACTCGGTGGCCGCCCACCTCGGACGGATCGCCGGGGCGCGGGGGAGAGACGGCGCCGGGCATGGCGGTCAGCGCGGGGTGAAGGAGAACTGAACCGGCTTGTCCGGACGCTTCCGGGCCTCCGCCAGGACCCTGACCCCCCTGCCCTTGAAATCCGTCACGACCGCACGCACCCGGTCCTCGCCGGCGGGCTCGCTCACGATCAGGTGCTCCTCGTCGTACCAGCCGAGGACGCCGCCGCCCTCGTGACCGGGAACCGTCCTGGCGCGTTCGCCCGTGACGGCGTCCCACAGGCAGACGGCGTTGCGCTTTTCGCACCCCGTGGTGGCGAACAGGCGGCCGGACGGCGAGAACACGTCGCCCGCGCCGACCGAGGGCCCCGTCCAGTGCATGCTGCGCAGCAGCCGCCCGGACAGGTCCCACACCCGGGTGCCGAGGGCCTGCTCGGGTGTGGTGTAGGGGCCGATGACCCCGGCCCCGTCCGGCATCCACCGGAAGTAGCCCACGGCGCGCGCCGACTCCGGCAGCGCCAGGTGCGCCTGGGCGTCCTCGGCGTTGGCCGTCTGGACGAAGCGGGCACGGCGGGTCGCCGGGTCGGCCACGAGGAACCCGGCCGGATAGACCGCGTCCGTGCCCTTGCCGTAGTCGTAGACGGTGAGCAGCAGCCGGGCGCCGTCCCGGGACCACTGGGGGCCCGAGGAGATGTAGGGCGAGCCCAGGCCGGTGACGGTGAACCGTTCGCCGGTCCGCCGATCGGTGAACGCGATGGACTGGCGCTCGGATTCGGCCACGTAGAGCGAGTTCAGCACGGCGAGCCATCTGCCGCCGGGGGACACCTCCGCGAGGACCACGTCGCCGCCGACCGCCGTGAAGCCGCCCTGGGGGAGCCGGGCGTAGGCGAGGTCGGTCCGCCCGTCGGCCGCGGCGTGATAAGAGGTGAGGATCACGGGGTCGGCCGGCTCCTCGTGCAGCGTGAGCCCGGGTGACGCACCGGCGGACACGGCGGACACGGTGGACACGGTGGACGCGGCGGACGCGGCGGACACGGGGGAGGCCGGAGCGGCGCCGGTCACGCCGATCGCATCGGTCGTGGCGGTCGTCGCGGTTGCGGGCGGCTGCCGGGCCTCGCGCGGCGTCAGGGCGTACGCTCCGCCGCCGCACACGAGCGCGATGGCCGTCCCCGCGGCGGCGAGCGTGAGCCACGAACGGCCCGCACGGGACGTGGGCGTCCGGCCGGAGGGTTGCGTGGGCGCTTCCCGCGCCCCTTCCGCGGCCGGCGCGGCCTCGGACAGCTTTTCGGGGATCCACTCGGGGATCTTCTCGGGGATCAGCGTGTCCAGGCCGCCGGAGTGCCCGATCAGGCGAAGCAGGACCTCCTCGGCCCGGGGCCGGGCGCCCGGCTCGGCGGCCAGGCAGTCGGCGACGAGCTGCCGCAGGTCGCCGTCGAGCGGGTCGAGGTTCGCCGCGCCGTGGGCCAGGCGTTCCTCCTCGGTGAAGGGGGCCCGCCCGCTCGCCGCGTACACGACGGTCGCGGCCCAGCCGAACACGTCGGCGGGCGGACCCACCGGATCGCCGGCGGCCTCCTCGGGGGAGCTCCACAGGAGAGGGTTGGGCGCGGCGGAGCCGTCGCAGAGCAGACGGGGACCGTCAGGGCCGAGCACGATCCGGTCGGGCCGCACGTGCCCCGCACGCAGCCCGGCGCGGTGCAGGGCCGCGACCGTGGTCATCGTGGCGATCGCCAGCCGGTGGAGCGCCGGGCCGGAACGCGGGCCCTCGGCGGCGACGTCCTCCTCCAGGGACGGCCCGTCCACGTGCTCGGTCACCACGTAGTCCGGGCCGGAGCCGACCACGAGCGCGGCTCCGACGACGGCGGCTCGCCGCAGCGCCTCCAGCCGCGCCGGGCCGGGACGGGCCGTGGCGGGGAACCGCTTCACCACGACCCGCTCCCCGGAGGGGGACATGGCCGTGTACGTGGCCTCGCCGAGCCGCCCGGTGAGGCGGTAGGGACCGAGCGCGGCCGGGTCGCCCGGACCCGGCGGTGCGACGGTGGGCATCGGTCAGCTCCCTGTGCTGGAGAAGGGGGTGCCGGAGGAGGGGGTGCCGGATAAGGGGGTGTAGGAGAAGATCAGGTCGTCGGTGTCGTCGGCCGGGGCGATCTCGGCGAGCACCCGCTGCTGCCGTCCCCGCTCGTCCATGACGACGACCTCGTGGTTCTTCCGGGTCGGGTCGATCAGGAGAAGGTGCGCGTCGTCATACCAGCCGAGGAACACGGCGCCGGAAAAGAAGATCGCGATCGAGTGCCTGCGGACGCCGGTGGCGGTGTCCCACAGGCACAGGGTGCCGCCGCTCGGGCAGTACGTGACGAAGAGCCGCCCTGAGGGGGAGAAGAGACGGCGGCCGACACCCGGACCCACCCAGGGCAGGTCGCGCGTCTGCCGTCCGGTGAGGTCGCGGAACCGGACACCGTGCCCGGAGCCGGTGGCGTGGCCGACGGCGACTCCCGATCCGTCCGGCAGCCACGCGTAGGAACCCACCCCCTGCTCGTGCTCGTCCTGCGTGTCCACGTACGACGAGGTCCGCGTGGCGGGGTCGAGCACCACGAAGCCCGTGGGGGTGTTCTTTCCGGTCATGACGGACAGCAGGAGCCGGGCGCCGTCACGAGACCAGACGGGCCGGTCGAGCTTCCCGTCCGGGGCCGGCGCGGCGAGGGTGAACCGCTCTCCGCCGCGCTGGTCGCGGAACTCGACGGACCCCTTCTTCGCCAGGACAAGCGCGAGCCAGGCCCCTCCTGGGGAAACGAGCGGCTCGACGTCCGGCGTCTCCAGCTTCTCGAACGCGTCCCCCGTCCGCAGGTAGGTGTCCGGACCGACCCGGTAGCCCGTCATCCGTACGGCGTCCTGAGGGCTCTCGTGCAGCATCATGCGTACGCCGGGCACCTTCAGGCGGGTGGTGGCGGCGGGAGGCGTGGGCGGGTCGGCGGCGGCCGAGACGATCTCGACCGGCGGCGGCGACGTCGTGACCGGGCCGGTCGCGGCGGCCTGGCGCAGCGCGAGCGCGTGGCCGCCGCCGGCCGAGGCGAGGGCGATCACGAGCCCGGCGAGAGCGAGGGCCGGCCGCCTCCACCGGGCCCGTGTGCCTCGCGCGGACCCTGCCGCGAACTCTGCCGCGGACTCTGCCGCGGACCCCGCCGCGGGCCGCTGCGGGGCCGGTGCGGCGTCCGTGCCGCCGGGCTCGCCGCGATCGTCCCCGGACGCGGCGGCGGGAAGCGCCATGCGTGGGCCGCGGTCGACGGGGACGGTGAGCAGGGAATGGCCGACCAGCGTGAGCAGGGCGTCGGAGGCGGTGGGGCGGGCCGCCGGGTCCTTCGCGAGGCACCCGGCGATCAGGCTCCGCAGCGGTTCCTCCAGCGCGGACAGGTCCGGTTCGCCGTGCAGCACCCTGGTGACGACGGCCGCGGGCGAGCCCGCCTCGAACGGCCGGTGTCCCGTGGCGGCGAAGACGACGGCGCCCGCCCAGGCGAACACGTCGGCAGGCGGCCCGGTGGCCCGTCCGGCGAGCTCCTCCGGCGTCAGTCCGTCGAGGTCCACGGGCAGGGTGGCGCCGCGGTCGGCCCCTGGATGGGCCCCTGGATCGGCCCCTGGATCGGCCCTGGCATCAGCGGCGGCGTCGCCGGGAGGGGCGGCCGGTCTCAGCAGCGGGGCGATGCCGGCGCCGGTCACGCGAGGGCCGTCCGGGGTCAGGATCACGGCGTCCGGGCCGAACGCTCCGTGCACGGCTCCGGCTTCGTGGACGGCGACCAGCGCGGTCGCCGTCCCGACGGCGAACCGGTAGAGCGCCGGCTCCGGCAGCGGCCCCCGAGCGGCCACCTCCTCGGACAGCGTGGGCCCGTCAACCGGCTCCGTCACGACGTAGGGCCTGCCCCCGCTGGTGCCGGCGTCGAGGACGGGCACGAGGTGGAAGGCGGGAAGCCGCCGTACGGCGTCCACCGCGAGGAGGAAGGCGTCGGGGTCGCCGAGCGTCACGTCATACAAGGTGACGATCACATGGCCGCCCGCGTCCGCCTCAGCGGAGTAGACCACCGCGTGTGCGGTCTCGGTGATCCGGCCGAGCAGCCGGTAGTCACCGAGCCGCTCCCGATCGTCCGGTCGTAACGGGCTGGTGGCGAGCAACTCGCCCTCCGTTTCGAGGCGGTCCGTCTCTGGAGGCCCCCATTATGCGTCGATCACGGGGCCTGGGAAGGATTTCGTCGGGCGATCAATCACGCTTTCGCTATTCTCCCCCATATGGCCGAATCGCTGAGGGGGACGCTGGCCTCGCGATACCACCTCGTACGCCCGCTGGGCTCCGGTGGCATGGGCACGGTGTGGCTGGCCAGAGACTCCGTGCTCGACCGCGAGGTCGCGATCAAGGAGCTCCGCCTCCCCGAGGGCCTCGGCGAGCGCGAGCGGGCCGAGCTGATCGCCAGGGTCATGCGCGAGGCGGAGGTCACCGCTCGCGTCCGGCATCCCGGGATCGTCGCGCTCCACGACGTGCTCCTCCAGGACGGCAGGCCGTGGATCGTCATGGAGCTGCTGCACGGCCACGATCTCGCCCGGCAGATCACCGCGTACGGGCCGATGCCGTACCGGCAGGTGGCGGACCTCGGCGCCCGCCTGCTCGACGCGCTGTCGGCCACGCACGCCGAGGGCGTGCAGCACCGGGACGTCAAGCCGGGCAACGTCTTCCTCTCCGCCGACGGCCGGGTGCTTCTCACCGACTTCGGCATCGCCCGTCCGGCCGACCAGGCGTCGATCACCGAGGCCGGGCTGATGGTCGGCTCACCGGGATTCATCGCCCCGGAACGGCTCGCGGGTGAGCCGGGCGGCCCGGCCTCCGACCTGTGGTCGCTCGCCGCCACCCTCTACACGGCCGCCGAGGGCGTCGCGCCCTACCAGGGCAGGCATTCCGAGGTGATCCGGGCGACCCTCACCCAGGCTCCCCGTCCGCCGGTGCTCTCGGGACCGCTCGGCCCGGTGCTGCTGTGGATGATGGCGCGCGAACCGGCCGCCCGCCCCGACGCGGCGACCGCGCTCGGGCTGCTGCGGCAGGTGGCCGACGGCGGCGTGCCCGACCTCGACTCCCGGCGCGGCCTGCGAATCGAGGCGCGCAAGCGGACTCCCCGGTGGTGGTACGCCGCCGGGGCCGTCGCCCTGACCGGCGTCGCGGCCGCCGTGGCGGTCGTCGTGCTCTCCGCCGGGCCGGACGAACGGCCGAGCGACCCCGTGCACCGGGTCTCGCCCACCTTCAACGGCGCCGTGGACCTGTGCCGCGCGCTGCCTGCCGGGGAGGTGCGGCGCGTTCTGGGCGCGGCGGCGCAGCCACGGCCGGGCAAGACGAGCTGCCAGTGGACCGTGAAGGGCAGCGGCATCGAACTCAGCGCGGAGACCGACTCCGACACCCCCGAGCCGTGGAAACTCGACACGGCGGCGGCGCAGACGCTGATGGAGGGGCTGCGCAGGCAGTACGCCTCGGGGCCGCGCGACGCGAGCTGGCTCTGGTACGAGATCGGCCTCGACAGCAGGACCCAGGTCATCGAGACGGCGGCACGGGACACACCCGACGTCGCCGACGAGGCGTTCGCCTTCGACCTCACCACCCCCGACGGCAAGGCACAGGCCGCGGGTGTGTACTTCCGGCTCGGCGACCTCGTCCTGCGGCTCCAGTTCGCCGATCTCGACGTGAGCTCCCCGGCCGACCTGCGTGACCGGGCCGTCTCGGCCGCCTCGGCGGCGGCCGAGGGCCTGAGAGAGCTGGCCTGACCGTGGACGTGCTCGCCGGGCGTTACCGCCTCGCCGAACCGCTCGGCGAGGGCGGCGGCGGCACGGTCTGGCGCGCCCACGACGAGCTGCTGCGGCGTGAGGTGGCGATCAAGCAGCTGCACGTCCCGCCGGACCTGGACGAGCGGCAGCGCGCCGACTTCCTCGGCAGAGCCATCGAGGAGGCCCGGGCGGCCGGGCGGCTCACCCACCCGTCCATCGTCACGGTCCACGACGTCGTCGGGCACGCCGGGCAGCCGTGGATCGTCATGGACCTGGTGCCGGGCCGCTCCCTCGACAAGATCATCCGGGAGGACGGGCCGCTCGCGTCCGAGCGCGTGGCCGAGATCGGGCTGGCCGTGCTCGACGCGCTGGAGGCTGCCCACGCCCGGGGCATCCTGCACCGCGACGTCAAACCGGCCAACGTCCTCATCGGGCCGGATGGCCGCGCGCTGCTCACCGACTTCGGGATCGCCGCACCGGTCGGCCGCACCGGGAACTCCTGGCAGAGCTCGGCGGGGTCGCCCAACTACATGTCCCCGGAACGGTTCCGCGACGAGCCGGACGGGCCGCCCTCCGACCTGTGGTCCCTCGGGGCCACGCTCTACACCGCCGTCGAGGGGGAGCCGCCGTTCCACCGCAACATGGCGGCCGCGCTCGTCGCCGCCGTCCTGCTCCACGAGCCCCGGCCCATGACCCGGGCCTCGCGGGTGCTCACGTGGATCGTGCTCGCCCTGCTCGACAAGGACCCGGCGCGTCGCCCGCCGCCCGAGGTCGTACGGCAGGCCCTGCACGCCGCCGCCGCGCCGCCGGCCTCCACGTCGGCACCCGCCGGCCGGCCCGGCGGAATGTGGCGGCTTGTCGCGATCGCCGCGGTGGTGGTCGTCGTCGGCCTCGCGGCGGGACTGGGCGCCTGGTTCCTCGTGTCCGGGAAACAGGGCGGCTCGGGGCGGTTCGACGGCGTCCCCGACGCCTGCCGCAGCCTGACCACGGAGCAGATCCGCGACGTCCTCGGCGCCACGCCGCGTGGGAGACCCGCCGCCGAGGGGCGATGCGAGTGGAAGGAGCACGCCACCGGCCACGACGGGACGATCACGGTCGGATACCGGTTGCCGGCCGACGGGGACGGGGAGGCCGCGGCCTCCCGTGACCTCGCGGCGGAGCGGGCCGCGCGGTGCCCCGCCGCGCGCGACCTGCCCGGGATCGCCGACGAGGCCTTCACCTGCGACTCCTCCGACCCCGCCACCGGGACCACCGGGGCCACGGTCTGGTTCCGCCTCAGCAATCTCATCGTCGAGGTCGCCTACCGGCGCAACGGTGACCCCTCGGTCACCCCCGCCGACCGGCGCACGGCCGAGCGCGCCGCCGAACTCGTCGGCATCGGGCTCGGGTGACCTCCCGCTCAGCATCTGTAGGAGACCCCCATGACCAGCGGTGACGACGCCCCCGTCGAGCCCGGCGCGACGCCTCCCCGGGACGACCGCCCCGGGCAGGGACTGCCGCCGTACCCGCACCCCCAGCCGGGGGTTCCGCCCTACCCGCCCCCGTACGGCCCGCCGCCCGGCTCACAGTCGGGTCCCCAGCCTGGCTCGCAGTCGGGTCCTCAGCCTGGTCCCCAGCCTGGCTCGCAGTCTGGCTCGCAGTCGGGTCCTCAGCCTGGTCCCCAGTCGGGTCCTCAGCCTGCGTCACCGTTCGGCCCGCCGCCTGGTTCACAGCCCGGCTCACCGTTCGGTGCCCCGCCCGGTTATCAGCCGTCCGCCGCACGACCGGGACTCCCGCCCGGCACGCCGGGGGCTCTACCGCTACAGCCCGGTGCGTACGGTCCGCCGCTGCCGGGTGCGTACCCTGCCGGTCCGCAGCAGGGCGCGTATCCCAGTGGGCAGCCGCAGCCGGGCGCGTACCCGGCTGGACCTCAACCGCAGGCGGACGGGTACCCCGGTGGGCAGCAGCCGCCGGGTGGGTATCCGGGAACGCCGCCCGGGTCCCAGCCGCAGCACGGGGGGTACCCCGGTGCGCAGCCGCAGCCGGGCGCGTATCCCAGTGGGCAGCCGCAGCCGGGTGCGTACCCGGCTGGTCCTCAACCGCAGGCGGACGGGTACCCCGGTGGGCAGCAGCCGCCGGGTGGGTATTCCGGTTCGGGGCCTGGTGCGCAGCAGCAGCCGGGCGCGCAGCCGCAGCAGGCCGGGTATCCCGCCCCGGGGCCCTATCCCGGTCCGTCGGCCGGGCCGCAGCCGTACCCGGGTGCTTATCCGGGTGCCGCGCCCGGCGGCGCGCCGCAGCCGGAAGGGTATCCCGGGGCGTCGAGCGGTCAGGGCCTGCCGCAGGCGGGGCATCCGGCCGGGCCGCCTCAGCCCCCGGGTTCGCAGCCGCCCGCGTCGCAGTCGCCCCAGTCTCAATCACCGCAACCGCAGTCGAATCCCTATCCCTATCCGTCCCAGGGCGGGCAGAGTGGCCAGAGCAGCCAGAGCGGGCAGAGTGGACAGGGCGGCCCGCCGTCCGGGCAGCCGGGACAGGGCTGGCAGGCGGCGACGCCGCCTCCGCCCGAGCTGTGGCAGATGCCGACCCAGCCCTCCGCTCCGGCGCGGCGGGGATGGGTGCTGCCGGTGGCGGCGGTCGTCGCCGTACTGGTGGTGGCCGGGGGGACGTTCGCCTTCATGACGATGCGGCAGACGGGGACGACCACCACCAAGGCGGGTGCGACGACGACGGCGGCGGCGACGGCCAGGAATTCGGCCACGGCCGCGCCGGTGGCGGCGACCGCCGACGTGTGCTCGATGCTCGACCCGGACGAGGCCGAGCGCCTCGTGCCGGGAGCCACGATCGACTCCTCGACGAACGACAACCGCGGCGACAGCCTCGTCAGCTACGTCCGCTACACGTGCGGCTGGGTCAACCGGAACATCTCGTACAAGGACCTCATCCGCAGCCGTGAGATCACGGTGAACGTGTCCAAGTACGAGGCGATCGGGACGACCACGGCCGAGAAGTCCGCGCGGATCCAGTTCGACGGAGAGTTCAAGCAGTACAAGTACCAGGAGACCCACTCGGACAAGGAGCACTACTACTCGCCGGTCCAGGAGTACCAGGGCATCGGCGACCAGGCGGCCGCGCAGTACCAGTGGACGCGGGAGGGCGACAAATACTGGTACTCCTTCGGCCAGGGAGTCGGCCGGGTGGGCGACGTGGTCTTCCAGGTGAAGTACGAGGCGAGCCAGAAGAAGAAGGAAGCCGATTTCCTCTCGACGGAGTCCACGCAGTCGATCACCGAGGAGAACGCCCTGCGGGAGGTGAAGGGGCTGCTCGGGCAGCTCGCCAAGTCGGTGACCGCCTGGCGGGCCGGACAGCCGCTGCCCTATCACGCGCGTCCCAAGCCGAGCCCGACGCCGTCGCCCTCGCCCACGAAGATCCCCCTGCCCCGGGCCTGCGTGAGTCTCACGACGCTGGCGGCCACCCTGGTGCCGGACACCGAGGGCGTGGCGGTGCGGAGCAAGGAGGGCAAGTCGAACGTCTCCCAGTGCCAGTGGTGGAACGAGAAGCTGCCGCTCGGCGGAGGCAAGGTCCGGTGGCGCAACCTGCGGGTCGCCATCCACACCTTCTGGGACGAGGAATCCGCCCGCTACTACCTCATCGACCAGCGCTCGAAGACCAAGTTCACGGCGAACAGCCAGATCGGCGGCATCAAGTGGGGCAGGGTCGAGAAGCTGACCGGCTTCGGGCAGGAGGCGTTCGGCCAGGCGATCCGGCAGCGCACCGACACCGCCCAGGGCAACCGGTACGAGATCTACGCCCTGGACGGCAAGAACGTCATCTGGGTGCTGCTGTCCGGCAGTGACCGCCCGGAGAACACACCGATCAACTCGGCCGATTCCGTGCTCATGGACCCGAAGGAGGCGGCCACCGGGGCGAAGTCCGTGGCCAAGGCCCTGCTCGACGCCCTGTGAGGCGGTGTTCGTGCAGATTTAGGCGGGTATTTCCCCCCTCGACCGCGAGTCGACGGGGGGAAAACCATGGCTACATGTGAGGTCTGCGGCAACGACTACGACATGGCCTTCGAAGTGCACAGCCAGGGAGCGGTGCACGTCTTCGACAGCTTCGAATGCGCCATCAGCCGGATGGCGCCCGTGTGCGAGCACTGTGGGTGCCGCATCGTGGGCCACGGCTCGGAGTTCGACGGCCGCTGGTTCTGCTGCGCGCACTGCGCCCGGGAGGCGGGCGCGACCAGGATTGTCGACCGAGAGGTCACGGGCGCCGTCGCACGCTAGGGAGCGTCCGGCGCATGCTGCCCGTCGCGAGCGCGGCGCCGTACGGGCCGCGCGCAGCAGAGCCATGATCTGTGTCAGACACGACCAAGAGCGGCGGGCCGCCCTGACGGTCATGAGGGCCTCCGCGCGGGATCCACTCCCGCCGGAGGCCCTCATGCCGCGCGACACGCTCAGGGCTCGAACCCGACCAGGCGGATGATGAGGAATCCCTCGCCCTCGCGTTTGGGCGGCAGCGTGGTGCCGGGCACGGCCTCGAACACCTCCGGGTGCTCGTCCCTGGTCACCACGCAGAACAGGTCGTCCGACAGGGTCATGCCCAGCGCCATGGCCCGCCTCGCCGCGGCGTGGAAACTGCCACCCGCCTCCAGGTCCGCGGCGACCGTCTCGGCCGCGGGCCGGTCGGGCACCCGGATGCGGGCCACCCGGGCCCGTTCCGGCCGGGCGGAGCGGGCACGGAGATAGTCCTCGATCTCCCACACGAGCAATTCGCCGAGGTAATGCGACATGTCCCTCTTCACGGTGCTCAGGCTCGCCTATGGCGGTTGATTCCCGTTTGCACTCCGGTTGCTCCCCGATTCGCCTCCGGTGCTCGGCTTCCGCGGTTCGCCCCCGGTGTCCGCCCCCGGTGTTCGCCCCCGGTGTCCGCCCTCGGTGTTCGCCTCCGGTGTTCGCCTCCGGTGTCCGCCCTCAGTGCTCGGCTTCCGGGTTCGTGCCGGCGCGGTTCGCCCCTGGTGTTCGACTTCGACACCGGCCGAGAGTCCGCCGGCGCGTCCCTCGTATCACCCGGGCGCTTGCCCCTGGATTCACATAACGCTGCACGGTAGTCTTTTAGTTAGTTCCTTAGCCAAACAAATGTCGGAGGAGTCGAGTGCCACCAGGTTACCCGGGAGGCGCTGGGGCCGGTGGCCGGTGCCAAGCCGGGCGCGGGGCTGCCCGCGCGTCCGTGCGTGCCGCGATTCCAGCCGCCGCTGTCGTGTCAAATTGCTCGCAATTGCGGCATGATGAGCCCGAGCGGGAACGGGGCGGACATTGATCACATCGCACAACGGGCCACAGCCGGCCGACTTCACCGACGTGCGGGCGACCAACCTTGCCGTCGTGCTGCGGTTCGTCCGGGAGAACGCCCCCTGTTCGCGTGCCGACATCGCCGCCTCGACAGGCCTCAACAAGGCCACCGTGTCGAGCCTGGTCGCCGATCTCATCGACCGGCGCCTGCTCCGCGAGACCGGCCTGACCGAGCACCGCGTGGGCCGGCCCGCCACCATGCTCGTCCTGGACGGCTCGCCGTACGCCGCGATCGGCATCGAGGTCAACGTCGACTACATCTCGGCGGTCGCGGTGGACCTCAAGGGCGAGGAGCTCCTGAACTGGCGGCGGTCCTTCCCCGGCGGCACCTCCAGTGCGGGGCAGGCGGTCGTCGCCATGGCGGCGCTCGCCCGGCGGGTCGTCAGCCGCATGACCAAAGAGGCCCGGCAGGTGCTCGGCCTGACCGTGGCCGTGCCCGGCCTGGTCGACGTCAACGGGAACGTGCGGGTCGCCCCCAATCTGGGCTGGCGCGACGCCGATCTGGCGGGCGACCTCACCAAGGCGCTGCGCGACCCCGGCTTCCCCGTGCTCGTGGACAACGACGCCAACCTCGCCGCCCTGGCGGAGCACCGGTTCGGCCCCCACCGCAACGCCGCCAACCTCGTCTACGTGACCGGCGAGGTCGGCGTGGGCGCGGGCATCATCATGGACGGCCGGCTCAGGCGGGGCGGGCAGGGCTACAGCGGCGAGATCGGCCACATCGAGCTCGACCCCGCCGGGCCCACCTGCCGCTGCGGCCGGCGCGGCTGCCTGGAGGCCGTCGCCGGGATCGGCGCGATCCTCGCGCACACCGCGCCCGACGCCTCGCCGTCCGAGCTCGAACTCGAGATCGACGAGGTCGTACGCCGCGCACGCAACGGCGAACAGGACATCCTCGCGCTGCTGGAGAACGTGGGGCGCCACCTTGGCAGGGGAATGGCCGCCGTGGCCAACATGCTCAACCCCGAGGTCGTGATCCTCGGGGGCTACTACGTGCCGCTGGCGCCCTGGCTCGTCGCGTGCGCGGAGGAGGAGATGTACGGCAGGGTGCTCGCCCCCGGCGGGGGAGGCTGCCGCCTTGAGGTGTCCACGCTCGGGTACGGCGCCGCCGCGCTCGGGGCCGCCGCGCGGGTGCTCGACTCGGTCGACTCCGGCCGCCTGCCCGCCCAACGCTGACCCTCACCCCGCCGCCCGCCCGCGCGGGCGGCGCGCCGGGCCGGACCCATGCGCCCGGTGCATTGGTCCTGGCGGCAGGTGTACCGGAATCGAGCGACTGCGAACCCGGCCGGGACGCGAGGCGTCGAACATGCACTGCCGACGAATTGGACCATGATGAACACACGCCCGCTGTCCGCCGCCGCGCTCTGCGCCACGCTCACGGCCGCGCTGGCCACCCCGGCGTTCGCCGCCCCCGCACTGGCCGCTCCCACATCGACTGCCCCAGCCGCTGCTCCGGCCGCCGCCTTCGCCGCGCCCAAGCCCCTCACCGGGGTCGCCGTCTACCTGTCGTACGACACCGGTTTCCCGGTCAGCCGTTACGAGCCCCGCAAGGGCTTCACGAAGCTGGGCGCCATGCCGATGACGGGTCAGTTCTCCGCGTCCCCGGACGGCAGGAAGCTCGCCTGGATAACCGACGCCGGGTACGTGCGGGTCGGCGACGGCCGCAGGGTCACGACCGCGGCCAAGGGCGCCGCGGCCGGGTTCCCGTGTGCCACCCCGGTCTGGTCGCCCGACTCCAGGCGGGTCGCGTACGTGGGGAAGGGCAACTCGGACGCGCGGCCGATCTCGGTCGTCGGTGCCGACGGCAGGGGCCGCAGGAGGGCGGGCACGACCCTCGGGCTGTGCCACCTGGCCTGGTCGGCGAACGGCCGCTACCTCGCGGGGTACGCCGGGACGACCGAGGGCGTCTACCGCCTCGACGTGAAGACCGGCAAGGCGACCAAGGTCAAGGGCGTCGCTCTCGCGAACCACGTGCAGAGCCTGTCTCCCGACGGCTCGAAGGTCGTCGTGGCGCCGTTGTCGAGGAACGCGGCAGGAGGGGACGGTTCCTGGCCGGGGAGCTTCCGTCCGGTCGTGGTCGACGTGGCCACCGGAAAGAAGGTCGCCATCCCGGTGAAGGGCTCGCTCATCGGCGCCTACTACCTGCGGGACGGCCGCCTCGTCGTGCGGGTCGCCGGGCGCACCGCCAACACCCTCGTCGTACTCGACAGGAACGGCAGGCAGGTGCAGCGCCTGACCGAGCCGGCCGCGGCCAGGCGGCAGGCACTGCTGCAGATCGTCGGCTGACGCCCGAGCGTCGGCGGAAAGGGCGGGCGCGGGCCTGCCGGGACTCCGGCCCCGCGCCCGCCTTCGTGTCAGGGCTCGCATACGGCCCGCGCCCGCCGCATGCCCCCGCCGCCCGCCTTCGCGTCAGAACCGCGCATGGCCCCCCGCCCGTCCTCGCCCGCGGCCTGTGCCTGGCTTCGCTCGCAGTTCGCTGTTCGCCTTGGTGCGCGGCCCGGACCCGCCTTCACCTACAGCTCGGACAGCTCGCCGTTCGCTTTGGCCCGCGGCCCGCACCCAGCCTCCGCCTACAGCCCGCCGCCCGGCTCGGCATGCGGCCCACGCCACGGCTCCGCGTACGGCCGGAGGGGGCAGCGGTGTGACATCGACGTGAAACCGGTGCGAACAAGGGTCTTGACCTGAGCCGAGGATGAGGGCACTCTTCCGGATAAGCCCGGATTTACACGCCGGAAACTTGCGGTAACCCTTTCGAAGCGCTTCGACGACGGCGCTTCCCCAACCGAACATGCGGATCCTCGCGACGCCCCTCACGGGCGCGTTTTTCGGCAGGTCATCGAAGCGCTTCGACGCGAAGGGTGAGTCTCCAGATGAACGAACCGGCGAGACACGACCAGGACCCGGCATTCCGGAACCCCGCGCTGTCTCCCGCCGAACGGGTGGACGACCTGCTCGGCCGGCTCACGCTCGACGAGAAGATCGGCCTGTTGCACCAATACCAGGCGCCGGTCGAACGGCTCGGCCTGCGAAGCTTCCGCACCGGCACCGAGGCCCTGCACGGCCTGGCCTGGCACGGCCCGGCGACGGTGTTCCCCCAGGCCGTCGGCCTGGCCAGCACCTGGAACCCGGACCTGGTCCGCCAGGTGGGGGAGGCGACCGGCGACGAGGTCATGGCCTTCCACCACAAGGATCCGCAGAGCGTGGGCCGCAACGTCTGGGCTCCGGTGGTCAACCCGCTGCGCGACCCGCGCTGGGGGCGCAACGAGGAGGGCTACTCCGAGGACCCCTGGCTGACCGGGGTGATGGGCACCGCCTACGCGCGCGGCCTGCGCGGGGGCCAGTCCGTGCTGAAGACCGCGCCCACGCTGAAGCACTTCCTCGGCTACAACAACGAGACCGACCGGTGCGTGACCTCCAGCGTCCTGCCGCCGCGGGTGCTGCACGAATACGAGCTCAAGGCGTTCCGCCCGGCGCTGGAGGCGGGGGCCGCGGTGGCCGTCATGCCGTCGTACAACCTGGTGAACGGCCGGCCTGCCCACCTGTCGCCGCTGATCGCCGACCATCTGCGGACGTGGGCGCCCGACGACATCCTCGTGGTCAGCGACGCGTACGCGCCGGGCAACCTCGCCGGGCTGCAGGGTTACCACAAGGATCTGACGGAGGCGTACGCGCACGCGATCAAGGCCGGGCTGGACAGCTTCACCCAGGACGACGCGGACAGCACCGCCACCCTGGGCCACGTCAGGACCGCGCTCGACCGCGGCCTGCTGACCGAGGCCGACATCGACTCCGCCGCCCGGCACGCGCTGTCGATCCGGGTGCGCCTGGGCGAGTTCGACCCCGCCACGCCGTACGACGACATCACCCACGACGTCGTCAACAGCCCCGAGCACCAGCGGCTCGCGCGGGAGGCCGCCCGCCAGTCGATCACCCTGCTGAAGAACGACGGACTGCTCCCGCTGACGGCCCCGCGTACGGTCGCGGTGATCGGCCCGCTGGCCGACGCGCTGTTCGAAGACTGGTACAGCGGCACGCTGCCCTACCAGGTCACGGCCCTGGCGGGGCTCGCCGAGCGGTGCGAGACCGTCTACTGCGAGGGCGTCGACCGGGTGGCGCTGCGCACCGAGGGCGGGTACGTCGGCGCGTCCGCCGACCCTGCCGGCGGGCCGTTGTACGTCGGGAGCGAGCGCTCCTGCTTCGACGTGTTCGACTGGGGCGGCGGCGCGTACGCGTTCCGGTCGTGCGCCAACGGCCGGCACGTGCAGGCCGGTGAGGGCGGTGTGCTCACCAACGACCAGCCGGGACCGAACGGCTGGGAGGTGCGCCAGACCTTCCGGATCGAGGAGCGGCCGAGGGGCGTGGTGCTGCGCAACATCTCCTCGGGCGACTACGTCACCGTGACCGGCGGCGTCGTGCGCACGACCGACGATCCCGACGCCGCGTCCGTGCTGGCCCTGGAGCCCGTCGAGAGCGGCGCGGCCCGCGCGGCGGAGGCGGCGGCCCGCGCCGACGTCGCGATCGTCGTGCTCGGCGACCACCCGCTGGTGAACGGCCGCGAGACCGAGGACCGCGCGACGCTGGCGCTGCCCGAGCGGCAGGAGGCTCTGCTGAAGGCCGTCCACGCGGCCAACCCGGCGACCGTGCTGGTGGTCTCCAGCGGTTACCCCTTCGCCGTGACCTGGGCGCAGGAGCACCTGCCCGCGATCGTCTGGTCGGCCCACGGCGGCCAGGAGTACGGCCACGCGCTCGCCGATGTGCTGCTCGGCGACGAGGACCCGGGCGGCCGCCTCACCCAGACGTGGTATCGCTCGGCCGCCGAGCTGCCCGACCTGCTCGACTACGACATCATCGCCTCCGACGCCACCTACCTCTACTACCGCGGCCGGCCGCTCTACCCGTTCGGGCACGGCCTGAGCTACACCCGTTTCGCCTACTCCGACCTGGAGCTGTCGTCGGCCGACCTCGCCGAGGGCGACACGCTGACCGTCCGGGTGACCGTGACGAACGCGGGCGGACGCGCGGGGGAGGAGGTCGTGCAGTTCTACACCCACCAGCGGCGCTCCCGGGTGAAGCAGCCCCTGCGCCAGCTCCGCGGCTTCGTCAAGGTGCGGCTCGCGCCGGGCGAGAGCCGTACGGTGTCGGTGGACGTGCCGGTCGGCGACCTCGCCTTCTGGGACGTGACGCGCGGCAGGTTCGTGGTCGAGGAGGCCGCGCACACGGTGCAGGTGGGCGCCTCGTCGGGGGACATCCGGCTGTGCGCGCCGTTCCGGGTGCGCGGCGAGCGCATCCCGCCGCGCGACCTGACCTCGGGGCCACTGGACGCGGCCGATCACGACGAGTACGACGGTGTGGTGCTGTGCGACGCCGCTCTCGACTCCGGCGACGCGGTCCGCTCCACGGGACCGGGGGCGTGGATCGTCTTCAAGGACTGCGACTTCGGTGGGGACTTCGGTGGGGGCTTCGGTGATCAGGGCCCCTCCGCCTGCCTGCTCGCGGTGTCGAGCGACGAGGGCGGCGTGGTCACGCTGCGGCTCGACGATCCTCTGATCGGCGAGGTCGCCGGCGCGGTCAGCGTTCCGCCCACGGCGACCAGGCATGATTTCGTGGAGGTGAGCACCCCTCTGGCGGGAGCCGCGGGAGTGCGCGATCTTTATGTGGTGTACGAGAGCGAGGGGGTCACGGTGAGCGCGTTGGGGTTCTGCCCGTGAGGACCGTGACGATCGCCGATGTCGCCAAGCACGCGGGGGTCGCCGTCAGCACGGTGTCGTACGTGCTGAGCGGCAAGCGGGCGATCTCGGCGGCCACCCGGCAACGCGTCCTGGACAGCGTGCGGGTCCTCGGTTATCACCCCAACGCCGGCGCCCGCGCGCTGGCGAGCAAGCGGGCGAAGGTCATCGCCCTGGTGCTGCCGCTGCGGGCAGGCATGAACCTGCCGGTCCTCATGCAGTTCGCGACCTCCGTCGTCACCACGGCCCGCCAGTACGACCACGACGTGCTGCTCATGACGGCGGACGAAGGGGCCGAGGGGCTGCACCGGGTGGCGGCCAGCGCGCTGGTCGACGGGCTGCTGCTGATGGATGTGGAGATCCACGACCCCCGCGTGCCGCTGCTGCGCAAGCTCGCCGAGCCGGCCGTGCTGATCGGTTTCCCGGCCGACCCCGAAGGGCTGACCTGCGTCGACCTCGACTTCGCCCGCGCCGGGGCGCTGTGCGCCGACCATCTGGCCGACCTCGGCCATCGCGAGATCGCGCTGCTCGGCGCGCCGCGCGTGGTCTACGAGCGCGGCACGGGTTTCGCCGAGCGGACGATGGCGGGTTTCGTCGAGGCGGCCCGGCGGCACGGGATCGAGGCCGACGCGCGCCCCTGCGAGGAGTCGTTCGACGAGGTCCACGCCGCCGTCAAGCTGCTGCTCGACGAGCGGCCGGGCCTGTCCGGGCTCGTCGTGCACAACGAGGCGGCCGCCGGCCACGTGCTGGGGGCGTTGCGGATCCTCGGGAGGCGGGTGCCCGAGGACGTCTCGGTGGTGGCGATCTGCCCGGACGACATCGCCGAGCGGGCCAGCCCAGCGCTGACCTCCGTGCTCATTCCCGCCGAGGACGTCGGCAGGCAGGCGGTCCGGCTGCTCATGGCCAAGCTGGAGGGCCAGGCCGTCCCGGAGTCGACACTCCTCGAACCTCGGCTGACGATTCGCGAAAGTTCACGATGACCTCATTTCCCGACGGCTTCCTGTGGGGGGCCGCGACCGCGTCGTACCAGATCGAAGGAGCGGTCCACGCCGACGGCCGCGTGCCCTCGATCTGGGACACCTTCTCCCACACCCCCGGGATGGTCGCCGACGGCCACACCGGCGACGTGGCCTGTGACCACTACAACCGCTATCTCGAGGACGTCGAGATCATGGCGTGGCTGGGGCTGAAGGCCTACCGGTTCTCGGTGGCCTGGCCGCGCCTGGCCGACCTGAGCTTCTACGACCGCCTCGTCGACGCCCTGCTCGCCAAGGGCATCACGCCGGTCGCGACGCTCTATCACTGGGACCTGCCGCAGACGCTGCAGGACACCGGCGGCTGGACCAACCGCGAGACGGCCTTCCGGTTCGCCGACTACGCCGCCGTCGTGCACCGGCTCCTCGGCGACCGCGTCGGCGTCTGGACGACGCTCAACGAGCCCTGGGTGTCGGCGTTCGTCGGGCACGGGTCCGGCCGGCACGCGCCCGGGGTGACCGACCCGGCCGCCGCGTTCACCGCCGCCCACAACCTGATGCTCGGGCACGGCCTGGCCGTGCAGGCGCTGCGGGCGGGAGGCGCGGAGACCGTCTCGCTGACGCTGAACCTGACGCCGATCCTCGGCGACCCCGAGCCGGCCCGCCTGATCGACGGGCTGGCGAACCGGCTGTTCCTCGACCCCGTGCTGCGCGGCGAGTATCCCGCCGACGTCCTCGCGCACCTGGAACGTTTCACCAAGGTCAACGTGGACGACCTTCCGACGATCGCGCAGCCGATCGACGTGCTCGGCGTCAACTACTACACGGTCAACCGGGTCGTCGCCGATCCCTCGGCCGAGGGGCATCCGGAGTATCCCGGCAGCGAGGGCATCGCCTGGGAGGACCCGCACGGCGAGGTCACCGAGATGGACTGGGAGATCAACCCCGCCGGCCTGGAGGACCTGCTCGTACGGCTGTCGCGCGACTACCCCGGCACGCCCTTGATGATCACGGAGAACGGGGCCGCCGTGCCCGACGGGGTGTCCGACCCCGGCCGGATCTCCTATCTCGACGCCCACTTCCGCGCCGCCCGGGCGGCGATGGACCGGGGCGCCGACCTGCGCGGCTACTTCGTGTGGTCGCTGATGGACAACTTCGAGTGGGCCCGGGGCTACCACAAGCGGTTCGGGCTCGTCCGTGTCGACTACGACACGCTGGAGCGCACGCCGCGCGACAGCGCCCGCTGGTATCGCGAGGTGATCGCCAGGAACGGCCTGGCGGACTGAGACTCTCCCGCCCGGGTGGCACCGGTTCCCCGCCGGATTCCCGCCGGATTCCCGCCGGATTCCCGCCGGTTCCGCACCGGTTCCGCGCCGGTTTCCGCGCCGGTTTCCGCAGCCACCCGGGCGAACCCCCACGACGCGTTCGGCTAGGCCGTGGCGGCTTGCCGCTGCAGGACGTTCTCGACGCAGATCATCGCGATCAGCAGGACGACCAGCACGCCGAGGTGGGCGGCCGACGACCACAGGCCGATCGGGACGGTCGCCGCGGCCAGCAGCACCGCGGCGACCCGTACGGCGGTCCGCGTCGGCCCGAGCACCCGGCGGAACCACAGGTCGCCGAGCAGGAACAGCGCGGTTCCCCCGGCCAGTGCCACGGCGGGGCCGAGGTCCAGGCGGCCGTGACCCACGGCCTTGTGGATCCCGGCCGCGGTCGCGACGATCCCGAGCAGGATCGGGATGTGGGCGTAGAAGTACGCGCCCAGGATGAGCCGGGTCCGCTGGACGACGTCGGCCCGCATCAGCGCGTGTTCGGGCCCGCTCTCGTCGCGTGCGAAGTACACCCACCACAGCGACGCGGTGAGGGCAAGGCCCAGCAGGGCCGCGACGATCAGGGCCGCGCCCGGGTGGCCGTCGGTCGCCCCGATGCCGATCGCCACGATCGACTCGCCCAGCACGATGATGACGAGCAGGCCGTGCCGCTCGACGATGTGCGCCGGGTGCAGGGGGAAGCCCTTCTGCCCGATGAAGATCGGGCTCAGCCAGATCAGCACGAGGGCCGCCGTCCACAGCGCGTAGTTCCACGGCGAATCGACGAACGCGGCGGCGAAGACGAGCGCGGTCGCGGTCAGGTTGAACGGCACGACCCGGGCGATGGCGGCCGTCGCCTGGAGATAGAGCCCGCCGTGGACGAGCACGATGACGAGATAGCCGACGGCGAACGCCACGCCGCTGCCCGAGAAGGCGCGCGGGATGGCCAGAGCCATGATCAGGAACCCGGCCATGCCGCCCAGGATCAGCACCCGCCGGGCCGCGCGCTCCGGCGGCACGGTGTTGGTGAGCCAGGCGTAGCCGGAGTACATCCACCAGAGCAGACCGAAGATCAGGACCGCCTGCACGGTGCCCTGGCCGGTGAACCCCTCTCCGTCCTGCCGGGTGAAGTCGTCCACGAGCAGCGACGTGAGCTGCGTGATCGTGAAGACGAACACGAGGTCGAAGAAGAGCTCGATCGTGGAGACACGCAGCTCGGCATCCGGCGCGGTCGGCTCCACGCGCTCGGCGAACCAGCGGGGGAGAGGCATGGCCAACATTGTGCTGCTTACACCGCTTGTGTGATTACACGTTTTCACGTGCTCCAGAGGACGGCGGCAGCACCCTGCAGCCGAGTCCCGGGAACACCTTGGCGACCTTCGCGGTCAGGTAGTCGCCGTACGTGCCGGTGAAGGCCCGCAGGTCCAGGCCGTCCCATCGGGGGCGGCCCCCCTCGCGGGCGGGCAGCGAGGGCAGCGGCGGCACCTCGCAGTCCCAGCCCGGGTCGAAGAAGAACGGGAAGGAGAGCCGGCTCCGGCCGGTGGCGTTGCGCACGCGGTGCGGAGTCGAGCGATAGAGCCCGCCGGTCAGCTTGTCGAGCATGTCGCCGATGTTGCAGACCAGCGTGCCCGGGATGGGCGGCGCCTCGATCCAGCCACGTGAGGTGTGCACCTGGAGGCCGGGATTGTCGTCCTGGAGCAGCAGCGTCAGCAGGCCGTAGTCGGTGTGCTCGCCGACCCCCCACTCCTCCGGATCGGCGTACGGCGGGGACGGATAGTGGAAGATCCGGAACAGGGTCGTGGGCGTGGCCGTGTAACCGGCGGCGAAGTAGTCCTCGTCGAGCCCCAGGCTCAGCGCCACGCCCCGCATGACCGCCTGCCCCACGTGGGTGAGGGCGTCCATGTACGCGAGCACGGCCGGGCCCAGCTCGGGCACCTCCTCGGGGAAGAGGTTGGGCCCGTGCAGCGGCCGGGGATCGTCGGGTTCGAGTTCGGCGCCGAAATAGAGGCCCTCCTTGAGGTCGGGCCGGCCGGAGGTGAGCTCGCCGCCCACGGGGAAGTAACCGCGCCAGGCCCGCCCGCCCCGGTCCATCGATATGCGCGACTTGTGCTCCTCCGGCAGCCGGAAGAAACGATCCGCTGCGTCCCTGAGCTCGGAGATCAGGGCCTGGGGCACGCCGTGTCCGGTGATGTAGAAGAAACCGCTGTCCAGGCAGGCGGCCTCGATGCGGCGTGCGACCTCGGCGCGCGCGTGGCCTGCTTCGGGGCCGTTCCCTGGGCCGGTCCCGGGGCCGGTTCCGGGGCCGGTCCCTGAGCCGGTGAGGGCGGAGACGTCGATTACCGGCAGTGGTCCAGCGGCGTTCATATCCCATATCCCACCATCCGGAAGGGCCGTCCGGAAGGCTCCTTTACCTGCTTGCCGGTCGTGTTGCGCGGGGAGGCATTTCGACCTGATAGGACCATCTCGTCCAGTTTGTTCCGTTACCAAGTAATAACGCCCCGAAGAGTAGATTTCTTAGGCACGGATAGTTCGCCACGTCGTAAGTGGGCGATCAGGTGGGTTTCGGGGATCGTTGGTCGTTGAGGAATCGCATCGCGCTGTTCACCGGCACGGTGGTCGCCCTGCTGTGCATCGCGTTCTCGTTCGTCCTGGTGTGGTCCCTGCACGTGGCGGCCCGGGACAACCTAGTGCTGAGGGTGACGGCGACGGGCGGGCGGGTCGCCTATCTCGTGGACCACGGACAGGTGGAGAGCGTGCTGCCCCCCAGTGGGCGGGACGAGCCCGTCCAGGTGGTGGACCCGCAGGGCAGGGTGCGTTCTGCGACGCCGGACATGGCCGGAAAGCCGCCCATGGCGAGCTTCCATCCCTCGCCGCCGTCCCGCAAGGCCACGCGCGAGGTCTGCGGCGGCGTCTTCGGCCCGGACCGGTGCTACACCGTGGTCGCGCAGGAGGTCTACAGCAACGGCGGCGACTGGACCGTCTACAGCGCCGCGCCGAGCCAGCCGTTCAACGTGCCGCCGGGCCTGGTGGTCGGTCTGATCGTGGGATCCGCGCTCGTCACGGCCGCCGTCGCGTACGGCACCCAGCGCAGCGTGCAGCGGGCGATGTTGTCGGTGCGGGCCATCAGGGCCGAGCTCGACGAGATCAACGCCTCGGACCTCGGGCGGCGGGTGCCGGTCCCCGAGGCCAAGGGGGACATCCACGACCTCGCGCAGAGCGTCAACTACACGCTCGACCGGCTGGAGGAGACGCTGGAGCAGCAGCGGCGCTTCACCTCCGACGCGTCCCACGAGCTGCGCAGCCCGATCACCGCGATCCGCGCGCAGGTGGAGGACGCGCTGCGCGCCCCGCAGGAGTCCGACCTGCGGGAGATCGGGCCGGCCGTGCTGAAGAGCCTCGACCGGCTCCAGGCGATCGCCTCCGACCTGCTGATGCTGGCCCGTCTCGACGCGGGCGCGCCGTGCGAGCGCGAGCGGCTGGACCTCGGGCAGCTCGTGTCCGCCGAACTGGACGCCCGCCGTCCGCACAAGAGGATCGTCTCGCAGCTGGCCCCCGGCGTGATCGTCCGGGGAGACCGCATCCGGCTGGGCCGCCTGGTCACCAATCTCCTCGACAACGCCGAACGGCACGCAGCCAGCACCGTACGGGTGGAGGTGCGGCGAGAGGACCCGCATGACGGGGACCCACGGTTCCGTTCCGGCGTGGCCGTGCTCGAAGTGCTCGACGACGGCGCGGGGATCGCACAGGACCAGCGGGACCTCGTCTTCCAGCGGTTCACCCGGCTCGACTCGGCCCGCAGCAGGAACGCCGGGGGTGCCGGACTGGGCCTGCCCATCGCCCGGCAGATCGCCGAGAGCCACGGCGGCACGTTGACGATCATGGACAGCCCCCGCGGCGCGCGATTCCTCCTGTGCCTGCCGCTCTCCCAGGAGCCCTGACCGGCCCCGGCCGGGCCCCTCCGCATCTCGTACACGCCGCACGGGAAGACCGGGCCCACTCACCGCACGGAAACGCCGCACCCTTCATCCACGCACGCGGCATGCGGAGGCTCACACGCCGCCTCTCGCACGCCGTATCCACTCGCACGCCGTATCCAAGAGCCGCCGCACGGGCACGCCGCACGCGCGGGCGCGGGGGCCGCGCCTGTGGCCCGTGCCGGGCGACCCGCCGTCAGTGGGCCTCGGCGCGGCTCTCCGTGGTCGTGTCGTCCTCGCGCCGCGTACGCCGCTGCCGGGGCGTGGCCTTCCGCACCGTCGTCGTGGCAGGGGCCTCCTCGCCCGGCGGCTCCGCGGCCGTACTGGTCCCGGACGAGGTGGAGCCCGCACTCGCACCGCTCGCCGAGGGCGGCTCCGGCGACCCGGCCGAGCCGGTGGAGGGGGCGGGCGCGGGCTTCCCTGAAGCGGACCCGGGCCCGGGCCCGGACCCGGACCCGGACGCGGCGGGCCGGGCGGAGGGCTCGTCCGCACCCGGCTCCCCGGGCTGTGGCGGGCGCAGCGCCGCGATGACCGCGTCGGCGGCGAACTCTCCGGCGGCCTCGGCCTCGCGCCGTTTGATGACCACCATGTGGTCGACGGAGATCCGGCCCGCGCCCGTGACGGCCAGCAGCACGGAGGCGGCCCCGAGGGCCACGATCAGTTCGATGTCGCCCCCGGTGAGCGGCAGGCCGCTGTCCCCGGCCGTGATCACGAACACCGCGAGAGCCTCGGCGAACAGCAGGAGCCCGACGGCCGGCACGATGAGGCCCGCGATCAGCAGCGTGCCGCCCACCAGCTCCGTCAGCATGGTCACCGGCGCCCACACATGGGGCAGCGGGGCCTGGAGCGCGGTGAACTGGTCGGCGGTCGCGTTGAGGCCGGCTTCGAGCTTCTGCCAGCCGTTGGCGAAGAAGATCCCGCCGACGCCCATGCGGGCGGCCAGCGAGGCTAAGTCGTGCAGGGTTCTCTTCACGGCTTCTCACTCTGGGGTGGGGGGTGACTTGCCCGGACACTTTCCCGCCGACGCCGCCGTCATGCGTCCGGTCCGCTCAGGTCCGTACGCTGTCGGACTCCTCGGCGTCGGCGCTCGCGGGGGTGGGAACGTGGCGGGGGAGCAGCAGGGCCACCGCCAGCGCGGTGAGCGCGAGCAGCGCCACGCTGACGGCGATGGTGGAGTGCAGGGCGGTGACGAAGGCCGCGCGGGCGGCCTCCAGCAGCGCGGTCCCGGCCGCACCGGTCTCGTCGGCCACGTGCGCGGCCGCGGCCAGCGACTCACGCGCCTGCGCCATGAGCCCGGCCGGGATGCCCGGCACGTTTGCGAGGGAGGGGGCGTACACGATCGTGGTGATCGTCCCGAGGACGGCGATGCCGAGGCCCGCCCCGAGCTCGTAGGCCGTCTCCTCGATCGCGGCGGCGCCGCCGGCCCGCGACTCCGGCACGGTTGCCATGATCGTGTCCGACGCCGCCAGCAGGGCGACCTCGACGCCGAAGCCGATCCCCACGAAGCAGGCAGTCAGCATCACCGCATGCTGCTCGGTGCCCCAGGTCAGCACCGGGGTGAGCGAGAGCGCGGTCAGGGCGAGGCCGCCGCCCACCGTCGCGCGCAGCCCGACGCGCCCCAGCACGTGCGCGGCGGCCAGGCCGCCCGCGATCGCCGCGACCATGAGCGGCAGCATCCGCACGGCGGCCTCCAGGGGCGAAAGCCCCAGCACGAGCTGGAGATACTGCGCCAGCATCAGCTCCAGCCCGACCAGCGCGAAGATGGCCAGCAGCACGCAGCCGACGCCCGTCGCGAAGCCGCGCTGCGCGAACAGGCCGATGTCGAGCAGGGGGAACGCCAGCCGCCGCTGCCGCCGTACGAACCAGACGAGCAGTGCGACGCCGGTCGCGAGCACGGCGAGCGAGAGCCCGCGGCCCAGCGTGTGCCCCGACCCCGCCTCCTTCAGCCCGAACGCGATCGCCAGGATGCCCACGGTGGACAGGGCCGCGCTCAGCGCGTCCCACGGATGGTCGGCCCGCCGCGGTGACGCCGGCAGGATCCGTACGGCGAGCGGCAACGCGATCAGCAGCAGCGGCACGTTGATGAGGAAGACCGCGCCCCACCACAGGTGCTCGACGAGGACCCCGCCGATCAGCGGCCCGACGGCCGCTCCCGCGGCGGCGACGGCGCTCCACACGCCGAGCGCGATCGCCCGCTCGCGCCGGTCGGTGAAGACCTGCCGGATGATCGAGAGCGTCGCCGGCATGATCATCGCGCCGCCGACGCCGAGGAAGGCCCGCGAGACGATGAGCGCGAGCGGGGTCGCGGCGAACGCGGCCGACAGCGAGGCCAGGCCGAACACCACGTAGCCGCCGAGCACCAGGGGCCGCCTGCCATACCTGTCGCCCAGCGTGCCGAACGTCACCAGCAGCGGCGCGACGACCAGCGAGTAGATGTCGATGATCCACAGGAGCTGTACGGACGACGGCTCCAGGGCCGCGGTGAGCGCCGGGACGGCGATGTGCAGCACGGTCGCGTCGACCGCGATCAGGAGCAGGCTGAAGCACAGGAGCACGAGCACCGACCACCGGCTCGCCCTCCGCTCCCGCAGGGCACTGGTGGCGCGGACGGCGGCGGACTCGACCGAAACCATGATCATAGTCCGCTCAGTGCTCCTGCTCCGAGATCCCGGCCAGCTGGAACATGCGTGGCAGCTTAGGCCATGGGAAGCGGATCTCTCAGCCCTTCCGGTGATGTCGGGAACAAATCGCCGGATCCCCATCACCCCAGGTGATCAAGCGGAGCAATCCGCCTCTCTAGAGAGCCATAGGTATATATCCCGCGTCTAGGCAAGAGACCGGCCGCAACGGATCATGCGGTCGTGGGGAGCGATATCGACGGACGCGACACGTCCCCGGTGCCGCCCCCGCTCGACCGCGCCGACGCCCGCGCCTGGTGCGCCGTCGCGGTGGCCCGGCTGTCGTGCGACCAGCCGGAGGCGGCGCTGGAAGCGGCGCGCCAGGCGATCGGCCGCGATCCGCAGGACGAATGGGGGCATCGCCTCGTCGGGGCGGCACTGGAGCGTCTCGGGCGCGACACCGAGGCGGTGGCGGCGGCACGAGAGGCCGTACGGCTCGCGCCCGGCTCCTGGGCGGCGCGGCTGCGGCTCGCGAGCGCGCTGCGGCGGATCCCCGGACGGTGGCGGGAGGCCTGGGCGGAGGCCCGCCGCGCCGTCCGGTTCGCCCCCGACGAGCCCGACCCCCACGTGCTGTGCGGCGACCTCGCGCTGCTGCGCGGTGACCACGACGGGGCCGCCCGGGCGTACGGCGCGGCGCTGCGCAGGCGCCGGGACCACCCGGCGGCGTGGGTGAACCTCGGCCTGGCCCTGCTGCGCTGGCAGCGGCCGCGCGACCACCACGACCCCGCGTGGGAGGCCGACCCCCGCGACACGGGCCGTGCGCGGCGTGCCCTGGAGACCTGGTCGCGGCAGGTGCGGGTGATCCTCGCGGTCGCGACGGCCGGGATCTGCGCGGCCGTTCTGCTGCCGGGCCTTCTCCCCGGCGCGAACGGTCATCCCGGCACGCGGCGCCTCTCCGGTGTGCAGGGCCTCCTCGGCATGCACGGCCTTCCCGGTGTGCAGGGCCTCCTCGGAATGCACGGCCTTCCCGGTGTGCAGGGCCTCCTCGGAATGCACGGCCTTCCCGGTGTGCACGATCTCCCCGGCCCGCACGACCTCCCCGCCATGCGGGGGGACGTGCGCGTCGTCGGCGCGCTGGCGCTCGCCGCCGTCCTCGTGGTCTGCCTCCGGCAGGCCGCGCGCGTCGGCGCCTGGACCTACGTCCCCGGGATGCTCCGGCGCGACCTGCGGCTCTTCATGTCGGTCGCGCTCGGGTTGCTCACCCCGGCGGCGTACCTGGCGGAGCTGGCCACGCTGCCGGAGCCGGGGGCGGCTTCGCTGCACGAAGGGGGCGGCGTCTGGGCCGGGGCGACCGGGCTGGTGCTCCTGAACCCCGTCGTGGCGCTCGCCGTCCGGCTCCTGGCCGAGACGTGGCGGGGGCGCCCGCTCGCCGCGCTGAGGCGGTTCGCCACCGCGCTGCATGTGCCCTCGTCGTCACGCATGCGACCACCCGCCTCATCGGCCATGCCGTCACGCGTGCCACCACCCGCGCAACGACCTGCCTCATCGGCCATGCCGTCACGCGTGCCACCACTCGCGCAACGACCTGCCTCATCGGCCACGCCACCACGCGTGCCCCCGCAAGCGCCGCCACCCGTCCCATCTCGCGTGCCACTACCCGCGCAAGGCTCCGCCTCACCGCCCATGCCGTCGCGGGTGCCGCCGCAAGCGCCGCCACCCGCACAACCACCCGTACGGCCGGCTGGGTCCGGCGTGGCCGATCGGGGGCGGGCGGCGGCGGCCGACCGGGCGGCGGCGCGTGACATCGCCGTCGCGTACTGGATCGTCGCGGCCCGCGCGTGGCAGGCGGCCGCGGTGCTCATGCTCCTGCCTTTCGTGACCACGGTGCCCTTCGCCGCCGTCGCGTGCCTGGCGGTCCCGGTTGGGCTGCTGCACGCGCGCACGACGGGCGCGCCGCGGCCGGACGACCGGTGGCTCGCCACGGCGCTCACCGCCCCGGCCGTCGCCGCCCTCTGCGCCGCCGCGGCGGGCGCGGCGCACGCCCTCATGGGACCCGGCCCCGCCGTCGTGGCCCTGTGGCGCTGTGCGTGGGGCGCGCTGGCGTTCGGCGCGGCGGCCTTCGCGGTGCGTGCCGTACGGGCGTGGTGGCGCGGCGGGCCGGGTCCGTGGCGCGCCTCGCTCGTGCCGTCCGAGTCGCGGGGCGCGCGGATCCCCGGCGACCTGACCCCCTCGGCCGGTCTCAGCGAGGAAGTGCGGCACGCCGCGGCCTACTCCCGGAACGTGGTCCTCGCCTGCACCGGGGCTGACGGCCCGCGCGCGCTCGCGGTGAGCGCCGTGACCTCGGTGAGCCCGGCGGGCGAGTTCCGCCTCATCGCGGGCGACGAGGCGTGGGACGCGGTGCGGCGCGATCCCCGCGTGGTGCTCTTCGTGGGAGACCCGCGATTCTGGGCAGAGGTGCGGGGCGTCGCCGTGCCGGACGACGACGTGCTGCGGGTGACGCCGCGGCAGGTTCTGATGCGCGAGTACCCCGGACGCCACCAGGCCCGCACCCGGTAGCGCGAACCACGCAACTCGGGCGCGCGTCCGGTTCCGGCGACGTGCGTCGTCCACCGCGCCGCTTGGGTCCACCCATTCCGTTCGCACGTGCGGTATAACCGGGGTCGAAGCGGGGAGGCGTCGATGCGGGACTCCGACAGGGCACGGGCGGCGAGCCTCTTAAGCCGGACTGCGGCACGTGATCTGTTCGAACAGGTGCGTTTCCGCTATTTCCAACTTCCGCCGTTCGCGCGGCGCGCGTTGTTCGTCGTGCTGCTCGTCGCCACCATGGGCCTGGCCGCGGCGCTCAACTGGTCGCTGGTGCCCACGTTCATCTACACGTTCCTGGCGCTGTGCTTCCTCGCGCTGGCGCTCAGCTATCCGCGCGCCGCCGCGACCGTGCTCGTGCTCGCCGGGTGGGGCCTGCTGCTGCCGCTGTTCATGGGCGTGTTCGGCGGGCAGTCGATCGCGCCCGGCCTGCTGATGCTGCTGGGCGCGCTGACCGGCGTCGCGGCCCACCTGATCCGGTGGGTCCCGCCGTGGCTGACGACGCTGATGGCACTCGCGCCCGCCGGCGTCGTCGCGCTGTCGCTGTCGCCGCTGTCGCCGTCCGCCGCCCTGTGGGGCGCGTACGGCGTCGTCGCGGCGGTGCTCCTCTATCGCCTGGTGCTGGCCCGCAGGGTGCGCGCGGAGGCGGAGCGGGAGGCGGCGGGCGCGGAGACCCAGGTGCAGGTGCGCGGCAGGGCGGGCGGCCACCAGACCGCCGCGGCCGAGGCCGGCGCCCCGCCGCCCATCACGGTCGAGCAGGCGCTCGCGGAGCTGGAGTCCATGATCGGCATCGAACCGGTCAAGGAGCAGGTGCGCGCCATCGCCGCGTCGATAGAGGCGGCCCGGCTGCGCAGGGAGGCGGGCTACGCCAACGAGCGGCCGATGCGCCACTTCGTGTTCGTCGGCCCTCCCGGCACCGGCAAGACCAGCGTCGCCAGGTCGCTCGCCAAGATCTTCTACGCGTTCGGGCTGCTGGAGACGCCGTTCGTGGTCGAGGCGCAGCGGGCCGACCTCGTGGGGGAATACCTGGGGGCCACGGCGATCAAGACCAACGAGCTGATCGACCGCGCGCTCGGCGGCGTCCTGTTCGTGGACGAGGCGTACAGCCTGATCAACTCGGGCGACGGCCAGCCCGACCGGTTCGGCGCGGAGGCCGTGCAGACGCTGCTCAAGCGGGCCGAGGACGACCGTGACCGGCTCATCGTCATCCTGGCCGGCTACGAGCGGGAGATGAACGACTTCCTCGCGTCCAACCCGGGGCTGTCGAGCCGCTTCGCCACCCGGGTGCGCTTCCCCAGCTACAGTCCGGCGGAGCTGCTGGAGATCACCGAGGCGCTGCAGCAGCGCCGGGGAGACCGGCTCGCCCCGGAGGCCCGTCCCGTGCTGCGCCGGCTGTTCGAGGACGTGGAGCGCCGGGGGCTCGTCGACGACCTCGGCAACGCCCGGTTCGCCCGCAGCCTCGCCGAGGCCGCGGCGCAGGCCCGCGACGTGCGCGTGGTGAGCGCGGGCGGGGCGCCGCGCGGCGAGGACCTGGTCACCACCACCGCCGACGACGTGACCAAGGCGTTCAACGAGATCACCGCACGATACCGCGGCTACCAGGTCACCCCGACCCTGGACGAGGCGCTCGCGGACCTCGACAGGATGGCGGGCCTCGAACCGGTCAAGCGGCAGGTGCACGCGATCACCGCCCAGCTCAAGGTGGCCAGGATGCGCCAGGAGCAGGGCCTGCCGGTCCAGTCGCAGATGCGGCACTTCGTGTTCGTCGGCCCTCCTGGCACCGGCAAGACGACCGTCGCGCGCATCCTCGGCCGGATCTTCTCCGCGCTGGGCCTGCTGGCCCGGCCCGACGTGGTCGAGGCGTCGCGGGCCGACCTGGTCGGCCAGCACCTCGGCGCCACGGCGATCAAGACCAACGAGCTGGTCGACCGGGCGCTCGGCGGGGTGCTGTTCATCGACGAGGCCTACAGCCTGGTCAACACCGGCTATTCGGGGGGCGACGCCTTCGGGGCCGAGGCGGTGCAGACCCTGCTGAAGCGCGCCGAGGACGACCGCGACCGCGTGGTCATCATCCTGGCGGGCTACGAGCGCGAGATGGACGCGTTCCTGGCGACCAACCCCGGCCTGGCCTCCCGGTTCAACCAGCGCGTGTCGTTCCCCTCCTACCGGCCGTCGGAGCTGGCCGAGATCGCGGAGCTGCTGGCCTCCGGCAGCGGCGACAGGTTCGACGCCTCCGCCGCCCGCGACCTCGCCGACGTCTTCGACTGGGTGTGCCGGGAGGGGCTCATCGACGGCCTGGGCAACGGCCGCTTCGCCCGGTCGCTCTACGAGCGGGCCGCGCTGCGGCGCGACGTCCGGCTCGCCGAGCAGGGGTCGGCGAACGCCGCCGAGCTGACGACGATCACCAGCGAGGACGTCCGCAGCGCGGTGGACGAGTTGTCCTGATGCCGTAGGACGTGTCAGGGGAACCCCGCAGACGCGTGTCCCGATGGCCGCGAGCCGTCACTTCCTGCTACTAATCGACTGCGGATGGTAGCCGGAGGATCGGAGAAGCACGTGAGAGCACGATGGCCGGTCGCCCTGGCCACACTGGCCGCTCTGTGGGCCGCCGGTGCCTGCGGCGTGCAGCGGGGGCCCGGTGAACCGGACAACGGGCTCGCCCCCTCCCCGGTCAAGGCGTACGACATCAACCCGATGGCCCGCGACAAGGTCAAGGACGGCGGCACGCTCCGGTGGGGGCTCACCGACTTCCCGACCCAGTGGAACCGCAACCACATCGACGGCGACGGCACCGGAGTCAAGGCGGTGACCGACGCGCTGATGCCCCGCACGTTCCGCTCCGACGAGCGGGGGCGGCTGACGCTCGACACCGACTACGTGACCAACGCGAGGATCACCGCGACCTCTCCCCGGCAGGTCATCACCTATTCCATCAACCCCAAGGCGAAGTGGTCGGACGGCAGGCCGATCACCTGGACCGACTTCGCCGCCCAGTGGAAGGCCATGAGCGGCCACGACCGGGACTACCGGGTCGACTCGACCATCGCGTACGAGAACATCCAGAGCGTGGCCAGAGGGGCGAGCGACCGCGAGGTGGTGGTCACCCTCGCCCAGCCGTTCAACGAGTGGCAGTCGCTGTTCACGCCGCTGTATCCCAGCAGCACCAACGCGACCGCGGCGGCGTTCAACGCCGACTGGATCAACCACATCCCGGTGACCGCGGGGCCGTTCCGCGTCGAGCGTCTCGACGTCAAGGGCAAGACGGTCAGGCTCACCCGCAACCCCGCCTGGTGGGGCAACCGCGCCAAACTGGACGCCATCGAGTTCCGGACCGTGCGCCCCGACCAGATGGTCCACGCGTTCACCAAGGGCGACGTGGACCTCTTCGAGGTGGGCCCGTCCTCCGACGACTACGCGCGGGTCAGGGAGGCGTGGGACGCCGTGATCCGGCAGGCCGCGGGCACCCAGTATCGGCAGTTCACCTTCAACGGGGAGAGCCCGGTCCTGTCCGACGCGCGGGTGCGCGAGGCCGTCGCGGCGGCGATCGACCGCCGCGGCCTCATGCAGGTGGACCTCAAGGGGCTCGGCTGGCCGATCGTGACGCTGGACAACCACTTCCTCATGAACAGCCAGTACGGGTATCAGGCCAACGCCGGACAGATCGGTGCGTATGACCCGAAACGGGCCGGGCAGCTGCTCGACCAGGCGGGCTGGAAGCTGTCGGGCAAGACCCGCGTGAAGAACGGCAAGCCGCTCACGCTGCGCTTCGTCGTGCCCGACGGCATCGTCATGAGCGGCGTCGAGGCAGGCGTCGCCCGGCAGATGCTCGATCGCGTGGGCATCCGGGTCGACGTGCGCAAGGTGTCCTTCAACGACTTCTTCGGCAAGCACCTCATCCCCGGCGACTTCGACATCACCGCATTCGCCTATCCGAGCTCGCCGTTCCCGGTGTCGAGCGCCTTCGACATCTACGCGGACGGCGAGAGGGGCGGCCGGGGCGACGACGTCGAGTGGTACTCCAACCTCGGGCGCAGCGGGAGCAGGCAGATCGACGAGGCCATGTATCGCGCGGGCAGCACGCTCGACCCCGGCAAGGTGCCCGGCCTGCTGAACGAGGCCGACCGGCTGGTCTGGAAGAAGGTCAACGTGCTGCCGCTCTACCAGAGCCCGCAGGGCGTGGCCGTGCGGTCCGCGCTGGCCAACGTCGGGGCCAACGGGTTCTTCGACCTCAGGTACGAGGACATCGGCTACGCCTCCTGAGCGGCGCCCACGGGCCGTCTCCGGGCCGTCTCCGGGCCGCCGGAGGCCCCCGGCGACGCCCAGGAGGCGCCCAGGCGGTGCCCGGGAGGCACATGCGGCGACAGGGGCCCCCAGCCGACGGCACGGGGCCTGGCGGGTCAGATGAACGGCTCCACCGTCACGCCGGCCTCCAGGAGCGCCTTGCGGACGGCGGCGGCGATCCGTACGGCGTCGGGGGTGTCGCCGTGCACGCAGACGGACCGGGCGCCGACGCGCACCTCGCCGCCCTCGATCGTCGTCACCACGCCCTCCGTGGCCATGCGCACGGCGCGGGCCGCGACCTCGTCCGGATCGTGCAGCACCGCCCCCGGCCGCCTCCGGGGCACCAGCGTCCCCTCGGCCGTGTACGCGCGGTCGGCGAAGCACTCGGCCACCGACGGCACGCCATGACGGGCGGCCACCCGCGAGAGGGCCGACCCGGGCAGCGTGAGGATCGGCAGCGCCGCGCCGAAGGCCTCCACGGCGGCCACCACGGCCTCCGCCTGCTCCTCGTCGCGGCAGGCGCGGTTGTAGAGGGCGCCGTGCGGTTTCACGTACGACACCCGCCCGCCCATCGACCTGGCCATGCCGTCCAGGGCGGCGAGCTGATAGAGCACGTCGGAGCACAGCTCCTCCGGATCGATCTCCATCTCCCTGCGGCCGAAGCCGGCCAGGTCGCGATAGGAGACCTGGGCGCCGATCGTCACGCCGCGGTCCACCGCCGCCGCGCAGGTGCGGCGGATGATCAGCGGGTCGCCCGCGTGGAAGCCGCAGGCGATGTTGGCGCTCGTCACCAGGTCGAGCAGGGCCACATCGTCCCCGAGCCGCCAGATCCCGTAACCCTCTCCGAGATCGGCGTTCAGGTCCATCACGCCAGTGGTCATCGCCGTGCCTCCCGCAGCTCGGTGCGGTGTCCATCCTGCCGCAGGGAGAGGGGCCGCCGCCGTCAGGCGGGAGGTTCGTCCGGGATGTCGGCGATGTCGTCGAGCGCGGCGGCCAGCTCGTCCGGATGGTCGCCGATCCGCTCGGCGATCTCGATGAGGACGTGCAGCACGTCGTGCCGGTCGTGCCCGAGGTCGATCAGGCGCTGGGCGGCCTCCCACAGCTGCGGCGGGTCGCCGACCCACAGCCGGCCCGCGATCTCCTCGTGCCAGGCGAGGTGCTCCTCCAGGTCCGTACGGCCGAGCTCGCCGGCGTGGTCGATCTCCAGCAGGATGCGCCGGTCGGCCTCGTCCGCCGGGTTCAGCAGGTCGAGGCTGGTCGAGCCGCGCATGCCCTGCAGCAGGGGGAACGCGAACGCGCGCCGGGCCAGGGCGGACAGGTCGCCGTCGGGCAGCAGCCGCTCCACGAGAGAGCGGTCCAGCCCGAACGTGGTCGGGTCGCGGTAGGCCTCGGTGAAGCGGGCCGTCGCCTCCCAGACCGCGTCGAGCGTCGCCCGCACCCCCTGCTCGGGCAGGCCGATCCGGGGGCCGGCGAAACGCACCCACGCCGACAGCACATGCGGCATCGCGTCCTGCTCCGCCGGGCTGAGCAGGACCTTGCGCGGCAGCCAGTCGAGCAGGAACGTCTCGCACTTCGTCGGGCTCACCCGCATCGGCCGCCCGAAGTCCTGGTCGCAGCCGTAGTCGATGATGTGGTCGGCGCACCGGGAGGCGGCCGACGGGTCCGACAGGTTCTCCGCCGCGTCCGAGGCGAGGAACTCGGCCGCCAGCATCGCCCGGCGGTCGCGGCTGTAGGGCGCCTCGGTGTGCGCGGGGGCGGGCCGCATCCGCCCGGGCGGCAGCGCCTTGATCCGCGCCCGCGCGAAGGCGTGGTAGGCGCTGTAGCTGTCGCTCACGAGCTTGGGGCCGGTGCGGCCGTGCGCGGCGGTCCTGGTGGCCTTCATGGCGAACTCCAGCAGCGCCCGCGCCTGCTGTGGCTCCAGCTCCTCGAACCGCAGCAGCGCGTTGCCCGCGGCCTCCAGCCTGGCCTGTTCGAGCAGCTTGTCGACCTGCGACGACACCCAGGCGTCGCGGGCCATGCCGCCCATGTTGTAGTCGACGACCACGACCAGCGCGTGCCTGTCCTCGCCGTTGTAGGCGAACGTGCACACCACGGTGTCCTGGTCGCCGTACACGTCCCTGGAGACGTAGCAGCCGGTCGGCTTGACGGCCCCGACGCGGTCGGCCCAGCGGGGGCGGGCGACGTCCGACTCCATCAGCGCGAGCGCCGCGCCCTCCGCCTTGGCCGCCTGGCGGGCGGTGCCGAGGTAGGCGACGGAGACGAGCAGGGTGAGCGCGGCCGGCGTGCCGGCCTTGGCCGCGTAGTCCACCAGCCCCTCGCCGAGGATCTGCTCGACGTCGCCGCCGCGCAGCCGCCTGCCCCACCAGGCCCCGAGCATGTCGGAGACCATGAGCTCGGCGTCGAGAGGGCTGCGGACGGCGAGCAGTTCCCTGGCCGCCAGCAGCATCTCCGCGAACACGTCGTCCGGTGGCCGGGTCTCCCGGGGGTCACGTCGGCGCCGGCGACTCACGAGGTCTCGCTCCGCTCGCTCACGGTGACCACCTTCTCGCATTCCCGCCGCGAACGGCATCAGGAACACGGCCCGGTGACTTCCCCGTTATCTGCCGCTCCGGCCGTGCCCGCCGTACGGGTGCGGGTGGGGACGCTCGCTGGGGGACCGCGGCGCGGCGCCTCACCTCCGGGAAGGCGGCGCCGAGTTGACCACGCCCAGGAGGCGTTCCCGGGCGACCCGCTCGACGATCTCCGGAGTGACGTCGAGTCCGAGATGCTCGCCGCAGGCCCAGGTGTCGGCGACGCACCGGGCGACTGCGGACAGGGGGACGGTCAGGAATTCCGCGGCCAGCCGGTGGGTGACGAGTTCCGCCGGTTCACGAAGACCCGGCTCCGGTGTTGGGCCGCCACTGATTCGTGCTGCGAGTACGGGCATGGACTGCATTCCTCGCTGAATGGGGACCTGCCGCCCCTTATTCCACCTCTTTCCCCGGCGGTGTCAACCCTTCGCGGGCCGCCGCGTGGGAAGCTGAATCCATGCGTATCCGGCTCGCCCAGGATCCCGAGGCCGACGAGCTTCTCGGCCGCAGCCCCCTCGCACTGCTCATCGGCATGCTGCTCGATCAACAGGTGCCGCTCGAGCGGGCCTTCGCGGGGCCCCGTACGATCGCCGACCGGCTCGGCAGGGACCTGGACGCGCGTGAGATCGCCTCTTATGATCCTGATCAGTTCGCGGCTCTGCTCGCGGCGACGCCTGCCGTCCACCGCTATCCGAAGGCCATGGCGGCGCGGGTCCAGGCGCTCGCGGCCTATCTGGTCGAGCAATACGATGGCTCGGCCGAGAAGGTGTGGGAGGATGTCCGCGACGGCGCCGGGCTGCTGCGCCGGCTGCTGGCCCTCCCCGGATTCGGCCGGCAGAAGGCCCAGATCTTCCTGGCCCTGCTGGGCAAGCAGTGCGGTGTGCGCCCGGACGGCTGGCGTGAGGCGGCCGGGCCGTACGGCGAGGAGGGGGTGCACCGGTCGGTGGCCGACGTCGTGGACGCCGAGAGCCTGCAACTGGTCCGCGCGACCAAGCAGGAAGCGAAGCGGGCGGCCAAGAAGTAGGCCGGATCCTCCTGCGCGAGACGCCGGTCTTTTGACAGGATGCGTTGACCGCATGGCGGGCGGGGCTTCCGTCCGTGCATGCCGATCGCCCATGATGTAGGGCAGATCTGCGCTACCAATCACAGTTATGGAGATGTGCCTCGTGGGAGACGCTGGCACGCGACGGAGGTGCCGACCATGAGCGCCGAAACCTCCGTGCCCCGGCCCCGGGAGCCCGGTTTGGACATATCAGACTCCGACCTCTTCAGAGGCATGATGTCGGAGGCGCCGTTTGCCTTCGCCTTTTTCAACCCGGATGGTCGTTTCGTCCGGGTCAACTCCACCTTTACCGAGCTGACCGGCCATCCTGTCGAGCTGCATCTTGACCGCCGGCCGTCCGAGTTACTGCCGGCCGACCTGACCACCCTCATCGAGGCGGCGCTGCGCCGGATCGCCGACGAGTCGCTGCCGATCACCGACCAGCGGATCAGGACCCGCGCCGGGAACGGCGACACCCGCCACTGGACGGTGTCGTTCTACCCGATGCGGGGCGACGACGGCGTCGTCGGCACCGCGTTCTTCGGCGTGGACGTGACCGAGCGGCAGCTGAACGAGGAGGTCCTCGAGCGCAGCGAGGAGCGTTACCGCTCGCTGGTGGAGTCGCAGCAGCAGCTCGTGTGGATCACCTCGCCCAGCGGCACGGTCGCCGAGGACGCGCCCCAGTGGCGTGCCATCACCGGCCAGGGCCTGGAGGAGTACCTCGCCCACGGCTGGCTGGACGCCGTGCACCCGGACGACCGTCCCGGCACCGAGGAGGCGTGGCGCGAGGCGCTGCGCGGCCGGACGATGTTCGAGTGGAGCTACCGGGTGCGCACCCGGGCCAGCGGCTACCGGCACTTCGAGGTCCGGGCCGTGCCGATCATCAGGCACGGCCGCGTGGTGGAGTGGGTCGGGGCGAACACCGACGTCACGCCGCAGCGCGAGGCCGAGGAGATGCGCGGCCGCCTCACCGACCAGCTCGGCGCCGCCGCGCTGCGCACCGCCCGTCTCCAAGGCGCGACCGCGCAGCTCGCCGAGGCGCTCACCGTCGAGCAGGTGGTGCAGGTCATCATCGACGTCGGCCGTACGGCCCTCGCCGCCGACCACTCGTCGGTGGCCCTGCTCGACCTCGACCGGGCGACGCTGAAGCTGATCAGCAGCGGCGGCACCCCGGACACCCGGGGCGAGGAGATCGATCTCGCGAACCCCAACGTGATGACGATGGCGGTCAACAGCCGCCGCCCGGTCTTCGCCGAGTCGCCGGAGAGCCTGCGCGCCCAGCTCGTGGACGCCGGCGCCGACGAGGCACAGATCTCCGGGTTCCTCGCGCAGACCGACGAGCGGGCCTGGGTGGGCCTGCCGCTGCTGGCGGCCGGGCGGGCGCTCGGCGCGCTGCGGTTCGCGTTCACCCGGACCCAGAAGATCTCCCAGGAGGACGGCGTCTTCCTGGAGGCCCTCGCCGGTCAGTGCGCCCTGGCGGTCGAGCGGGCCACGCTCTTCGAGCGCGAGCACAAGACCGCCGAGACGCTGCAGCGCAGCCTGCTGCCCGAGCGCCTGCCGGTGGTGCGTGGGCTGACGCTGGCCTACCGCTTCCGCTCCGGCTCCCGGCACGTGCAGGTGGGCGGCGACTGGTACGACGCGTTCGTCCTCCAGGACGGCCGGGTGGCGGCCGTGGTGGGCGACGTCATGGGCAAGGGCGTCAAGGCCGCCGCCGGCATGGGCCGGATCCGCAACGCCATGCGCGCGCTCGCGCTGACCAACCCGCCCCCGGCCGCGGTGCTGACGGGGCTCGACCGCGTTTTCGAGGCCACCGAGGAGGAAGAGCAGGTCACCACCCTGGCGTACATGGTCGTCGAGCCCGGCACCGGGGAGGGCACGCTGGCCCTGGCCGGTCACCCGCCGCCGCTGCTGGTCTCGCCGCAGGGCGTCGGGCTGCTGCACGAGACCGAGCCGGGCACTCCGCTCGGCTGGGCCACGAGCCGCAAGCAGTTCCGGTTCTGCGTGCCGCCGGGTCACACCGCCGTCCTCTACTCGGACGGCCTGGTGGAGAACCGCAAGCGCGGGCTGGACGCCGGACTCAGGGAGCTTTCGTCCGTCGTGGCCGAGGCGCCCCCAGAGGTCCTGATCAGCCCGAATATGCTGCTGGATTTCCTGGTGGACCACATGCTGTCCGGGTATGAACAGGATGATGACGTAACGGTACTCGCGGTCCACGTGCCACCGGCCACGAAGAGTGACTGAATGAATCAGGCATAACGGTTGCTTTCGGGTATCAGTGACCTCCTTCCGTACGCACTAGTGTCTCGGTCGGCCTAGGGTGGAGGAGCAACCGGCGGGACGCGGCCGTATCACGTACCGTGGCGTGCCACAATGGCATGTCGCGGTCTGCGCGACCTCACCACCGGAAAAGAAGAAGCACCTGGGTCCATTCTCGCCATGCGTTCGTTCGAGAGGTGTTCGTGTCGCCTGCAAGTTCGACTCGCTCGAAGCCGTCGGAGCTGAACGAGCCAGTGATTCAGCAGCTCCTCGAGCGTGGGCGCTCGCAGGGTTTCCTCGAGTCCGAGGATGTCCGCAAGGCCTTCGAGGAAGCGGACATCCCGATGTCGCAAGCCGCTGGATTCCTGCGCAGCCTCAGCAAGGAGGGTGTGACCGTCGTGGTGACGGCCGCCGACTCCGCGGCTCCCAAGCGTTCTCGAGGTCAAGCCAAGCGCCGCACCACCGCGCCCGTCAAGAAGACCACCAAATCCGCCGCGGCCAAGGAGTCGCAGCCGGAGACCGTGACCGCCGTGGTGACCGACTCCGCGCCGGCCGCCAAGCCGGCGCCGAAGAAGCCCGCGCCGGCCAAGCCCGCGCCGCCCGCGGCCAAGCCGGCCGCCGCCAAGGCGCCCGCCAAGCCCGCGCCGCCGAAGAAGGCCGCGCCCGCCAAGCCGGAGGCCCCCGCCACGGGTCCCCAGGCCAAGGCGCCCAAGGCCGACTCCAAGCCGAAGTCCGCCGACATCGCCGACGACGAGGACATCGACCTCGAAGGTGACGTCGACATCGAGGACTTCGACATCGAGGTCGAGGACGTCGAGATCGACGCCGAGGTGGAGACCGACGACTCCGACACCGAGGCCGAGGGGGAGGCCGACGGCGACGAGCCCAAGGCCGAGGCGCTCGCCCAGTCCGAGGACGAGGTCCTGATCCTCACCGACGACGATGACGACGCGCCCGTCGCCCAGGTGGCGGCGGCCGGAGCCACCGCCGACCCGGTGAAGGACTACCTCAAGCAGATCGGCAAGGTTCCGCTGCTCAACGCCGAGCAGGAGGTCGAGCTCGCCAAGCGGATCGAGGCCGGCCTGTTCGCCGAGGAGCAGCTCGCCCAGGAGGCCGACAACCTGCCCGTCGACGTCCGCGCCGAGCTGGAGTGGATCGCCGAGGACGGCCACCGCGCCAAGAACCACCTGCTGGAGGCCAACCTCCGGCTCGTGGTCTCGCTGGCCAAGCGCTACACCGGCCGCGGCATGCTGTTCCTGGACCTGATCCAGGAGGGCAACCTGGGCCTGATCCGCGCCGTCGAGAAGTTCGACTACACCAAGGGCTACAAGTTCTCCACGTACGCCACCTGGTGGATCCGGCAGGCGATCACCCGGGCCATGGCCGACCAGGCGCGGACCATCCGCATCCCGGTCCACATGGTCGAGGTGATCAACAAGCTGGCCCGCGTCCAGCGGCAGATGCTGCAGGACCTGGGCCGCGAGCCCACGCCGGAGGAGCTGGCCCGCGAGCTCGACATGACCCCTGAGAAGGTCATCGAGGTGCAGAAGTACGGCCGCGAGCCGATCTCCCTGCACACGCCGCTGGGTGAGGAGGGCGACAGCGAGTTCGGCGACCTCATCGAGGACTCCGAGGCCATCGTCCCGGCCGACGCCGTGAGCTTCACGCTGCTGCAGGAGCAGCTGCACTCCGTTCTCGACACGCTGTCGGAGCGCGAGGCGGGCGTGGTCTCCATGCGGTTCGGCCTCACCGACGGGCAGCCGAAGACCCTCGACGAGATCGGGAAGGTCTACGGCGTGACCCGCGAGCGGATCCGCCAGATCGAGTCCAAGACCATGTCGAAGCTGCGCCACCCCTCCCGTTCGCAGGTGCTGCGCGACTACCTGGACTGACGCACGACTCGATCGTCCCTCCGGCCACGCACCACGGCCGGGGGGACGATCGTGTTTACGCCGACGTAACATCGTGGTAGCGCTGTGGGCACGGCGATGCTCCTAGGCTCGCGCCTCATGGGAGTGATCGAAGTGGATCGGGCGCGTGCTCGGGGGCCACGAGTGATCCCGGACCGCCCTTGGGCGGACACCATGCTCGACGAGGCGGTCGAGGCCGTCTCCCGGGGTGACCTCAGACCGGCGGCGGTGGTCCTCGCGGACAGCAGGGGCGACCCGGAGAAGCGGTCGCTGCGGGTGGAGGCGCTGTCGCGCGCCGTCATCGGCGCGAGCCGGTCGATAGAGGCGTTGATCGCCTACGACCAGGGCAACCCCGACCTCTGGCTGTGGCTCGGCCGGGCCCGCCTGGAGGAGGCCTGGGAACTGCGGCCCGACGTACGGGCCAGGGCGGTGCAGGCGGACCGGCAGCACGCCTACCAGTCGGCGATGGAACGGGCCAGGCAGCCGCTGCTGACGGCGGCGGGCCTCGCGCCGAGTGACCCCGTTCCCTGGGAGTGCCTGATGTGGCTGGCGATCGGGCTCGACCGGCCGCGCGCGGACAAGGACGCGGTCTGGTACGAATGCTCCCGCCGGTGGCCGACGCTGTATTCGGGGGCCCTGGCCCGCCTGATCACCCTGTCGCCCGGCTGGGGCGGCACCGCGGCGGAGATGCTCGCATTCGCCCGCTCGGCCGCCGCGCACGCCCCGGAGGGCAGCCCGCTCCCGGCGCTCGTGCCGCTGGCCCACTTCGAGATCGTCGCCGCCGCCCGCACCCCCATGTCGCGGGGCGGCTGGTTCTCCTTCGAGGCGCAGCGCGACATCGTCTCGGCCGCCGGTCAGTGGGCGGAGCGGCGCCTCGGCGGGGCGCACCCGCGCTCGGTGGAGGCGCACAACGTCTTCGGCGCCGCCTTCTACCTGTCCGACCTCAGGCGTCCGGCGCGGGGGCACCTCGCCAGGACGGGCGGCCGGTTCAGCCGGGTGCCCTGGTCGCACCTCGGCGATCCGGCGCAGCAGTACCGCCGGGCCTGCGCCCGGCTCAACCTCTGACTCACTCGTCCACGATCACGTCGAGGATCCGCGGCTTTCCCCGGCCGGCCGGCGCGGCCGGTTCCACGCGATGCCCGAGGCCGGTCAGCAGGTCGGCGAGATCCCCGGCCGTTCGAGGGCGATCGGGTGTCTCGAGGAGCGCGCGGGCCACGACGCCCCGGGTGGCCTTCGCCATGTGGCTGACGACGGTCCGCTTTCCGGCCGCCTCCCGCAGCACCCGTACGGCCACGCCGCGCTCGCCGGGCTGCCAGGCGGCGGCGTACGTCGCGGAGCGCATGTCCACCACGAGCCCCTTGGTCGCGTCGAGCACCGCGCTGATCGACGGCCGCCAGAACGCGGCCAGGCCGCCCATCGGCGGCAGCCGTACGCCCATGGACAGGCGATAGGGCGGCACGCGGTCGGATGGGCGCAGCAGGCCCCACAGCGCCGAGAACACCACGATCCGCCGGTCGGCCCGCCGCCGGGCCTCGGGGGAGAGGGTGGCCAGGCCGAGATTGTCGTACAGCACGCCCGTGTAGAGGGCGGCGACGGGCAGCGTGCGTGCCGTGGGAAGCGCCAGGTTGCGCTCGATCTCGCCGGCCTGCCCCTCCGACAGGCCGAGCACGTCGCGCGCCTCGGGCGTCCGGCAGAGCGAGACGAGGGCGTCGAGGACCTTCTCGCGCGGGGAGGCGAGTTCGGGGAAGCTGAGCCGGCGGGCGGCGGAGGTGCCCCGCTCGGCCTTCCCCTCCGACGGAGGAAGCAGGATGAGCACGGTTTCGCAGCCTACTGCGCCCCGACCGGAGAGTTTCCCCCGATCGGGGCGCAAGGTCGTGCCTGACAAATCAAGCCCTGCTGCGCGTGGCCCGGGCGGCGCCTCGCTGCGTTCTCGTCCCACCCGCGGAGATCGCTCGCAGGCTCACAATCTCCGCGGGCCCGGGGTCGTCGCCCGTAGCCTCCGGCTACAAGCTCCTCCGCCGCCTTGCGATGCGTCCGCCTGCCCGCTCGTGACGGGCGGCATTTGTCAGACACTCTCCAGGCCCGGCCTACTCCTGGCCGGTCTTGACCGCCTTGAGCACGGCCTCCGCGATCGAGCGGGGGTCCACGCCGAAGTGCTTGCGGACCGACTCGCGGGTGCCCGACAGGCCGAACCCGTCGGTGCCGAGCGAGGTCCAGGGCCGGTCGATCCACGGGCTGATCTGGTCGGGCACCGCGCGCATCCAGTCGCTGACCGCGATCACCGGCCCCTCGGTCCCGGCCAGGGCCTGCCGGATGTACGGCACGCCTTCGGTGGACATGGCGTCGCGGCGCAGCTCGCTCCAGGAGGTGACCGACCACACGTCCACGCCAAGGCCGTACTCCTCACGGAGCAGCCGCTGCGCCTCCAGGGCCCAGTGGATCGCGGTGCCGCTCGCCAGCAGGTGGGCCTGGCCGCCGCCCTCGGAGAACCGGTAGATCCCCCGGAGGATGCCCTCCTCGACGCCCTCGGGCATCGCGGGCTGGGGGAGCGGCTCGTTGTAGACGGTCAGGTAGTAGAACACGTCCTCGCCGTCGGGGCCGTACATGCGCCGGAGCCCCTCACGCACGATCGCCCCCACCTCGTAGGCGAAGGCGGGATCGTAGGCGAGGCACGCCGGGTTGGCGGAGGCGAGCAGATGCGAGTGACCGTCGGCGTGCTGCAGGCCCTCCCCGGTCATCGTGGTCCGGCCGGCGGTGGCGCCGACGAGGAACCCGCGGCCGAGCTGGTCGGCCAGCGCCCACATCTGGTCGCCGGTGCGCTGCCAGCCGAACATCGAGTAGAAGATGTAGAAGGGGATCATGACTTCGCCGTGGGTGGCGTAGCTGGAGGCCGCGGCCGTGAACGACGCCATCGACCCGGCCTCGGTGATGCCCTCCAGGAGGATCTGCCCGTCGGTCGCCTCCTTGTACGCCAGCAGCAGGTCGCGGTCGACGGACTCGTAGCGCTGGCCGAGGGGCGAGTAGATCTTGGCTGTGGGGAACAGCGACTCCATGCCGAAGGTCCGGGCCTCGTCGGGCACGATCGGCACCCAGCGGCGTCCCGTCTCCGGCTCCTTCATCAGGTCCTTGACCAGGCGGACGAAGGCCATCGTCGTGGCCACCGGCTGCTTGGAGCCCTTCTCCAGAGCGCGGAACGGCGTCTCGGACGGGGCCGGCAGCGGATGGTAGGAGACCGTGCGGCGGGGGATCGGCCCGCCCAGCTCGCGGCGCCGCTCGGCGGCGTACCGCGCCTCCGGCGAGTCGGCGCCGGGGTGCACGTAGGGCGGCAGGTCGCCGTCTAGCGCCGAGTCCGGCACCGGCAGGCCGAGCCGGTCGCGCAGCGCGCGGAACTCGTCCTTGCTGAGCTTCTTCATCTGGTGGTTGGCGTTGCGCGCCTCGATGCCCGCGCCGAGGGTCCAGCCCTTGACGGTCTGCACGAGGATCACCGTGGGCGCGCCGCGGTTGTCCAGGGCCCTGCGGTAGGCGGCGTACACCTTCCGCGGCTCGTGGCCGGCCCGGGACCCGCCGACGATGCGCTGCAGGTCCTCGTCCGAGTGCGGCACGTCAATCCCGTGGAACAGCCGCTCCCTGATGTAGGCGCCCGACGACGCGGCGAACGTCTGGAACTGCCCGTCCGGCACCTCGCCCAGCCGGGCCACCAGCTCGTCGGAGGTGAGCAGGCTGTCCCACTCCTGGCCCCACAGCGCCTTGACGACGTGCCAGCCCGCGCCCCGGAAGACGCTTTCGAGCTCCTGCACGATGCGGGTGTTGCCGCGTACGGGTCCGTCGAGCCGCTGCAGGTTGCAGTTGATCACGAACGTGAGGTTGTCGAGCCCTTCACGGGCGGCCAGGGTGAGGGCGGCCGTGGCCTCCGGCTCGTCCATCTCGCCGTCGCCGAGGAAGGCCCATACGTGGCTGTCCGAGGTGTCCTTGATGCCGCGGTTGTGGAGATAGCGGTTGAACCTGGCCTGATAGACCGCGTTGAGGGGGCCGAGGCCCATGGAGACGGTGGGGAACTGCCAGAAGTCCGGCATGGATCGGGGGTGGGGGTACGACGGCAGCCCGCCCTCGGGCTCCCGCCGGAACAGGTCGAGCTGGGCCTCGCTCAGCCTGCCCTCCAGGAAGGCACGCGCGTAGATGCCGGGGGAGGCGTGGCCCTGGAAGTAGACCTGGTCGCGGCCGCCCTGGAAGAAGTGGTTGAAGCCCACCTCGTACAGCCAGGCGGCCGAGGCATAGGTCGCCAGGTGTCCGCCGAGCCCCAGCCGGCTGCCCCTGGTGATCATCGCCGCGGCGTTCCACCGGTCGTACGCGGCGATGCGTTCCTCCATCTCCAGGTCACCGGGGTAGCCGGGCTCCTCGGAGGTGGAGACGGTGTTGATGTAGCGGGTGGTCGTCGCCAGCCGCCTCAGCAGGTAGTCGGCCCGTTCGGGGCCGGCTGCACGGCGGACCGCCTCGAGGGATTCGAGCCACTCGGCGGTCTCCTGCGGATCCAGGTCTTCTACCATGAATCTATTAAATCACCCTATGATCGATCATCGGATGTATCCTGGGCCCTATCATCGGCCTCGTGGAACCCGTGCTGCGGCCGCCGCTTCGCGACCATATCCGGCAAACGGTGCTCGACGGCCTCATCCACGGCCGATGGAAGCCCGGCGACCGTATCATCGAGCGTCGTGTGGCCGCCGAGCTGGGTGTCAGCCAGGCCCCCGTGCGTGAGGCGCTGCGCGAGCTGGAGGCGCTCAGGCTCATCGAGTCGGCGCCCAACAAGGGCGCACGGGTCCGCGGGCTCACCCGGAGCGACCTTCGCGAAGTGTACGAGGTGCGGGCGGGCCTGGAGGAGACGGCCGTCCGGCTGGGCAGGCCCCGCGTGGGGGTGCTGCGTACGCATCTCGGCCGCCTGCGCGACGCGGCGGCCGGCGGTTCCCTGGACGATCAGGTGCGGCACCTCGTGGCCTTCCACCGGGAGATCGTGAAAGCCTCGGGCAACGAGGTGCTGCTGTCGGTGTGGGAGTCGCTCGGCATCGAGGTGTGGTCGCACCTGTCGATCCGCCTGTTCCGGATGAACCTGCACGAGAACGTCGGCCGCCACGAACCTCTGGTGGAGGCGTTCGAGCGGGACGACCCCGAGGTGGGCGTCCTGCTCCGCGAGCACGTGCTCGGCTACGCCCCGCTCGACCCCGGAGGCAGGTAGGGGGTTCGAACCCGGGCAGCGCAGGTCAACTAGGCTGCGGCGGGTGAGTGAGGTGAGCGAGGAGATCGCACGGTTCGACCTCCTGGTCGACGAGGCATGGCCGGCGCCGGGACGGGTCGAGGACGGGGGCTGGGTCTACCGGCACGCGGGCGGTGTGACGAAGCGGGCCAACTCGGTGCTGCCGCTGGGAGAGCGCGCGGATCTGCCGGAGGCGGTCGACCGGGCCGAGCGTTTCTACGCGGGCATCGGACAGCCCTGCGTGTTCTCGGTCGGCATGGGCGCCTCGCCCGGGCTCGACGACGAACTCGGCCGCCGGGGTTATCGGCTCGTGGACCCCACCCTGGTGATGACCAGGCCGATCACCGGCGACGAGGCCGCCGCCGGGGCTCCGGTGGCGGACAGGCCGTCGGAACGGTGGCTGCACACCTGGTGGACCGTGGACGGCGGGCGCCACGACGAGACCGGCGGGGTTCCGGCGCGGACGTGGGGCGAGCGCATCCTCAGCGGGGTGCCCGCCGGGTACGTCCTCCTGGAGGAGGGCGCGGTGGGACGGGCCGTGCCGCAGGGGCGCCGGCTCGGGATCTACTGCATGGCGGTCGAGCCGCACGTCAGGCGGCGCGGGCTGGGCGCGGCCGTGCTGCGCACCCTGCTCGCCTGGGGGCGGCAGCGTGGCGCCGACAGCGCCTACCTGGTGGTGACGGAGGCCAACACCGGCGCCCGCGCGCTCTACGAGCGTGAGGGATTCGCCGTCGCCGGCCGCTACCACTACCGGGTGCGGTCCTGACCCGCGGGCGCCGCCGCCGGGCCCCGGGGGAAGCGGGGAACGGCGGTCGCGCCGGCCGGGCGGCCCGGGCCGAGAGGTTCGTCCGGGCCGATGACGTGGATCGATGATTCATATGGAGACGGCGCGCGGAGCCGACGTCGTCGTCCGCGCTCCGGCACGCCGTCTATGGGGTCAGCGCTCGCCGTCAGGGGCGGTCGCGGGGGATTCACTGAGTCGGGCCGACTCGTCCTGGATCTCAGCACCTTTGTCGCGCAGCACAGCCACGTGCTGACGCCCGTGGTGGGCGCAGAACAGCAACTCCCCACCCACGGGCAGGGTCGCGCGGATGTAGGCCTGAGCACCGCACCGGTCACACCGGTCCAGGGCCGTCAGCGGCTTGATGGGGGCGAGAGCTCCAGTCACGTATCGCCTTTCGGGTCGCCCCACGGTGTGGGGACGTTGGCGTCAGTCACTTGGGACAACATCTAACCGGATACGGGCCTTCCCAATCATGCTCCGAGTACGCCCAGAGCAGAATGATCCGTAAAGTGACCGGGATCACAGCGAAAGTGCCGGTCATAGTGCTGCGCCTGGCAAGCTTGTGCGCGTACAAACATGAGTGGCGTTAAGCTGCGTACGCGTGTTCGATTGATAAGTAGGAGTTGGGTGTGACTGCGGTTCGCGCGGAGACGGGGTACACCGCCCGTCATCTCTCTGTGCTGGAAGGCCTGGAGGCGGTCCGCAAGCGCCCGGGGATGTACATCGGCTCCACGGACACGCGCGGCCTCATGCACTGCCTGTGGGAGATCGTCGACAACTCGGTCGACGAGGCGCTCGGCGGCTACTGCACCCGGATCGAGGTCGAGCTGCACCCCGACGGCTCGATCGAGGTGCGTGACAACGGGCGCGGCATCCCCGTCGACATCGAGCCCAAGAGCGGCCTGGCCGGCGTCGAGCTCGTCTACACGAAGCTCCACGCGGGCGGCAAGTTCGGCGGCGGCTCCTACGGCGCCTCCGGTGGTCTGCACGGTGTCGGCGCCTCGGTGGTCAACGCGCTGTCCTCCCGGGTGGACGTGGAGGTCGACCGCGACGGCAAGGTCCACCAGATCAGCTTCCGCCGGGGCGTGCCCGGCGTGTTCGACGGCGACGGCCCGACCGCCAAGTTCCGCAAGAAGTCCGGCCTGCGCGACGGCGGCCCGGCCCCGCGCCACGCCACCGGCACCCGCGTGCGTTTCTGGGCCGACCGGCAGATCTTCCTGCCCGAGGCGGAGGTCTCGCTCGACGAGATCCACGTGCGGCTGCGCCAGACGGCCTTCCTGGTGCCGGGGCTCACGCTCGTGGTGCGCGACGCCCGCGGCGAGGAACCGGCCGAGGAGACGTTCCGCTTCGACGGCGGCATCAGCGAGTTCACCGAGTTCCTGTCCCGCGACGAGGCCGTGTGCGACGTGCTGCGGCTGCAGGGCGAGGGCCACTTCCACGAGACGGTCCCCGTGCTCGACGAGCAGGGCCACATGACGCCGACGGAGGTCGAGCGGGAGCTCACCGTCGACGTCGCGGTCCGCTGGGGGAAGGGCTACGAGACGACCGTACGCTCGTTCGTGAACGTGATCGCCACGCCCAAGGGCGGCACCCACGTCGCGGGATTCGAGCGGGCTCTGGTCCGCACGATCAACGAGCAGCTCAGGGAGACCCGGCTGCTGAAGAACGGCGACGAGCCGGTGACCAAGGAGGACATCCTCGAAGGGCTGACCGCGGTCGTCACCGTGCGGGTGCCCGAGCCGCAGTTCGAGGGCCAGACCAAGGAGGTGCTCGGCACCTCCGCGGCCAGTCGCATCGTCGCCCATGTGGTCACCCGTGAGCTCAAGGCGCTGTTCGCGAACCCCAAGCGGGGGCAGAAGCAGCAGCTGCGCGCGGTGCTGGAGAAGGTCGTGGCCGCGGCCAAGGCCCGCATCGCCGCCCGCGAGCACCGCGACAACCAGCGGCGCAAGTCGGCCCTGGAAAACTCGGCGCTGCCCGCCAAACTGGTCGACTGCCGCAGCGACGACGTCGACCGCAGCGAGCTGTTCATCGTCGAGGGCGACTCCGCGCTGGGCACGGCCAAGCTCGCCCGCGACTCGGAGTTCCAGGCGCTGCTGCCGATCCGGGGCAAGATCCTGAATGTGCAGAAGGCGTCGGTCGCCGACATGCTCAAGAACGCCGAGTGCGCCGCGATCATCCAGGTGGTCGGCGCGGGGTCCGGCCGTTCGTTCGACATCGAGTCGGCCCGCTACGGCAAGATCATCCTGATGGCCGACGCGGACGTGGACGGCGCGCACATCCGCTGCCTGCTGCTCACGCTCTTCCACCGCTACATGAAGCCGATGGTCGAGGCCGGGCGGGTGTTCGCCGCGGTGCCGCCGCTGCACCGCATCGAGGTCACCAACCCCGGGCGTGGCCAGGACAAGTACATCTACACCTACAGCGACGCCGAGCTGCACAAGGTCCTGCGCGACCTGGAGCGGCGCGGCAAGCGCTGGAAGGACCCCGTGCAGCGTTACAAGGGCCTCGGTGAGATGGACGCCGATCAGCTCGCCGAGACGACCATGGACCCGCGCCACCGCGTCCTGCGCCGCGTGCGGATCGAGGACGTCGAGGACGCCGAGCGCATCTTCAACCTCCTCATGGGCAGCGATGTCGGCCCGCGCCGCGAGTTCATCATCGGCAGCGCCGCCGAGGTGGACCGCGACCACATCGACGCCTGACACATCAGGTCGCCTGGTCGCCGGCCCACCTTCCCCGTGAGGTGTGACGACCGGAGGCCGCCTCTCAGGGCTTGACCTCGCGCAGGCGTCCGGTCTCGACCTCGTAGACGAACCCCCGCACCGAGTCCTTGTGCGGGATGAACGGGTCGGCCGTGATCCTGTTGATCGACTGGATGACGTCCGCGTCGAGGTCGGAGAACGCCTCGGCGGCCCAGTCGGGCTTGATCCCGGTCTCGGCCTCGATGCCCCGGCGGAAGTCGTCGTCGGTGAAGGTCAGCATTCCGCAGTCTGTGTGGTGGATGAGAATGATCTCCCGCGTGCCGAGCAGGCGCTGGCTGATGGCGAGGCTGCGCCGCTCGTCCGCGGTCACCACGCCGCCGGCGTTGCGGATGACGTGGGCGTCGCCCTCGCTGAGCCCGAGCAGGCCGTACACGTTCAGCCGGGCGTCCATGCAGGCGAGGACGGCCACCCCGCGTGCCGGGGGCAGCGGCAGGTGTCCCTTGTCGAAGGCCGCGGCGTATCGCTCGGCGTTGGCGAGGAGCTCGTCGGTGACGCTCATGTGATGCCCCTTCGAATCGTATGAGTCGCTGGGCTCAGCGTTGCCAACTATTCCTACCAAGTCAATAGGTATATGCCGTAGGGGCGCCAGGATCTCCTGTCACGCGTCGAGGTGTCGGTGCCGGAAGGCGTCGTGACGCTCACGTGCGCCGTGGAGCGCCGCTCGCAAGCATGGGTGCTCACCCGCATGGTCGAGCGGACCAACGGTGTGATCGGCGTCGTCGGCCGGCTGGAGTGGAAAGAGGACGGCGTCGGCCCTGGGAAGAGCGCTGACCGGCCGTCACCCCGTCTTGCACTCCGGAGCGGTGGAAACGCCGACACCCCTGCCCGGTCATCGGGAAGGGGTGTCATGGCGCACTCTGGAACTTTCAACCGCACCCGGAAAGACGGCGGCCCCCCGAACTCTCGGGCGACTGATCGGCCCCTGGACATGACGGCTTTACGACATAGGAGCATCGAGAGGCCGCGATCGGCGACGGCCGCGTTCCGCCTCCGGCAACGCCGGTTGCCGCCGGCGCGCCGGCCGAAAGCGCGACCGCTCCGCTCGACAGTCAGGATGCATTGGCGCAGATCGCATAAGGGGCGAGAATCGCATTGAACTGGCTGTTGTTGAAAACCAAGACCTCCCACCCCGTATTTGCGGCGTTCGGCGCGGATGTGACGATAGAGATGGTGCCGTCGCCTGGAGCGAGGGTGCCCACAAGAGTCCTGAATCCGCCGGAAATCACCACTTTTCCGGCGGGGCACATAACTCCCGCGGAATCTATAGATACCGGGTCTGAGGTAAACGCTGCTCCGGTGACGACCTCATAGCCCGAGACTCCCGCCGGGCCTTGCGGGCCTGCTGGGCCTTGCGGGCCTGCTGGGCCCGCTGGACCCTGTGGACCCGCCGGGCCCTGCGGACCTGCCGGACCGACTGGACCTGCCGGACCGACTGGACCTGCCGGGCCCTGCGGACCTGCCGGACCGACTGGACCTGCCGGACCGACTGGACCTGCCGGACCGACTGGACCTGCCGGGCCCTGCGGACCCGCTGCACCTCGATCGCCGTGCGGCCCTGCAGGCCCCTTCGGGCCTGCCGGACCCTGTGGGCCTTGCGACCGTGCCGGCCCCGCGGGTCCCTGCGGACCCGCCACCTGGCTCTGGTGAGGCGCCCCGTCCGTGGTCAAAATCCTGTCCTGCGCGCTCCAGGTCTGCGCCGTCGCGTCAGAGTTCTGCCAGTTGTAGGGGAGCGCCACGGATGTCGTCTCTGTCTTCTGTACCGGCGGCAGCACCTGAGTGAGATCCCGCAGCATGTTCTGGTTCTGGTTCGCGCCCTGACGCTCGTGCTGCCTTTGCTTGTTCTTGCTTTTGTTCTTGTTCTTGTTCTTGTGATTCGGGCCCGGGCGATGAGAGGAGTGAACGGCGGGGCGAAGGTGTCCATGGCGGACTTGAGAGGCTGCCTCACGTGCGGCAGTGGCGGATTCGACGGCGGCGATGTCAACCACGGGTACGGTGCCGGCGGTCAGCACCGTGCCGATTGCGAAACCCCTGAACATGCTGCCGAGCGTGGCCAACGTGATCACCTCTAAATGAGATTCCACCCATAGGTGCGCGATGTCGAAATTTCCCCGGAGAGGCCCGTCGGCCGCAGGCCTCCCGGTGTGGACCATCTTGCATCCATTCATTCGATGCGCCCGTGCCGACACACAGGTGTCACACGCCGCCACCTATTTATTTATCGCTCTATTAATGACAGGTCTTCGGGTTGTCTACTTTATTCAGATAATCCCGTCGCATTCCGGCTTATGCTGAAAGTACGGCATCGAAGAGACCTTCCTCCCGCCGTACGAGGCGAGCGGGCCGTGTCGAGACTCCGCACGGCGATGAGCCCGTCACGCGCGGTCGATGACCTCGCCGGACATCACGCGGCCCCGGCACGCCCGGGTCGGCGAGTGAGCGCACCCGGCGGCGGGTGAGCGGCAGGATCATGAAGAGCCCGAATACGTCGCTAAAGAAGCCGGGCCGGCAGCAGGCGCCACCGGCGACGATCAACGCGCCACCGGAGAGCTCCTTGTCCGGGCATGCGGCCCCGGCTCGATGGCCATGCGCGCCGCCGCCACGCCCACCGGCCCTCGCGGCAGTTACGGCCCTTACGGCTCAGAAGCCGTCAGCCGAGGATGCCGTCGGCGATGTGCCGGGCGACCTCGGACGGTGTGTGACCCTGGTGTCTCCCAGTGCCACCTCCGGTACGCCCGGCGGCCGCACCGTGGCGGGCGTACCGGCTCAGTTGGACTCGATCTCCAGGGTGCTGACCCGGTTGCGGGCCTCCAGCATGCCCTCCCGGTAGCGCTCGTCCCAGGCGGGATCGTCGTCGGGGATGGCCCTGACCGTCTGTCTGGTCAGCTCCACCGGCCCGTTGGGGCCGGGAGCGACCTTGCGTACGACGATCAGGGTCCATCCGTTCTCCATGACCGTGTCGGTCTCCCAGCGGGCCTGCCCGGCCACCTCGCGCCGCGACGCCGGCCTCCCGCCGCGCGCGAGCACCACGAGCAGATATATGAGCACGGCGATGACGATGAGTGTCACCGGAAGGGCGAGCAGGCGCATCGGGGTTGCGGCTTCCTACTTGGTGGGCAGGGCGACGCCTCCAGTATTGCCCGGCGCGTACACCGTGATGCCCTGGGGCAGGGCCTTCAGCTTCTCGATCTCCGCACACGTGGGGCACCTGTTGTAGCCGTCCTGGCGGGCCTTGTTGGCCTCGGCCTCGGCGCGCGCCTGGGCGACCTTCGCCTGCGCCTCGGTGACCTTCGCGAACGCGGCCTGCGCCTGGTTGACCGCCTCCTGGACCTCGGTGGGCAGGGTCACCCGCGAGAGGTTGAAGTGGATGTTGGTCACGAAGTCGGCGCCGAGAGTCGCCTTGAGGTCCTCCGCCAGGCTCGTGTTCACCGCGTTCTGGATCTTGGCGATGTTCGCGTTGTTGCCCTGCTGCGGCAGGCCGGTCTGCTGGGTGCCGCTGTTGTTCTGCACGAGCGCGCAGGAGGAGACCAGCTCGGCGCAGCGGAAGTTGTTGATCTGGGTGCGCAGGTCGTTGTCGATCACGGGACGGATGATCTGGTCGAGGAAGGCCGACCAGCCCTCGTCGCCGTCCCAGGGGTAGTAGGTCCCGCCGTTGGTGCTGCGGAACTTGCGCGTGCCGAACTTGTCGTCGAACGACTTCAGCGTCTCGTGGTCGAGGTTGAGCCCGAAGTAGAGCGTGCCCTCGATGCCCATGTTGACGCCGTCGCTGCTCGGCACGTTGACCACGTCGACGCCGGACTTCTCGCCCTCGCCGGAGTTCGAGGTGATCGTGTAGAACCGCTGCTGCGCCGGATAGCGGTGGATCTGGGACCACCAGCCGATCCAGGTGACTCCGGAACCGGGGTCGATGACCTGGCGGACCTTGTTGTCGTCGAGCGGGCCGCCGTCGCGGACGACCGCCACCTCGCCGCCGCTGGTGCGCTCGAACCCGCTGAAGGCACCGATCAGGGTCGGCGTCCCGACGACGATGAGCGCGAGGATCACCAGGATGGCGATGCGACGGAAGGATCGGCCTGACGTTCCGCCGGAGGCGGAGGATTTGCGGCTGGGCATATGGGGGCTCCTAGGGGGCGCCTCGGGACCGGTTGTGGTGCCGGGGAAAGGCTCACGTGTCGTCGGCCAGGACAACGTAGCAGCGGTGCGCCCTGGTTCCGGTATGGCCGGAAGGAGCGGAGAAGGAGCCCGACCCGGTCACGTACGGCAGGCCGGGCGGCCTGCCGTACGAGGAGGGGTGGGGATCAGAACTCGACGGGCTGGAGCCGTCCGGTGTGCACGTCGTAGATCGCGCCGCCTACGGCGAGGTCGTCGGGCAGGTAGGGGCTGGACGTGATGCGGGTGATGTCGTGCCGCAGCGCGGCCCGCTGGTCGGGGACGGTCTGGAAGTCGAGGCTGCGGGTGTCGACGCCGTAGTCGGCGGCGATGAGGTTGTGCACGTCCTCGTCGGTCGACTTGGACATCCGGCAGTCGGTGTGCGGCATCACCAGCACACGGTCGACGCCGAGCAGATAGACGGCGAGGACCAGGGTCCGCAGCACGTCGTCGGTCACCCGCGCACCCGCGTTGCGCAGGATCTTGGCATCGCCCGCGTTCAGGCCGAGCAGCCCGAGCGGGTCGATTCGGGAGTCCATGCACGTCACCACTGCCAGCCCACGCGCCGCGCGGCCGCTGAGCCCGGAGTGGGTGAACGTGCTCGCGTACTTCTCGTTGGCGGCCAGTAGATCGTCGAAAGCTCCGGTCATGTCACAGATGTTGCCCGATGCCCCTCCGAGCGGTCACGCGGGGGCGGGCTTTCGGGCACTTCCAAACGGCTGGCCATCGCTTGCGACACCGGTATAGGGTTTTCACCGGTGTTATCCGCTGGAGGGAGAAGAGGTCACCATGAGCGGTGTCGCACGTGTGCACTCGGTCGTGCTCGACTGTCCGGAGCCGAAGGCGCTGGCCGGCTTCTACGCCGGGCTGCTCGGCTGGGAGGTCGCCGACGAGGACGAGGACTGGATCATGCTCGCCGGCGACGACCAGACCCGGATCGCCTTCCAGCGGGTTCCCGAGTACGTGCCCCCGGCCTGGCCGTCCGCCGAGCACCCGCAGCAGTTCCACCTCGATCTGAGCGTGGACGACATCGCCGAGGCGGAGAAGCAGGTGCTCGCCCTGGGGGCCGTCAGGCACGAGCACCAGCCGGGCGAGGGCCACTGGACGGTCTTCCTCGACCCGGCCGGGCATCCGTTCTGCCTGATCACCGGGTGAGCCGACGCCTAACCGAAGGAGTCGGCGGCTTTGTCCCGGCGCGTGAGACGCCGCAGGACGAGAAGGCCGCCGATTCCCGGCAGCCAGGCCAGCACCTTGCCGGTCGGGTCGCACTCCGCGTCACGGGCGGCGGCCACGACGACGATCAGGTACGCGCAGCCGTGCAGGGGGCCGACAAGCGAGGAGACGGGCGGCAGGTGCAGGGTGGCCAGATTGGCCAGGAGGACGGCCAGCGACCCCAGCTCAACGGCGGCGGCGGCGCGCAGCGCCGAATGAGGGCGTGACATGGTCAGACTCCCGTGGTCGAGCCGGGCCGGACGATCATCAGCACCGTGACGGCCGCCCACAGCAGGTTGAAGACGCCGGTCAGCATGGCGAGCCGCGCCACCCCGCCGCCGGCGTCGGCGGGTGTGGAGTCCCCGGCGGTGAGCCTGGCGAGGACGGCGTCCTGACGCGGCAGGACCGCCAGGGCCAGGATCGCCGCCGCCGCGCCGGTGAGCAGGACGGACGCGATCACCCACGCGTCGCCCAGCACGCCGAGGCCGCTCGCCGTGGCGAACCCGAAGACCGGTACGGCCAGGCCCGCGACGGCGTAGACCCGGCAGATGCGGTGCAGAATGCGGAGCGCGGCCACGCCGCCGGTCCGGGCGCCCTCGCTCTCGTTGGAGAGGCCACGATTCGACAGGGCACGCGCGGCGGCGGGGAACATGCTCGCCGCGACGGCGACCGGGCCGACCGCGAGGATCGCGGCGAGGACGTGGACGGCCAGGAAGAACGCGGTCATCGTGCCTGGTCCCATATCAGCGGGCGGCGCTCGCACCCGAAGGCGCTGAGCGCGTCGAGCCCTGGGTGGTGACCGGTCACGTGGCGCGCGAACTGGGCCGGCATGGGCATCGCTCCTTGTCGTCGCGGGTGTCGTCGCGGGTGTCGTCGCGGGTGTCGTCGCGGGTGTCGTCGGCGGTGTCGTCGGCGGTGCGGTCACCAACCGTAGGAGTGCGGCCCGGGGCGATCCCATAGGCGAGAACGACAAAAGCCAACGGATTCTCGCCAACGGTTCTCACCGGAGAGTTCGCGTATCAGGCCTGGATGTGGTGGTGGCGGGATCCCGTCTATCGTGGCGATCGTGCACACTGTGGCGATCTTGGCACTGGACCATGTCGTGCCGTTCGATCTGGCGACCCCCATCGAGGTGTTCGGGCGCACCCGCCTGCCGGACGGCCGGAGCCCCTATCGGGTGCGGGTGTGCGGGCCCGCCCCCGAAGTGGAGAGCGACGCGTTCACCCTGCGCGTGCCGTACGGCCTCGACGCGCTGGCCGAGGCCGACACGGTCATCGTCCCCGGCCGCTCCGAGCGGGCCGGGCCGCCTCCGGCCGAGGCGCTTGAGGCGCTGCGCCACGCCGCCTCGCGGGGCACCCGCCTCGCGTCGATCTGCGTCGGCGCGTTCACGCTCGCGGCGGCAGGGCTGCTGGACGGCCTGCGGGCGACCACGCACTGGGCGGCGGCGCCCCTGCTGGCCCGGCGGTTCCCGCTCGTGGACGTGCGGCCGGACGTGCTCTACGTCGACAACGGGCAGGTGCTCACCTCGGCGGGCGCGGCCGCCGGGCTCGACCTGTGCCTGCACATGATCCGGCGCGACCACGGCTCGGCCGTCGCGGCCGACGCGGCCCGCCTGTCGGTGATGCCGCTGGAGCGGGAGGGAGGCCAGGCCCAGTTCATCGTCCACGAGCACCCTCCGGTGCCCAGCGGCTCGGTGCTGGAGCCGGTGCTGGCGTGGATCGAGGACAACCTCGGCCACGACCTGACCCTGCGGGAGATGGCGGCCCGCTGCGGGATGAGCGAGCGGACGTTCAGCAGGCGCTTCCGGCAGCAGACCGGCACCACACCGCTGCAGTGGCTGCTGCGCGCCCGGGTCCGGCGGGCGCAGTATCTGCTGGAGAACACCGACCACGGCATCGAACGCATCGCCACGCAGGCAGGTTTCGGGTCGCCGACGGCGTTCAGGGAGCGGTTCAAGCGGGTCGTGGGGACCACGCCGCAGGCGTACCGCGCCTCGTTCCACTCCTCGTCCCGGGAGAGCCCCGCCGCCACCTGAGCGCCGCGGAAGGGCGCGCGGCGGCGGCGCGGAGCCGTGAAACCGGCCCCGCGCCGCAGGTGTCGCATAGGGCGGCGTGCCGCCTGTGCGGCATGGGGCGGCTCCGCGCCGCCGTGCCACATGGGCGGCGAGGAGCCGCCTGCGCGTCATCGTGGCGGCTCTTGGCCTCCGGTCACTGGGACGGCTCTTCGCCTCCGGTGTCGCCGGTGGTGGCCAGGCCGCCCTCCGTCGCGGCGGCCTCCTCGCCGCCGTCCGCGCCGAGCGCGCCGCCGATCGCGGCGATGGCGTGCACGAGGCGCACCCCGGAGCCGTCACGGCGGCCGAGCTCCTCGGGCAGCGGCACCGGCTTGCCGGTCGAGGAGACGGCCTTGACCGGTGCCGGGCCGGCGTAGGCGAGCAGCAGGACGTCTTCGCCCTTCAGGAAGCGCTGGGCGCGCACGCCACCGGTCGCCCGCCCCTTGGGCGGGAAGTCGGCGTAGTCGGAGACCTTGCCCGCGCCCATCTGCGTGCCGGGCAGGGCGGTGGAGGAGCCGGCGATCGTCACCACACGCGCCTCCCGCGTGGGATCGACCACGCCGAAGAAGACCACCTTCGCGTCGCCGTCGAGGCGTACGCCCGCCATGCCGCCCGCGGGACGTCCCTGGGGCCGTACGACGGAGGCGGGGAAGCGCAGGAGCTGCGCGTCGCTGGTGATGAACACCAGGTCGTGGTCGGCGGAGGTCAGCTCGACGGCGCCGACTACCACGTCGCCGTCCCGCAGCCCGATCACCTCGAACTCGTCGCGGTTGACCGGATATTCGGGCACGACCCGCTTGACCACGCCCTGGCTGGTGCCGAGTGCGAGCCCCGGCCCGTCCGGGTCGAGCGAGCCCAGCCCGACGACCTTCTCGTCCGGTTCGAGGGCGACGTACTCCGACACCGGATGGCCGCCGGCGAGCGAGGGCGGATTGGCCGAGGGCGGCAGTGCGGGCAGGTCGAGCACCGAGACCCGGATCATCCGGCCCTGGGAGGTCACCACGCCCACCTCGCCGCGCACGGTCGAGCGGACCACAGAGACCAGCACGTCGTGCGCCGTCCGGTCGCCCTCGCCGGAGACGGGCGAGGCGTCGGTCGTACGGGCGAGCAGGCCGGTGGACGACAGCAGCACCAGGCAGGGATCGTCGGCCACCTCCAGCGGCACGACGGCGGTCCTGGCCGCCTCCGACGACTCCAGCAGGACCGTGCGGCGCGGCGTGCCGTACGTCTTGGCCACCTCGGCCAGCTCGGACGACACGACCTTGCGCAGCCGGTCGTCAGAGCCGAGGATCTCGTTCAGCTCGGCGATGTCGGCCTGGAGCTGCTCCTTCTCGCGGTCGAGCTCCAGCTTGTCGTAGCGGGTGAGGCGGCGCAGCGGGGTGTCGAGGATGTAGTTGGCCTGGATCTCGCTCAGCTCGAAGGTCTCCATGAGGCGCGTGCGGGCCTGGGCCGTGTCGTCCGAGTCGCGGATCACCCGGATGACCTGGTCGATGTTGAGCAGCGCGATGATCAGGCCGTCGACGAGGTGGAGCCGTTCCTCGCGCTTGCGCAGCCGATAGAGCGACCGCCTGCGCACGACGTCGAGCCGGTGGTCCACGTAGACCGACAGCAGCTCGCGCAGGCCGAGCGTGCGCGGCTGGCCGTCGACGAGCGCGACGTTGTTGATGCCGAAGGTCTCCTCCATCGGCGTCAGCCGATAGAGCTCCTCCAGCACGGCCTCCGGGTTGAAGCCGTTCTTGATCTCGATGACCAGGCGCAGGCCCTTGTGGCGGTCGGTCAGGTCCTTGAGGTCGGCGATGCCGGTGAGCTTCTTCGCGTTCACCAGCTCTTTGATCTTGGTGACGACCCGCTCGGGGCCCACGTTGAACGGCAGCTCGGTGACGACGATGCCCTTGCGGCGCGGCGTGACCTGCTCGATCGTCGCCTTGGCCCGCATCTTGAAGGTGCCGCGGCCGGTCTCGTACGCGTCCCTGATGCCGTTCAGGCCGATGATCGTGCCGCCGGTCGGCAGGTCGGGGCCGGGGACGAAGCGCATGAGCTCGTCGAGCGTCGCGTCCGGCTTCCTGATCAGGTAGCGGGCCGCGGCGATGACCTCGCCGAGGTTGTGCGGGGCCATGTTGGTGGCCATGCCGACCGCGATGCCGGAGGCGCCGTTGACGAGCAGGTTGGGGAACGCCGACGGCATGACCGACGGCTCGGTCTCCTGGCCGTCGTAGTTGGGCTTGAAGTCGACGGTGTCCTCGTCGATCGACTGCACCATGAGCATGGCGGCCGGCGCGAGGCGGGCCTCGGTGTAGCGCATCGCCGCGGGCAGGTCGTCGGGAGAGCCGAAGTTGCCGTGCCCGTCGACCAGCGGCAGGCGCATCGAGAACGGCTGCGCGAGCCGTACGAGCGCGTCGTAGATGGCCGAGTCGCCGTGCGGGTGGAGCTTGCCCATGACCTCGCCGACGACGCGGGAGGACTTGACGTGCCCGCGGTCGGGCCGCAGGCCCATCTCGCTCATGGAGTAGAGGATGCGGCGCTGGACGGGCTTGAGTCCGTCGCGCGCGTCGGGCAGCGCGCGCTGGTAGATCACCGAGTAGGCGTACTCAAGGAAGCTCGTCCGCATCTCCGCGGAGACGTCGATGTCGACGATCCGCTCCTCGAAGTCCTCGTCCGGCGGGGGTGTCGTCGTGCGTCGGGCCATGTCCTGGTTTCCTGCGTGTCGAGGAGCCGGACCCCGGCCGTCGTGACCGGGGAGGGCGAACGGTCGTGGTGAACATCAATAGTGGGCATCGAACATTCTGCCGAGAGTTCACCCTGTTCGCGACTCACCACCATACTGCCGGGCTCGTGCCCGCCGTCCGGCTTCCCCGACGGGACAGCCCTTCCCGGTTTCGGACCGGTCCCGGACCGGTCCTGGACGGGTCAGTCGCGGGGGCCGGCGCCGGGCCAGGGACCGGGCGTCTCGCCCTCGTCCTCGTCGCCGGGCGCGTTCAGCTTCTCGTCGTAGATCCGGAAGCCCCGGGCCTTGTAGTTCGCCAGCGCCGCGGGCCCGTCGAGGGAGCAGGTGTGCACCCACACCCGCCGGGTGGCCTCCCGCTCAGGCCAGCGCCCGGCGAGGTCCCAGGCTCGGGCCGTGGCCTCGCCCAGCAGCCACCCGCCGAGGCCCTGCCCGATCGCGTACGGCAGGAGCCCGAAGTTGGTGATCTCGACCGTGGCGTCGTCCTGGGCCACCAGCTCGGCGTACCCGGCGGGGGTGCCGCGCACCCAGGCCACCCAGGTCTCGACGCCCGGCCGGTCGAGCCAGTCCCTCCACTGCTTCCAGGTCCACGGCAGCCGGTTGGTCCACTGCCAGTCGCCGCCCACGGCCGTGTAGAGGAAGCGGCTGAACTCGGGGCTGGGGACCTCGGCGCGGACGACCTGCGCGGGGATCGCGGGGGTCCGTCCCGGCCGCAGGTCTGCGGGGCTGGTCTGTTCGAGATACCAGGTGGTCACGTCCATAGCGGGACTCATCCAACCACGACGCCCGTCCGGGGCCGGATGCGGCCGCCGGGCCTCGCCCCCGTCCGGGGCCGGAGGTGACGCCCGCGCCTCACTCCAGCTGATGGGGCAAATGGGCGTATATGTACTGTTTATCCAGTTATAGCTGCTTCTTTGGTTCCTCCCCCCGAGAGAATGGAGGTGCTCCCGCGGTGTACGACGTCGTTGACCGGATGCTCGACGCGATGAACGCGCACGACCTGCAGGCGGTGTTGCGGTGCTATGCGCCGGGCGCGGTGGTGATCGGACCGGAGATGGAGGCGGGGGAGCCCGGGGAGATCGGGTCCTACATGCTGCAGATGTGGGAGGGCTTTCCCGACCTGCACTTCACCCGATGGGAGACGATCACACTCGCGGACGCGGTCGCGACGGAGATGACAGCGGCAGGCACGCACACCGGGCCCTATCTGGTCGTCGGGGGCGATCTTCTCGCCCCGACCGGCCGGCGCATCAGCGTACGCGTCTCCTGGTTCTGGCATCTGGAGGACGGCCTCATCCTGAGCCAGCGCTGCTACTACGACCAGCTCGAGATCTATTCGCAGCTCGGCCTGCGGCTGCCCCTGTGCTTCGCGGACGAGGACGCCGGAAGCGGCGCGCCCGCAGAACGCGGTTAGTTTCCCGCCTCGCCTCCCGCGATCACGGCGGAAACGGTCGGCGGGACCTGGTACCAATGGGCGGGTGAGCGAAGAAGAGGTGACGCTGCGGGAAGAGGCCGAGGCCCGGCTGCGGGCGCTCGCCGGCGATCAGGCGCGGCTGCGCGACGACCAGTGGGCCGCCATCAAGGCCCTGGTCATGGACCGCAGGCGGGCGCTGGTCGTGCAGCGCACCGGCTGGGGAAAGTCGGCCGTCTACTTCATCGCGACCGCGCTGCTGCGCGAGCTCGGCGAGGGCCCCACGGTCATCGTCTCCCCGCTCCTGGCGCTGATGCGCAACCAGATCGCCGCCGCCGAGCGGGCCGGCATCCACGCCGAGACGATCAACTCGGCCAACCCCGAAGAGTGGGAGAAGGTCTACGGCCAGGTCGCCGAGGGCGCGGTCGACGTGCTGCTGGTCAGCCCCGAGCGGCTGAACAACCCCGACTTCCGCGACAACGTGCTGCCCGAGCTGGCCGGCAGCGCGGGGCTCCTGGTGATCGACGAGGCCCACTGCATCTCCGACTGGGGCCACGACTTCCGGCCCGACTATCGCAGACTCCGCACTCTGCTGGCCGAGCTGCCGCCGGGCATCCCCGTGCTGGCCACGACGGCCACGGCGAACGCCCGGGTCACCCGCGACGTGGCCGAGCAGCTCGCCGTCACCCAGGAGTGGGACGAGCTGCCCGGCGGCGAGGTGTTCGTCCTGCGCGGCCCCCTGGAGCGCGAGAGCCTCCACCTCAGCGTCGTACGGCTCGGCGGAGCGGACCAGCGGCTCGCCTGGCTGGCCAGGACGCTGCACGAGCTGCCGGGCTCCGGCATCGTCTACACGCTGACCGTCGCCGCGGCCCAGGAGATCGCCGCGTACCTGCGCGAGCAGGGCCACACCGTCGCCGCGTACACCGGGCAGACCGAGCCGGCCGACCGGCTGGCGGCCGAGGAGGACCTGCTCGGCAACCGGGTCAAGGCGCTGGTCGCGACGTCGGCGCTGGGGATGGGCTTCGACAAGCCCGACCTGGGCTTCGTCATCCATGTGGGCGCGCCGGCCTCGCCCGTGGCGTACTACCAGCAGGTGGGCCGTGCCGGGCGTGGCGTGGAGCGGGCCGAGGTCATCCTGCTGCCCGGCCCCGAGGACCGGGAGATCTGGGCCTATTTCGCGTCGCTCGCCTTCCCTCCCGAGGGAGTGGTCAGGGCGACGCTCGACGCGCTGTCCGAGGGGGGAGTGCTGTCCACCGCCGCGCTGGAGACGCGGGTCGACCTCAGCCGGAGCCGCCTGGAGATGATGCTCAAGGTGCTCGACGTGGACGGCGCCGTACGCCGGGTCAAGGGCGGCTGGGAGGCCACCGGCGAGCCGTGGAGCTACGACGCCGAGCGTTACGCCCGGGTGGCCGCCGAGCGCCGCGCGGAGCAGGAGGCCATGCTCGGCTACATCACGACCACCGAATGCCGGGAGCAGTTCCTGCGCCGCCACCTCGACGACGAGTCGGCGACTCCGTGCGGCAGGTGTGACAACTGCACCGGCGCCCACAGGTCCGCCGAGGTGCCGGATGACGCCGTCCGGGCCGCCCAGCAGCGGCTCGCGCGTCCCGGCGTCGAGATCGAGCCGCGCCGCCAGTGGCCCACCGGCCTGCCGGACCTGAAGGGGCGGATCAAGCCCGAGCTGTGCGCCGAGCCCGGCCGCGCGCTCGGCCGTCTGACCGACATCGGTTGGGGCACCCGCCTGCGCGACCTGTTCGCGGCGGGCGACGGGCCCGTCCCCGACGACGTGTTCGCGGCCGTGATCGAGGTGCTGAAGTCGTGGGGATGGGAGCGGCGTCCGGTCGCGGTGGTCGCGATGCCGTCGGGTTCGCGGCCGGCGCTGGTCGGGTCGCTCGCCGAGCGGCTCGCCCAGGTGGGCCGGCTGGAATATCTCGGGACGCTCGGTTATCGCGACGGGTCGCCGGCCGCCCGGCACAACAGCGCCCAGCGGGTGACGGCCATCCGGGGGACGCTCGCGATGCCGCGTGACGTGGCCGCGAGGATCGCGGCGGCGGGTGGGCCGGTGCTGCTGGTGGACGACCGCGTGGACAGCGGATGGACGATGGCCATGGCCGCCGCCCAGGTCAGGCACGCCGGGGCGCCCGCCGTGCTGCCGCTTGCCCTGGCCGTCACCAACTGACCCGTCTCAGCGGCCCCGGACCGGGCACCCCCCGGCCACGACCGGGGCGTCCCTGACGGGCAGGGGCAGTGAGCCGGGACTGGGCCGGGCTCCGGACCTGCGCTCGGGGCCGCACTCGGGGCCGCACTAGGGGCTGCGCTCGGGGGCGGGTCAGGGCGAGGTCAGGGTGGTCACCTCATCCCGGGGCCGGGTTTGATCAACAGACTTGTCGCCATGAAATCACTTGTTGTGGCTCCGGTCCTGGTCGGCGCGTACGGCGTCGCCCGCATCGCCGACGGACTCGACGGGAGCCGCGGGCCCGGCCTGGCCTGGACCGTGGGGCACCTGTGCTTCCTGGCCGCGTTGGTGCTCTTCGTGCAGATCTTCGGGCGGCTCCGGGCGATGGCCGGTGGCGGCGTGGTGGCCACGGCGGGATACGCCGCAGGGCTCATCGGGGCGCTGGCGCTGGCCGCGCAGTTCACGATCGACCTGGTGGTCGGCTTCCTGTCCGCCGATCATGACGCGATGGGGCCGCGCTTCGAGGCCGTCAAGGCGATCCCGGGCGTCGAGCCGGTCGTGTACACCGTCGTCCCGTTGCTGTTCTACGTCGGCATGGTCGTGCTGGTGGCCCGGCTCGCCGCGGGGCGGCGGGTGCCGTGGTGGAGCGCGGTGCTGGTGCTCGTGCAGGCCGTGCTCCCGCTGGTGAGCAAGGACCTGATCCCGCTGGGCGCGGCCCTGCTCCTGCTGGCCTTCGTGCCGCTGCTGCGCCTGCGGCCCGCGCGGCCGGCCGTGGCCGCGCGAAGCCCGTTCTGAGCCTGCTCCCGTACGAACCGCGCCCTGCAGAACAGGGCCTCTGAAACACGGGCCTCACGAAGAAGGCCCTACAGAACAGCGCCCTTTAGAGCCGACGTCAGAGACGGGGTCAGAGGCGGGGGCGGGCGCCGAGGTTGGAGATGCACTTGGCGGCGAGGGCGTTGCCCGCCGCCAGCGCCTCGGCGGCCGGCTTGCCGTCCAGCCAGACCGGCAGGAAACCGGCGGTGAAGGCGTCACCGGCGCCCGTGCCGTCCACGATCCGGTCGACGACCTCGGCGGGCGCCCGGACCGGCTCGGGACGGTTGTTGGAGAACCAGAGCGAGCCCTCGGCGTTGAGCTTGATCACGACCTGGGGGAACCAGGCGGTCAGCACCTTGGCCGCCGCGGCGGGGTCGTCCCTGCCGGTGAGCACCTTGGCCTGGTCGGTGTTGGCGAACAGCAGCTTCGCGCCGTCGGTCCACTCGAGGAAGGGTTCGGCGCCGGTCCGCTCCAGCGGGGCGGAGGAGGCGCAGTCCACCGAGATCGACATGCCGGACCGCCGGGCCATGTCGAGCGCGGCGAGGCCGGCGTCGCGCGAGCCCTCGTTGATCAGCGTGTAGCCCGACATGTGCAGGTGGCCGCCGCCGCCGAACAGGTCGCGCGGCAGGTCCTCGGGGGACAGCGCGGCGTTGGCGCCGGGGTCGGACAGCATGGTCCGCTCGCCCTTGTGGGTGACGAGCACGACGCAGGTGCCGGTCGGCCGCTCGGGGTCCATGACGAGGCGGGCGTCCACGCCGTAGCCCATGAGCTCCATGTCGCGGTTGCGGCCCGTGATGTCGGCGCCGCGGCGGCCGATGAAGGCGACCTCCGAGCCCTCCACGGCGAGCCAGGAGGCGATGTTGGCGCCGGAGCCGCCACCGTGCATGGTCACGACGGCCGGGGTGTCGCTCGCCCTGGCAAGAGGGAATTTCGCGCGAGCGACCGCGTCCGTCATGAGATCGCCCACCACGACGACCCGCGTCATGATGTCACCACCTTGCCAACTGCTTGTGGAGGTGAGCCATGCCCATGGAGGGGTGGCGTCCTCTCCGTGCTGTGAGGCTGACGTCCAGAAACCTAACAGCTTCCAGGGGCGTCGTGGGGTGGAGAGCGGACAGACGGGCACAGTCGATGCACAAGCGTTGCCCAACTTGCCACGTCAGGGCTGGTAGATCCCTTATAGGCGAATCCGGAAAGCGGATCGGTGAGTCGTAAGGAATGTCTCAATCCAGGCGAAGCCGGACGCGGCTAGCCTCGATTGCGTGCACCCTCAGTACCCCGCCCACTGGGAGGCGGACGTCGTGCTGTCCGACGGCGGCACCGCTCACGTCCGCCCGATCAGGCCGGACGACGCCGACATGCTGCGCTCGTTCTACTCGCGCCTGTCCGCGGAGTCCATCTACTTCCGGTACTTCGGGCCGCGCCCCCGCCTGACCGACAAGGACGTGGTCTGGTTCACCAACGTCGACTACGACAACCGGGTCGCCCTCATCGCCACGATCGGCACCGAGATGGTCGCGGTCGTACGGTATGACCGGGTGCAGCCGCGCGACCACGCCGAGGTGGCCTTCCTGGTAGAGGACGCCCACCAGGGCAGGGGCGTGGCCGCGGTGCTGATGGAGCACCTGCGGGCCGCCGCCCGCGAGCGCGGGATCAAGACCTTCATCGCCGACGTGCTGCCGGGCAACCACCGGATGATGGGCCTGTTCCGCCAGGCCGGCTACACGGCGCAGAGCCAGTTCGAGGACGGCGTCGTGCGCATGACGCTCGACCTGTCCAGCACCGAGACCGCGCTGGAGGTCCGGCTCGCCCGCGAGCACCGCGCCGAGGCACGCTCGATCGCCCGCCTGCTGACGCCCGAGTCGGTCGCGGTCATCGGTGCGAGCCGCGAGCCGGGCGGGATCGGCCAGACGGTCCTGCGCAACCTGCTCGCCGCCGACTTCACCGGCCCCGTCTACCCCGTCCACCGGCACGTACGGGCCGTGGCCGGCGTGCGGGCCTACCGCAGCGTGTCGGCCATCGACGGCGAGGTGGACCTCGCGGTGCTGGCGGTCCCCGCCGAGGGCGTGCTCGAACTGGTCGAGGAGTGCGCGGAGAAGGGCGTGAAGGGCCTGGTCGTGGTCTCCTCCGGATTCGGCGAGACCGGGCCCGAGGGCCGGGCCCGCCAGGAGGAGCTGGTCCGCATCGCCCGCGCGTACGGCATCCGGGTGGTCGGGCCCAACTGCCTGGGCATCGCCAACACCGACCCCGCCGTACGGCTCAACGCGACGCTCGCGGCGACCCTGCCGGGGCGGGGGAGGGTCGGGTTCTTCAGCCAGTCGGGCGCGCTCGGCACCGCCCTGCTGCAACGGGTGGCGCAGCGCGGCATGGGCATCTCGACGTTCGTCTCGGCGGGCAACCGGGCCGACGTGTCCGGCAACGACCTCCTCCAATACTGGGAGGAGGACCCGGCGACCGACGTGATCCTGCTCTACCTGGAGTCCATCGGGAACCCGCGCAAGTTCACCCGGCTGGCCCGGCGGATCTCCCGCTCGAAGCCGATCGTGGTGGTCAAGTCGCGCGGCGTCCCCGGCGGGCACCGCGCGCCCGTGCTCGCGCTGCCCGACACCGCGCTGAGCTCGCTGTTCGCGCAGGCCGGGGTCATCCGGGTGGACGACCTGGTCCAGCTCTTCGACGTCGGCCAGCTCCTGGCGCACCAGCCGCTGCCTGCCGGGCCGCGGGTGGGGGTGGTCGGCAACTCCGACGCGCTCACGCTGCTCGCGGAGGAGGCGTGCGCGGACGCCGGCCTGCAGCCGGGCGTGCCGGTGAACCTCGGCGCCCGCGCCGGCGCCGCCGAGTTCGCCGCGGCCCTGCGGAGCGTCCTGCCGCAGGTGGACGCCGCCGTCGCGATCTACATGCCGCCCATCCCAGGAGACTGCCGCGAGGTGGCCGAGGCGCTGCTGGAGGTCGCGCGGGAGTCGGGCAAGCCGGTGCTGGCGACCTTCCAGGGCGCGCTGGGCATGCCGGTCGAGCTGCGGGTGACGGACGGCCCCGGCGACGACTCCCCCCAACGCGGGTCGATCCCGTCGTACCCCGCCCCGGAGGAGGCGGTTCGCGCGCTGGCACACGTCGTGCGGTACGCCCAGTGGCGCAGGCAGCCGCCCGGCACGGTCCCGTCCGCCGAGGGGATCGACACCGCCGCGGCGCGGGAGATCGTCGCCGCCGCCCTGGCAGGCAAGGACGCGGCCGGTGAGGCATCCGGCGGGGGTGGTGCGGCAGGCGAGGGTGCGGTCGGCAGGGGTGCGGCCGGTGAGGGGACGGTCGGCAGGGGTGCGGCCGGTGAGGAGACGGTCGGCAGGGGTGCGGCCGTCGAGGAGCGGGAGATCGACGCGACCGCGCTGCTGGCCTGCTACGGCATCGAGGTCTGGCCCGCGTACGTCGCCGCCGACGCCGAGGAGGCCGTCGCCGCCGCCGAGCGGATCGGCTGGCCCGTGGTGGTCAAGTCGGCCGACCCGGAGGACGCCCGCCGCGCCGGCACCGTCCGCATCGGCCTCACCGAGCCCGCCGGGGTCCGGCAGGTGTACGCCGACCTCGCCGCGCTCCTCGGGCCGGGCACGCCGCTCGCGGTGCAGCGCATGGCGCCGCAGCCCTCGGTGCCCACGGTCGTCGGCGTGACCCAGGACCGCTATTTCGGCGGGGTCGTCACGTTCGGCCTCGGCGAGGTCACCGCCCGGCTGCTCGGCGACCAGGCGTACCGGCTCGCGCCGCTCACCGCCGAGGACGCGGCGGGGCTGGTGCGGTCGGTCCGCGCCGCGCCGTTGCTGTTCGGCGAGTACGGCTACCAGGCGGTGGCCGTGGAGGCGCTGGAGGACCTGCTGGTGCGGGTGGGACTGCTCGCCGACGCCCTGCCCGAGGTGGCCAGGATGGACCTCGACCAGGTCCTCGTAGGCGCGTCCGGGGTGGCCGTGCTGGGGGCGCGGGCCGTCCTGCGGCCCGTCACCGCGCTGCGCCCCGACGTCGGCCCCCGTCGCCTGAGCTGACCGGCGCGATGATCGACGCCTGAGCCGATCGGCCCGGCGTCACGCCGTGGGCGGAAAACCCGTCCCGTCGGGGTGTGAAACAGGTGTCCCTTACAGGGCAGGATGGACCCATGAGGGAAACCCGAGTCTCCGCCGCGGGCTTGCGCGAGGCCATAGATCGCAGCGGCTACTACCCGGATCTGGTGGCCGACGCCGTCGACTCCGCGCTCGGCAACGAGCCGGTCACGGCGTACGTCGTGCATCACGAGGCCACGTTCGACCCGGCGATGGAGGTGCGCAGGCACGTCACGGTCCTGGTCCTTTCGCCCACCCGGCTGCTGGTGTGCCACACCGACGAGCACCCGCCCGCCGAGGGCATGCCCGCCTCGCACGCCTCCACGACGACCGAGGCGGTGAGGCTCAGCCGCATCCAGTCGGTCGCCGTGACCAGAGTCGTGCCCGACCCCGCGGCGTACGCACCGGGCGTTCCCCCGACGGAGGTCACGCTCACGATCGGGTGGGGCGCGATCTCCCACGTCGATCTCGAACCGGCGACCTGCGGCGACGAGAACTGCGAGGCCGACCACGGCTACACCGGCGCGATCACGGCCGACGACCTGTCCCTGCGGGTCAGCGAGGCGGCCGACGGTCCCGAGGCCGTCACCCACGTGCTGACGTTCGCGAAGGCGCTGTCGGAGGCCACCGCCAAGGCGGCGACCACCTGACCGTTCCCCCTTGAGTCCCCCTTGAGCCGACGGGGAGGTGACGTGATCGATCCCCAGCCCTCGGGGGCTCCGCCCGGGGAGCCCACCATGGAGTCGCCGGTCGCGCCCGTGCCGTACGTGCCCGCGTACGGCACGGCCTCCCTGGCCGACCTGCCGGGCTCGCTGCTCGCCTCCCTCGGGCTGCCGACCGGCAACACGCTGGCGCTCGAGCCGGCCTCCCGGGTGTGCCTGTTCCTCGTGGACGGTCTCGGGGCCGAGCTCCTGGCCGCGCACCCCGGTGCCGCGCCGTTCCTCTCGGCCCATCTGCGCCGGACGCTCACGGCCGGCTTCCCCTCCTCGACCACGACCAGCCTGACCACCCTGGGCACCGGCGCCACTCCCGGGGAGCACGGCATGGTCGGCATCCAGATGGCCGTCCCGGGGGAGGGGCGGTTGTTCAACTGCCTGCGCTGGACGGCCCCCGGTCTGCCGATCGACCCGGACGTCTGGCAGCCCGCGCCGACCGTCTACCAACGCATGGCGGCGGCAGGCGTCGAGCCCGTTTACGTGGCGCCCGCGTCGTTCGACGGCACCGGGCTCACCCGCGCCGTCTACCGGGGCATGCGCTACTGGGCCGCCGAGAGCCCGGACGAGCGCGTCGAGGCCGTACGGCACGCGCTGCGCGAGACCGCGTTCGTCACCGTCTATTACGGCGACGTCGATCGCGCGGGGCACGTAAGCGGGTGGGGCGGCCGCGAGTGGCTCGAACAGCTCGCCATCGTGGACCGCATGGCCGAGCGCATCGCCGAGGCGCTGCCGCCGGGCGCGGCGCTGTACGTCACGGCCGACCACGGCATGATCAACGCTGCCGACAAGGTGGACGTGGATCTCCGTCCCGATCTGCTGGAGGGCGTGCTCATGCTGGGCGGGGAGGCCCGCGCCCGCCACGTCTACACCGCTCCGGGCGCGGCCTCCGCGGTGCTGGAGACCTGGCGGGAGGCCCTGCGCGGGCGGGCCTGGGTGGTCACCCGCGAGGAGGCCGTCTCGGCGGGCTGGTTCGGCCGCAGTGTCCGGCGCGAGTGGCTCGGCCGCATCGGCGACGTCGTGGCCGTGCCGTACGGCGAGTGCGTGATCGTGGCCTCGGCCGGGGAGCCGGTGGAGGCTTCCCTGATCGGGTATCACGGCTCGCTGACCCCCGCCGAGCAGAACGTCCCGCTTGTAGAGATTCGCCGCTGACGCTGGTGCGGCCGGGGCGCTGCCGCCCCTGCGAGAGCCGCCGTCGATCCACATGCCCTTTGATCATCAGTCTGGACTGCGCAGTTTTGGGTGTACAGTCTGGACTGTCTTTCTTTGGGAGTGTGCCATGAGCGATGCCGTCTCTGAGGCGGCGGCGCAGGCGGCCGGCGACGTCTGGGTGGCGGTCAGCCGGCTCGTCCGCAGGCTGAGAGAGCTCGACACAGCGGGAGACCTCAGCCCCGGACAGGTCTCCGTGGTGGTGCGGCTGTTCAAGCACGGCCCGGCGTCGGCCAGTGAGCTGGCCGCGGCCGAGCGGGTCAGGCCGCAGTCGATGGCGGCGATCGTCCAGGCACTGGAACGGGCCGGGCTGGTCGAACGCCACCGCGATCCCGAGGACGGCCGGCGTCAGCTCGTCACGCTGACCGAATCGGGGCGCGAGCGCCGCCTGGACGACCGGAGGGCGCGTGAGGCGTGGCTGGCACGGGCGCTGCAGGCACACTGCACCGAGGCGGAGCTGCGCACGATCATCGAGGCGATGGCGCTGCTGGACGCCGTGGCTCAATCGTGACCGGCCCAGTCGTAGCCGGGTCAGCGGTATCCGCGCCAGCGGTGTTCAAGCCGGTCGTGTCCGGGTCGGCGGTGTTCAAGCCGGTCGTGGGCGGGGCCGTTCGTGAACAGGGCACCGTCGTGGTCGGGCCGGAAGTGGCCGGGGCGGTTGTGCCAGCGCCGGTCGTGTCCGGGTCGGCGGTGTCCGAGGCTGAAGGGTCCAGGCCGGTCGCGGTCGGGGCCGTTCGTGAACAGGGCACCGTCGTGATCGGAGTCCGGGCATGACGCGCGTTGCCGCCGTCTTCCGGGTGGGACGCCGATCGGACTCCGGCTTCGACCGCAGGTTGATCGTCCCGATGATCCTGGGCTCGATCCTCAACCCGATCAACTCGTCGATGCTGGCGGTGGCACTCGTGCCGATCGGTCGCTGGTTCCACGCCTCGCCCGCGCAGACGGCGTGGCTGGTGACGGGGCTCTACCTCGCCACAGCGGTCGGCCAGCCGGTCATCGGGCGGCTGGTGGACACCTTCGGCCCGCGGCCGCTCTACCTGACCGGCACGGCACTCGTCGGCGTCGCAGGGCTGCTCGGCGTGCTCGCGCCCACCCTCGGCGTACTGATCGTGTCCCGCGTCCTGCTCGGGATCGGAACCTCCGCCGCCTATCCCGCCTCGATGTTTCTACTGCGGGCCGAGGCCGACCGCACCGGCATGCGAAGTCCCAGCGGCATCCTGGCGGCGCTGTCGATCTCCAACCAGGTCATCGTGGTCATCGGGCCGACCCTGGGCGGCCTGCTCATCGGAGCGGGCGGCTGGCATCTCATCTTCGCCGTCAACGTGCCGCTCTCGGCCGCCTGCCTCGTCCTCGGCGCGCGGCGGCTGCCCCGCGGCTCCTCGGCCGCCCGACGCGGCGGGGGACTGGACGTGCTCGGCATGGCGCTGTTCGCCGGCACGCTCACGGCGTTCATGACGTTCCTGATGAACCCGGCGTGGGACCTCTGGTGGCTGCTCGTGGTCGTCGTGATCGCCGGCACCTGCTTCGCCGTACGGGAACTGCGGACGGCCCAGCCGTTCCTCGACCTGCGGGTGCTGGGCGGCAACCCGCCGCTGCTGGCCACCTACGGCAGGCAGTGGCTGGCCTTCACGACCTCCTACGCCTTCATGTACGGCTTCCCGCAGTGGCTGCAGGACAGCCGGTCGCTCGGCCCCTCGGCCGCCGGGCTGCTGCTTCTGCCCATGTCGGCGACGGCCATCGCCGTGACCGCCCTCACCGGCCGCCGCCCCGAGGTGCGCGGCAAGCTCGCCGTGGGCGCCGCGGCGCAGATCGCCGCCTGTGTCGCGCTGCTGACGGCCGGCTCCGGCAGCCCGATATGGCTGCTGGCGCTGACCGGCGCGTTCGTCGGCGTCTCGCAGGGCCTCAACGGGCTGGCCAACCAGAACGCGCTGTACGCGCAGGCCGACCCGGCCCGCATGGGGTCCTCAGCCGGGCTGCTGCGCACGTTCGGATATCTCGGCGCGCTGAGCGCCTCGGCCTCCAACGCGACCTTCTACCGGGATGGCGCGACCACAACCGGGCTGCACGAGCTGAGCCTGCTTCTGCTGGGCGTCTCGGCGCTGCTGCTGGTCGGCACCCTCGTCGACCGGTCGCTACGGCGCGTCGGCCGCACCTGACCATCCCGGCCCATCCACCAGGGCCCATCCACCAGGGCCCATCCAGCCGGGCCCATCTCATCGGTGCCCATCCCCATCAGCGCCCATATCCCATCAGGGCCATCCATCAGAAAGGGAGCTTTCCCATGCCCGTGACCACGCTCGACCCCAGGACCGCGCTCGTCGTCGTCGACCTCCAGAAGGGCATCTTGGCCATACCCGGCGGCCCGCACTCCACGAGCGACGTGCTCGCCCGGACGGTGCGGCTGGCCGAGGCATTCCGGGCGCGCGACCTGCCGGTCGTCCTGGTGCGCGTCACCGGAGCGGCCGACGGCGCGGACGCCGTCCCGGGACGCACCGACCTGCCGCGCGCCGGGCAGGCCCGGCCCGACGGATGGGACGAGATCGCCGACGACCTGGCCGGGCACCCAGGCGACATCGTCGTCACCAAGCGCAACTGGTCGGCCTTCTACGGCACCGACCTCGACCTGCATCTGCGCCGCCGCCGCGTCACCCAGGTCGTGCTGACCGGAGTCGCCACGAGCATCGGAGTCGAGTCGACCGCGCGTGCCGCCCACGAGCACGGATACAACGTCACCCTGGCGACCGACGCCATGACCGACCTCGACCCGGAGGCCCACCGCAACTGCATCGAGAAGATCTTCCCGCGTCTCGGTGAGACCGGCACGACGGCTGACATTCTCGGCCTGCTCGCCGCGACCGGGTCCTGAGCCGCGCGGCCCCTGCCTGCTTCGCAGCGCGCTCTTCCGCCTTGGCACGTCGGACCCTGCCTGCCGCCGCACGGTGGACGCCGCCGGCTTGGCACAATGGCTGCGGCACCGTCCGGCAGGGGCGCGAAGGCAAGGGGATGGCATGAGCCCGCTGATCACTCCTGAGGAGCTCGCCGCGATCGGCGACGCCTCGATCCTCGACGTTCGCTGGCGGCTGGGCGGGCCGCCCGGCATCGAGGCGTACCACGAGGCGCACATACCCGGCGCGGTCTTCTGCGACCTCGACGCCGACCTCGCAGCCCCGGCCGGGCCCGCCGGACGGCATCCGCTGCCCACGCCGGAGGCGTTCCAGGAGGCGATGCGCCGCCTCGGAGTGTCCGAGGGCCGGCCGGTGGTCGTCTACGACGACGCCGACTCGACGGCGGCGGCCAGGGCCTGGTGGACGCTGCGTTACTTCGGCCACGGCGACGTACGCGTGCTCGACGGCGGGCTGCGGGCCTGGACCCGGGCCGGGCTCCCGTTGACCAAGGACGAGGCTCCCGTCCCGCCGGGCGACTTCACCGCGCGGCCGGGCGGGATGCCGGTGCTCGACGCCGACCAGGCCGCCGCGCTGGCGTCCGACGGCGTGCTGCTCGACGCCAGGGCGGCCGAGCGCTACCGGGGCGAGGTGGAGCCGATCGACCCGGTCGCCGGGCACGTCCCCGGTGCGATCAGCGCCCCGACCTTCGAGAACGTCGAGCCCGGCGGCCGGTTCCACAACAGGGAGTTCCTCCGCGAGCGCTTCAACAGCCTCGGAGCGGTCGAGGGCGTGCCCGTCGGGGCGTACTGCGGATCGGGCGTCACGGCCGCCCACGAGGTGCTCGCGCTGGAGATCGCCGGCCTGCCGGCGGCCCTGTACGTCGGCTCGTGGTCCAACTGGGTCGCCGACTCCAGCAGGCCGGTCGCGACCGGCTGACCTCGGCGCTCGGCTGCAGAGCTGGGCCCCGGTAAGTGTGACCCGGCTGGAGCGCACGCCCCAGAGGGATCGTGTGACCCGGCCATGCTGGGCACGGTTCCAGCACTCGACCCTGGCGCCTGTCCGGGGCTTTGCTCGCGGGGTCGGCTCCGGTGCTTGGCTGGGTGCTCGGCTTCAGCGCTGGACACTGGCGCTCGTGCCGGAGATCGGCTCGCGGGGTCGGCTCCGGTGCTTGGCTTCGGTGCCGGACCCTGGCGATCGTCCCGGAGCTTGGCTCGCGCGCTTGGTTCCGCTGCTCGCCTGGCTGCTCGGCTTCATTGCTGGATCCTGATGCGCGTCCTGGAGCTTCGCTCGCATGGTCGGCTGCGATGTTTGGCTTCGGTGCCGGATACTGGCGATCGTCCCGGAGCCAGCTCATGACGCCTGACTCCGGCACTGGGTCCTGATGCTGGTCCGGTGGCGGGCCGTCAGCTCGTGGCGAGGGGTTCGTCGCCGGCGCCGAAGCAGACGAAGCCTGGCACTGCCGTCTTCTCGGCGGCCTGGGCGAGCGCCTCGGCGGGGGAGCGGCCCTCGGCCAGCAGCGTGTGGAAGAGCGTCATGAGCGTTCGCGCCTCGTCGTCGCGCACCGGCACGACACCGGCCACCACGCACGCGGCGTCCCCGTTGCGGGCGGCGCTGTCGAGGAAGGCGCCGGCGAGGCCCAGCGCCGCGCCGTCCACCGGGGCGTGGGCCATCCCCGCGTCGCAGGCCGACAGCACGACGAGACGCGGGATCCGCCGCGCGGTCAGCAGGTCGTAGGCCATGAGCGGCCCGTCGTCGAGCGTGATCTGCGACAGCATGGGCCCGCGCGGGCTGAACATCCCGTGCGCGGCGATGTGGAGCACGTCGGCCTGCTCGATCGCGCGGAGCACCTCCGCCCTGGTCGCGCCGATGCGCCGCCCTCGAGTGTGCGCGGCGGCGACCATGTCGGCCTCGGCCTCGGCGTGATCGAGCCCCGGCCCCGCGAGCGACAGCACCAGAGGGGCTCCGGCCGGACCTCGGCGTGAGGCGAGCCACGCGGTGGCATCGGCGGTCACCGACACCGGCCTGCCGCGTAGCGAGGGAAGCAGCGGCCAGGGCAGCGTGTACAACGCTCCGGTGGGCACGATCGTCACCGGGCTGCCGGGCGGGCTCCCCGCCAACGACAGGGTGCCTGGACCGGACAGGAGAACGTGGTCGAGCGCGCACAGCTCCCCTGCGAGTCCCTCGCCCACTGACATGGGAAAAGCATCCACGCCGCCCGGCGCATCCCGCAGAGTGCTGCGCCCGTAGTCAAGCGGAGCGTCGGGTGGGGTGTCGCGCCTGGGGCCGGGCGGGGTGTTGCGCCCGGGGCGGGGCAGGGTGTCGAGCAGGGCACGGCGGCGCAGGCCATACCTGATGCGCACGGTCGCCTCCACTGCCGCCTGGTAGCTGCCGAGGAACCGCAGCGTGCATCCCCCTGAGCCGGCCGTGACGGCGAACAGGTCGTCGCCGCGCCGTACGAGCTCCACGAGCAGCCCGGATCCGGCGGGCGGGTCGCCGTGCGGCCCGGACCCGGTCGGCATAAAGCCGTGCAACCTGGACCCGGTCGGCATGCTGCCGTGTAGCAGCGGCGCGGGAACCGGGGCGCCGCGCACGACCGCCCGCCACCGTTCGGCCCATTCGAGCACGGTTCGGGCATCGCCCGTCCGTCGGGCCCGGTCGAGGGCGATCTCCAGGCCGAGCGCGGCAAGGTCCTCGGCCGGCCGTGCCGCGTGCACCCGCAGCTCCGCGTCCCGCGCCGCGTCACGGTCGCGCGGACCGGCCGCGTCACCGATGGGACCTGCCGCGTCACCATGCGGACCGGCGGTGTCGCCGTGCGGACCGGCCTGGTCATCGAGTGGACCGGCGTCGCCGGGGGAGTGCACGGCCTCGATTCCTCGGGCCGCGGCAATCAGGGCCTGATCGAGGTCCCCGTCCAACCGATGCCGCATCGCCACCGCGTGCCAGCGTACGAGCGGGCGGGTGGCGGTGGCGGCGTGGTCGAGCTGGGCGCGGGCCTGCGTGATCGCGCCCAGCCGTACGGCCGCCGCCGCGGCGGTGAGCCGCAGCGCGGCCGAGGCAGCAGGCCATCCGCACACCGCGAGCTCGCCGGCGCAGGCGACCAGATCGGTGACCAGGCTCTCGGCGTCCGACGCCTCGTGCGCGGGTGCGTCCGGTGGTGCGGGTGTCTCCGCGAGGCGGGCGCGCAGGACGACCTCCCTGGCCAGGGGCAGCCAGGCCGTCCTGCCCTGGGCGTCCAGCTCCGCGAGCGCCGTACGCGCCGTCGCCGCGGCCAGCGTGGCGTCCCCGGCGAGGAGCGCGGCCTGGGCGAGCAGCAGCCGTGCGCCGGGCACCGCCGCCTGCGCCCCGGCCGCCACCAGTTCGGGGACGGCCTGTTCGAGCAGCGTGCGTGCCTCACCGGGCAGGCGCGCGGCCAGCAGCGCTTCGGCGAAGTCCGTGCGCATCACCGCGAGCCGTTCAGGAAAGCCGAAGAGGGTCGCCTCGGCCGCCCGGTATCGCGCGAAGGCGGCGGCGATGTCGCCGCGCCGGGCCGCCACGAACGGCAGATTGCCCTCCGCCAGCATCGCGATGTGGTCCAGGCCGGCCGACCTCGCAAGCCGGGCGCACTCCGCGAGATCGGCCTCGGCCTCGGCATACCGCTCACGGTAGGCGTGCGCGAGGCCGCGGTTGAGCAGCCCGCCCGCCCTGAAGTGGGCGTCGTCGCCCAGCAGGCCGATCGCCCGGTCGCAGTGCCGTACGGCCTCCTCGTGCCGTCCCAGCAGGATCAGGGCGACCGACCGCTGCACGCCGAGCCTCGCGAGGTCCGCTCCCGAGAGGTCCCGTTCGGCGAGGTCGGCGAGGCGCAGCCCGCCCTCGGGGTCGCCGAGCTGGGCCCGCACGGTGACGAGCGACATCCGGGCCTGCGCCACCCGGCGTGGAAACCCGCGCCCCGCCGTGATCGCCTCCTCCAGCCGCTCTCCGGCGAGCTCGAGGTCGCCCAGCTCGCGGGCCGCCAGCGCGGTCGCGCGCAGCGCCACCGACGCCGCCTCGCCGTACGCGCCCGCGGGTCCCGGCCACCCGGCCAGGTCCAGTACGGCTCTCGCCTCCACGAGGGCCAGCCGGGGGTCGGTCGCGGAGAGCCGTACGGCAGCCTCGGCCCTGCCGAGCAAATCGACGCCGTGCGGATCGATGGCGTGCGGATCGATGGCGTGCGGATCGACGCCGTGCGGATCTACGTCCAGCGAGTCCCCGGGCGGAGTCATGGGTGCACGTGGATCCAGCGGGTGAAGACGGGCGGGTGGCCGGGCCGGTGGCAGACGACGCTGACCCAGCCAGGCGGCAGGCCGGCCACCGCGAAGTGGCCGCTGCCGGAGGGCGTACGGACCTTGGCGATGTGCGGCGTCCGCACTTCGACCGTGGCATCCGGCCCGGGGGCGGGGGACACCTGACCGGCCACCTCCATACGCCCTCCGGTGACGGTCGTCTCGACGTCGATGACCAGGCCATCGGCACTGAACCGGCGGACACCGGCCTGCGCGGTCCCGGGCCGCGTCGTCTCGCCCTGTGCCGTCTCGGGCTGCGCGCGTTCGGCCTGTGCGTGTTCGTCTTGTGCCGTTCCGGCATCGGCGGCGAAGCGAGCCCCCTGCGGCACGGGAAGGTCGACCGGCCCGGCGGGCACGCCTCCGGGCACCCGCAGGCCGAAGACCGCGCGGGCGGCGGCCGACACGCCTTCCGGCACCGGGTCGGCGCCCGCTCCCATGCGCAGGGCCGCCAGCAGGTATTCCTCCCTCACGATGCGTCCTCCTCTTCCACAAGAGCGCGCAGGCGGGCCATGCATCGGGCCCGGGTGGGGCCGATGCTGCCGATCGGCAGGTTCAGACGGACCGCTATCTGGGCGTACCGCGCCTCGGGGTGGAGCACGTAGAGGCGGATGAGCGACCGGCACGGCTCACCGAGCAGGTCGAGCCTGCGCCACACCTGCCTGCCGAAGTCGGCGTCCACCACCGCAGCGGTCGGGTCGGGCAGTGCCGTGTCGGGCACGTCCAGGTCGGAGACCACCTCCCCGCGTGCCCTGCGGCTGAGCCGGGCGGCCTCGTGCCGGGTCGTGGTGACGAGCCAGGCGCCGATCCGTTCGGGGTCGCGGATCGTGTCCGCGCTCTCCACGAGCCGGAGCCATGCACCCTGTACGGCGTCGGCCGCGTCGGCGGTGCTCAGCCCGAACGCCCGGGCGACCGCCCACATCCTGCCGTCGAATCGGGCGACCAGGTCCTCCCAGGCGGCCTGGTCGATGGTGGCGAAGGAGTTGTCTGTCGTCATCCGTCACTCTGCGCGCTCGGGGGAAAGCGTATGGTGACGAGAACCTTACCGATCCCCGCTCGTCACGACCACCCCGAGATCCGCGACCCGCCTGTCGCCGTCGAGCAGGCGGCGTACGGCCTCCGCCGGCGGCACCTTCCGGCACAGGCGGGCGAGCGCGCCGGTGACGACGGCGGCGGCGAACGAGGTGCCGCTCCAGGTGGCGTAGCCGTGGAAGTCGCCGAACTCGAGGAAGCTGCTCGTCAGCCCGACACCCGGGGCCCAGACGTCCACCCATGGGCCGTACGCGGAGAACTCGGCCCTGTTGTCGCCGTCGAGTGCGCCGACCGCGACCACGCCGGGCAGTGCCGCGGGCCAGAAGGGACGCGACGACGCGGTGTTGCCCGCGCACGCGACGACGGCGGGGAAGCCCGCGAGCGCCTCGGCCAGCCCGAGGGGCGGCGCGTCGTCGAAGGTGTGCCCGCCGAAGGAGAGGTTCACCACGTCGGTCCGGCCGTCGCGCAGCACGGCGAGCGCCCGCAGCAGCGCCGCCTGGTCGCTGACGCCGTCGCTGTCGAGGAGGCGGAGGACGCGCAGCCGTACGCCGGGCGCGTGCCGCAGGATCAGCCCGGCCACGAACGTGCCGTGTCCCGCCTGCCGGTCGCGCACGCCGTCGCCGTCCGCGTCGGGCGTCTCGGCGATGTCGTCGTCGTACCACCGTGCCATCCAGGGGTGCGGCGCCAGGCCGGTGTCGAGGACCGCGGCGACGACCTCGCCCGGCTCACCCGGCTCGTACGGCGGGGCCGCCGCGGGTGCGGGCGGCCCGCCGGGCCCGCCGAAGAACAGCGGCTGGCCGGAAAGGACATGGTTGGGGGAGGCGGCGTGCCCGCGGTCGCGGAGCGTGGCCGTCAGGTCGATCACGTCGGTGCCCGGCGGCAGCCGTACGCGGTGGACCCGGCCGGTGCCCGGAAGGGGCTCGGAGGCCAGTGCCCACCGGGAGACGGCGGTGGGAGAGGAGGTCAGGAGTTCGTCGGGCCGGATCAGGGCGGGCCGTCCGGGGAGGGGTTCGACGAGCCGGCTGCGCATGGGAAAGCCTTTCCGTATTGATTACGGAGCGTGTCCTTCCCGAATTGGTTGGTCGCCAAGCACCAATCGGTATGACCCCCCTCTGGTGCCAGGCTGCAACGGACGGTAGTCTCTCCTACAGTCATCCAACCGTGATCATTCCAAGTATGAGGCCGTTGGGGAAGGCGCACCTCATGCGAATTGGGAGGTCCGGTGGCTGCTGCTCGTGGCGTCCTGTACGTCCACTCGGCTCAGCCTGCGCTGTGCCCGCACATCGAGTGGGCCGTCGCAGGCGTTCTTGGCGTACCCGTCGACCTGACGTGGACCGCCCAGCCCGCCGCGCCCGGGACCCTGCGGGCCCAGGCGGAGTGGGAGGGGCGTCCCGGCACGGCGGCGGCGATCACGTCCTCACTCATGGGCTGGCAGCGCATCCGGTTCGAGATAACCGAGGACGCTTCACCGGGTGTCGACGGCTCCCGGCACGCCTACACGCCGACGCTCGGCGCGTTCACGGCGGTCGTCGGCGCGAACGGGGACATCCTGATCCCCGAAGACCGCCTGCGCAACGTGATGCTGATGGCCGCCCAGGGCCGGGTCGTCCTGGAAGAGGAGCTCGACCGCCTGCTCGGCAAGCAGTGGGACGAGGAACTGGAGTCGTTCCGCTACGCGGGCGAGGGCGCGCCGGTGCGCTGGCTGCACGCGGCCGTCTGATCCTGTGCCACCGCGGTCTCAGCCCTGCGCCGCGGTGGCCTGAATCCTGCGCCGCGGTGGTCTGTTTTGCGCGGATCGTGATAACAACGCGCGGGTGCGCCTTATGAAAACCACATAGAAAGCCGCCTTTTTCGCAGATATACCGGGACTCATCCACGTCCGCACCCCCCGACGCGGACCCGAGGAGGAGCCCATGAGCGTTCTCGCCCGGCGGCTGGTCGTTGGCCACATGCGGGCCGTAGGAGTCGCTGGTGTCGATGTGGGTGACGCCGAGTTCCACGGCCCGGCGTAGCACGGCGAGCGCGGTGGCGTGGTCACGCGGCGGGCCCTACACCCCCGGGCCGGGCAGTTGCATCGCCCCATACCCGAGCCGCCGGCCGGCCGGCCCGTCACCCAGTCGCAGGACGCCGCCGGCGAGGCCGTGAGAACCAGCGGAATCGTCAAGTAGCGGATATCCGCCGCGAGAGAACGCGAAAGCGCCGGTCCCCGCGTTCAGGGACCGGCGCTTCCGGTGCGTCGTCCGAAAGGCGTCCTCAGATAGGCGCCGCCAGAGGGGCGTCGTCAGAGGGGCGTCGTCAGAGGGGGATGTTGCCGTGGGCGCCCCGGGCCGGGGTGGCCTGGGCGAGCACCCGGGCGATCATGCCGCGCGTCTTGGCCGGCTCGATCACCTCGTCGATCACGCCGAGGTCGAGGGCGCGCTGGAGGCCGCCCGCCGTCTTCTCGTGCTCCTCGGCCAGCCGGGCCTCGAGCGCGGAGCGCTCCTCCTCGGGAGCGGCGGCCAGCTCGCGCCGCTTGAGGATGCGCACCGCGGCGACCGCGCCCATGACCGCCACCTGGATGTCCGGCCAGGCGAACACCCGGGTCGCGCCGAGCGAGCGGGAGTTCATCGCGATGTAGGCCCCGCCGTACGCCTTGCGGGTGATGAGCGTGATGCGGGGCACGGACGCCTCGGCGAACGCGTGCAGCAGCTTCGCGCCGCGCCGTACGATCCCGTCGTGCTCCTGGCCGACCCCGGGGAGGTAGCCGGGCACGTCCACGAGCACCACCAGCGGCACCCCGAAGGCATCGCACATCCGGACGAACCGGGCGGCCTTCTCCGCGGAGGCGGAGTCGAGGCAGCCGCCGAGCCGCATGGGGTTGTTGGCGATGACGCCGACCGTGCGGCCGCCGAGGCGGCCCAGGGTGGTGACGATGTTCGGCGCCCACTTGGGGTGCAGCTCCACGCCGGGCTCGTCGAGCAGCCCCTTGACCAGCGGGTGCACGTCGTACGCGCGGCGGGGGTTGTCGGGGAGCAGGGTGCCGAAGTCGACCTCGTCCACGTCGTCGCGCACCCGGCCCTGGTGGCCGAGCAGTACGGCGAGCTGGCGGGCCCGCAGCATCGCCTCGGGCTCGTCCTTGGTGACGACGTGGACGACGCCGCTGCGCTTGCTGTGCGGCTCCGGACCGCCGAGGGAGGCCATGTCGGTCTCCTCGCCGGTCACGCTGCGCACGACGTCCGGACCGGTGACGAAGATGCGGCCGCTGTCGGCGAGGATCACGATGTCGGTCAGGGCGGGGCCGTACGCGCCGCCGCCGGCCACCGGGCCGACCACGACGGAGATCTGGGGGACCAGGCCCGACGCCTTGGTCATGGCGGCGAAGACCCGGCCGACCGCGTGCAGGGACTCGGCACCCTCGGCGAGGCGGGCGCCGCCGGAGTGCCAGAGGCCGATGATCGGCACCCGCTCCCGCACGGCCACGTCGTAGGCGTGGACGATGTGCTCACAGCCCTCCGCGCCCATGGCGCCGCCCTGGACCCGGGCGTCGCTGCAGAACGCGACGACCGGCACGCCTTCGACGCGCCCGGACACCGCCAGCACGCCGCTCTTGTCCTCGGGGGTGATCGGCCGGATCGAGCCCTCGTCGAGCAGGTGGCCCAGGCGCACCAGGGGGTCACGGGGGTCGACGGCGGCGGCGTCGGCGGCGTCGGCCACCGTTCTGCTGTCCAGCACTGTCATTCGAGACTCCCTATGTCAAACCGTCGTGAAGGCCACGGCGACGTTGTGTCCGCCGAACCCGAAGGAGTTGTTGACCGCGGCGATCTGCCCCTCGGGGAGGTCACGCGGCTTGGCGCGCACGATGTCCACGTCGACGCCCTCGTCGAGGTCGTCCAGGTTGATCGTGGGCGGCACCACGCGCTCGGCCAGCGCCTTGATCGTGAACACCGACTCGATGCCGCCGGCGCCGCCGAGCAGGTGCCCGGTCATCGACTTCGTCGACGTGACGAGGGGATGCGATCCGATCGACTTCTGGATGGCCTGCGCCTCGATGACGTCGCCCGCGGGAGTGGAGGTGGCGTGCGCGTTGACGTGAAGGATGTCGCGGCCGGTCAGGTCCGCGTCGGTCAGGGCCTGGGTCATCGCCATCATGACGCCGCGGCCCTCGGGTTCCGGCTGGGTGATGTGGTGCGAGTCGGCGGACATGCCCAGGCCGGCCGCCACCGCGTAGATGCGGGCGCCGCGGGCCACCGCGTGCTCGTACGACTCCAGCACGACCAGGCCGGCGCCCTCGCCGAGGACGAAGCCGTCACGGCCCCGGTCCCAGGGGCGGGAGGCCCGCTCGGGCTCGTCGTTCCTCGTGGACATGGCCCGGGCCGCCGCGAAGGCCGCCATGTTCAGCGGGTGGATCGCGGCCTCCGTGCCGCCGGCGACCACGACGTCAGCCCGGCCCCTGCGGATCATCTCCATGGCGTAGCCGATGGCCTCGGCGCCGGACGCGCAGGCGGAGACGGTGGCGTGGACCCCGGCCATGGCGCCGAGCTCCAGGCCCACCCAGGCCGCCGGGCCGTTCGGCATGAGCATCGGAACGGTGAACGGCGACAGCCGCTGCCAGCCCTTCTCCTTGAAGGTGTCGTAGGCCGACAGCGTGGTGCCGATGCCGCCGATGCCGCTGGACACGCAGACGCCGAGCCGCTCGGAGGGAACCTCGGGGGCCCCCGCGTCCTGCCATGCCTGGCGGGCGGCGATCAGCGCGAACTGCTCACTGCGGTCGAGCCTGCGGGCCTCCGGCCGCGGCAGGACCTCGGCCGGATCGACGGCCGCGGTGCCGGCGAACTTCACCGGAACGGAGTCGACCCAGTCCTCGGTGAGCGGGCGGATGCCCGACCGCCCCTCGAGGAGCGCCGACCAGGTCGATGCGACGTCTCCACCGAGGGGCGTCGTCGCGCCGAGCCCGGTGACTACGACACGTACCCGGTCCTTACTCACTTGTCTGCACTCCTCTTGGTATCGGGGCGTGAAAGGGGGCCGGACGCGCCCTGTCGCCTCGCGGGAGGCGGGGCGGGCACGCCCGTGCGGCCGTGGAACTCAGGCCTGGATGAAGCTGATGACGTCCTTGACGGTCTTGAGGTTCTTGAGCTGGTCGTCGGGGATCTCGACGCCGAACTCGTCCTGGGCCGCGACGGCGATCTCGACCATGGAGAGCGAGTCGATGTCCAGGTCGTCCACGAAGCTCTTCTCCGGGGTGACCTCGTCGGCCGAAATGCCGGTGATCTCGTTGATGATCTTGCCGAGGCCCGCGAGGATCTCCTGCTCGGTCAGTGCCATGTCGCGATTACTCCTTGGATTTGCTGTCTTCCGGTTTCCTGGGTTGCCCCAGCTCTGTACGGCAGGCCGTACAAGTTCCTCAGGGGATCTCGATCACCTGGGAGGCGTAGGTGAGGCCGGCGCCGAAGCCCAGCAGCAGCGCCAGACCGCCCGACTGGACCTCGCCGCGCTCGATCATGCGCGAGAGCGCGAGCGGAATCGACGCGGCGGAGGTGTTGCCGGCGAGCACGATGTCCCTGGCGACGACGGCGTTGTCGGCGCCCAGCTTGCGCGCGATGGACTCGACGATCCGCAGGTTCGCCTGGTGGGGGACGAAGGCGGCCAGGTCGGAGGGGTCCACGCCCGCACGTTCGCAGGCGAGCCTGGCCACCGGGTGAAGCGCGGTGGTGGCCCAGCGGAACACCGTCTGGCCTTCCTGATAGAGGTAGGACCGGCGGTCCTTGACCTGGATGGCCTCGGCCTTGTCACCGGCGCTGCCCCAGGCCACCGGGCCGATGCCGGGCCGGTCGGAGGGGCCCACGACCGCGGCGCCCGCGCCGTCGGCGAAGATCACGGCGGTCGAACGGTCTTCGCTGTCGACCCACTGGCTGAGCTTCTCGCTGCCGACCACCAGCACGTTGGTCGCCGAACCCGACCGCACCGCGTCGGACGCGGCGGCCAGCGCGTAGCAGAAGCCGGCGCAGGCGGCGTTGATGTCGAAGGCGCCGGGGGCGGTGATGCCGAGCCGGTGGGCGACGCGGCCGGCGGCGTTGGGGATGGGGGCCTCGATCGTGCAGGTCGCCACGATCACCAGGTCGATGTCGTCGCTGGACAGGCCGCTGGCCGCGAGGGCCTTGCCACCCGCCTGCACGGCGAGGTCGATCTCGGACTCCTCCGGGCCCGCCACACGGCGTTCCTTGATGCCGACGCGGCTCTGGATCCACTCGTCGTTGGTGTCGAGCCGGGCGGCGAGATCGTCGTTGGTCACGACGTTGGCGGGCTGATAGCCACCGAACGCCAGGATCCTCGCCGCGGGGGCGCCTTGGCCGAGCTTCACTGCAGCACCTCCCGGGCGGTGTCCAGGTTGTCAGGGGTCTTGAGCGCCACGGTCTTCACTCCGGGCAGGGCCCGCCGGGCCAGGCCGGTCAGCGTGCCGCCGGGCAGCAGCTCGATCATGGCGGTGACGCCGCGCTCGGCCATCGTCGCCATGCAGGCGTCCCACCGGACCGGGCTGGCCACCTGGTTCACCAGCCGGTCGAGGAACTCGGCACCGCCGGAGACGGCCGCGCCGTCGGAGTTGGACAGCAGCGTGACCGACGGGTCCGCGGGGGTCAGCGCCGCGGCCTCGGTGCGCAGGTGGTCGACGGCGGGGGCCATGTGGACGGTGTGGAAGGCTCCGGCGACCGCCAGGGGGCGCACCCGCGCCTTCTCCGGCGGCTCGGCCGCGAAGGCCTCCAGCTGCGCCAGCGTGCCGCCCGCGACGATCTGGCCCGCGCCGTTCATGTTGGCGGGGGTCAGTCCGTGCTTGGAGATGGCGGCGAGGACGTCCTCCTCCGCGCCGCCGAGCACCGCGGTCATGCCGGTCTCGGTGACGGCGGCGGCCTTGGCCATCGCCCGGCCGCGCTCGCGCACCAGGGCGAGGGCCTGTTCGGGGGTCAGCACCCCGGCGATCGCGGCCGCGGCGAGCTCGCCGACGCTGTGTCCCGCGACCACGTCGGGCCTGATCCCGAGCGTCTCGAACGACGCCAGGGCGGCGGCCACGAGCAGGGGCTGGGCCACGGCGGTGTCGCGGATCTCATCGGCGCCCGCGGTCGTCCCGTACGCCACGAGGTCGAGCTCCACGATCTCCGACCACGCGGAGATCCGGTCGCGGAACTCGGGTATCTCGAGCCACGGACTGAGGAATCCTGGGGTTTGGGCGCCTTGGCCCGGAGCGACGATGACGAGCACGTACTCAACCCTGCCCTGTAGAGGTTCACCACACTGATGGAGATCCGAACGAACTTTGCCGCTGCCGTGTTGTGGGGTACCTACAGTTTCGGTGTCGAGCAGATTAAGGCACCCGGCTCAGGTTACGGACAGACGCCCGAGTATGAGACCCACCTGGAGGGTGAATGCGGACCGCCCCTCCGTGGGCTGATACCCGGTCAGTTCCGTGATCTTACGTAGACGGTATCGCACGGTGTTCGGATGGACGAACAGCAGCCTGGCCGTCGCCTCAAGCGAGGTCCCCTGCTCCAGGTAGGTCGCGAGCGTGTCGAGCAGCGGGGTCCCGGCGAGCGGTTTGTAGACGTTCTCCACAAGCTGGGCGCGGGCGTCCTCGTCGCCGTCCAGCGCGCGCTCGGCGAGCAGGTCCTCGGCGAGCACCGGGCGCGGGGCGTCGGGCCACCCGGCGGCGGCACGCAGGCCCGCGATGGCGGCGCGGGCCGACCTGGCCGCCGCGTGCAGGTCGGGCACCTCTGGCCCGATCACGACGGGCCCGGGGCCGAAGCGCGCCACCACGCCGCGCGCCGCGTCCTTGACGCCGTCCGCGCCGCCGACGATGACGATGAGCCGGTCGCCCTGCACCCCGGCGAGCAGCTCGTGGCCGAGACGGCGCCCCTTGTCGCGCAGGCCGTCGATGACGCTCTGCGGGTCCTCGTCCGGGGCGTACCCGGCGAAGACGACGACCGGCGCGGAGGTCCAGCCGAGCGCGGCGGCCCACGAGTGCAGCCCGTCGTCGACCTGGCCGCGCACCAGCGCGTCCACGATCAGCGCCTCAAGCCGCGCGTCCCACGAGCCGCGCGCCTCGGCCTCCCTGGCGTACACCTGGGCGGCGGCGAAGGCGACGTCGCGGGTGTAGCGCAGCATCGCGTGCCGCAGCAGCTCCGCGCCGCCGGGCGCGGCCAGCTCCTCGACCTGGGCCTCGACGACCTCGACGACGATGCGGACGAGATCGACCGTCTGCTGGAGCGACACGCTGCGCTTGAGCTCGCGCGGCGCGGTGCCGAAGAACTCGATGCTCGGCGTCGGCCGCCCCTCGCCCGCGTGGCCGAACCACTCGACGAACGCCGCGATCCCGGCCTGCGCCACCAGGCCGACCCACGACCTGTCCTCGGCCGACAGCGCGCGATACCAGGCCAGCCGCTCCTCCATGCGGGCCATCGCGGCCGTTCCGAGGCTGCCCATGGCGCGGTCGAGCCGCCGCGCCGTGTCCTCCCGGATCCTGTCGTCCTCCCGGATTTTGTCGTCCTCGCGGATCCTGTCGTCGTCCCGGACGCCGTCGCTCATCGGCACACCGTCTCCGGCCGTCCGGACGACGTCGTCGTTCTGCCCGTCCGTACGCATCTGCCCGCCGTTCCACGCGCCCCGCTCGCTCACGCCCTCTAGCGTGCCAGGTCATCGCATTGATCGTGCCGTACGGGTGTGTGGGCGGCGTCACCGCAGGTCGGAGCGGCGGGCCGCGGGCTCAGGAGCCGACGCGGCCCAGCGGTCTCGGGCGCCGACGCGGTGCGGCGGTCTCGGGCGCCGATGCGGCGCGGCGGCCTCAGGAGCCGATGCGGTGCAGGACGACGATGTCCTGGCGGTCGAAGCGCAGCTCGTAGCCCTCGGTCAGGTAGCTGTCCACCACGCCGCGCAGGTCGTTGTTGACGGAGGCCACGATCCAGGGCGTGCCCCGCTTCTGGTAGTCCCACCACAGCACGGTCGCCCGGCCGGACAGCCGCGCGCCGAAGTCGTCGCTCGCCTCCACCACCGTGCCTTCGGGGACCATGCTGATGGCCTGCTCCCTGGCCTCCGTACGGGGATCGGGCTGGTAGAAGTCCGGGCTCATCAGGTTGTCGAACGGCCGGTAGGGGACCGTGGTGACCGCGACCGCGAAGACCGCGGCGGCGTAGGCCAGCCGCAGGCCGTGCCCGGGGCGCGGCACCCCGCGCCGCTCCAGCCACCGGATGAGCCGGGCGGCGCCGTCCACCCCGGCCATCAGCAGGACCATGATCACGAACGCGTCGTAATGCCAGCCGGTCGACCACCAGTTGTCGGAGTCGGCGAGCAGCCGTTCGAGGATCAGCGGCAGCGCAGCCAGGAACAGCGGGGACAGCAGGCACAGGAACAGCGCCGGCCACAGCAGCAGGCCCCAGGTGTCCCACTTCGAGTGGTCGTCGAAGAGCATGCCCACGAACTGGAGCGGGTGCGTGACGGCGCTCCACAGCATCTGCGGCAGGTCATCGCCGAGCTTGGAGTAGCGCGTGTAGTAGGCCGGGTTGCCGCCCGCCAGCGGAATCAGGAACTTGCGTACGACCTCGAACACGGCCACGCCGGTGAAGACCAGCCCGGTCCCGAGCCTGCGCTGCCCGGTGAAGAACAGCCAGACGCCGAGGCCCGCCACCATGAGGCCCAGGTCCTCCTTGGTGAGCAGGAGGCCGGCCACCGCGAGCAGCCCCGGCAGCCGCCGCCCGGCGTGCAGCCGCTCGACGGCGATCGCGCTCAGCAGAGGCACGAAGGCCACCTCGTGGAACTCCACCGCCGTCGCCTGCGCGATCGGCCAGGAGATGGCGTACGCCACGGAGACGAGGTAGGCGTGCGGCGTGCCCAGCACGCGGCGGGTGAACTTCCACAGGAACGGGATGGCCAGGGCGAACAGCACGGCCTGCGCGACGAGCAGCGTCTCGGGCCCGTCGTGCAGCCAGTAGAACGGCGCCAGCACGGCCAGGATCGGCGAGAAGTGGTCGGCGAGCTGGATGTAGTCCATGCCGAAGCCGCCGGTGACCCCGCGCAGCGGCACGGTGGGCGCCGAGAAGTGCGAGTATCCGCGCACCGCCTCGTCGAAGATGACCAGGTCGTAGGTGGCCACCTGGAAGTGGGCGAGCCTGAGCAGCGAGAGGGTGCAGTTGAGGGCCGTCGACAGCGCGCAGAGCACGGACAGCGCGATCAGGTGCCGGTTGGACCGCAGGATCCCCGCGGACGGGCCTTGCGGGTCCGCCTCGCCGTCCGGCCGCTCCTGCGGCTCGGCGGTGGCCGTGGCGTCGGGGGTCTCCGCGGGCTCTGTCTCGCCTGCCGCCCGGGTGCCTGCGGCGTCTCCGGGCTCCGCGACGGCCGTTCCGTCCACGGCGGCTGCCTCCAGGGTGTCGTCGGGGTCGCTGCTTTTCCGGGGCGGCTCCTCCGCCGGTCGCCCGGACGCCGTGGTCCCCGTGAACACGAGGAGGAGAGTAGGCCCTACGGGCAGGAACGGTCTATACGGGCGCATCTCCGGAAACTCGCTGCCGCGGCGTACGGCGCTCCCACCTGGGGCTCCTCACGCGCGCCCATGAATCTTTCATGGGCGCGGGGCCGGAGGTCGCCGGCGCCGGTCAGATGACGGCGACGGCCGTGATGAGGCCGATGAAGAAGTGCGTCACGCCGAGGAGGACGGCGGCGGGCTGCAGCGTCGTTTCCTGGACGAGTTCACGCACCGAGATGCCGGCGACCTTGTCGAAGGCCACCATGCCGAGCGTCTGCACGGCGATGCCCACCAGGCCGAACACGAGCGTCGCGAGCAGCCCTTCCTGCAGCGCGCCGCCCGACGACCAGATGGAGGCCGCCACGACGAGCCCAACGCCGGCGACGCTGGAGGCGGCCAGCATCGTGGCGTTGGGATTGCGGTCGGTGCGGATGACCTTGCTGAGCCGCCCGGGCGTCGCCAGGTCGATGACGTAGAACCCGGCGACGAGCAGCAGCACGCCCAGGATGGCGTACGCGAGGATCGCCAGGGCGCCGTGCGCGAGCACGTCGCCGATGGAGGTTGTGGTGTTCACGGGGGCCTTCGCTTTCAGCCGTGGATGCGGTGGGGGACGAAAGAGGACGTGTCGTCGGTGACGAGGCCGGCGGTCTCCCGGATGCCGACTCCGGCCGACTCGTCGTCGACGACCCACGCCCCGAGCACCGGACGCCAGCCGTCGAAGTCCGGCAGCGGCAGGAACTCCTGGTAGACGAAGCCCTCTGTGCCGTAGTCGCCCTCGGTCTCCACCTCGACGCCCGGTGCGGAGATCCGCATCGAGGCGCCCTCGCGGCCGAGCAGCGGCTTGCGTACGTAGCCGGGCCCACCGGCCAGCTCACGGGGACCGTCGAGGTAGGCGGGCAGCAGGTTCGGGTGGCCCGGATAGAGCTCCCAAAGGATCGCCAGCAGGGCCTTGTTGGACAGCAGCATCTTCCACAGCGGCTCGATCCACGTCATCGAGACCTGCTGGGCGAGCGCGTGCGGCGCGAACGGCTCGGCGACGATCCACTCCCAGGGATACAGCTTGCACAGCGTGCGGACGACCCGGTGCTCCATGTCGACGAACCTGTGGTTGAGCGCGTCCCAGCCGATGTCCTCCATGGCGATCGCCGCAGTGACCAGCCCGGCCTGCTCCGCGGTCTCCTGGAGGTAGCCGATGGTCATCGCCTCCTCGCCCGTCTCGTCGGCGCTGGTCCACGCGAAGTGGGCCGGGCCGGTCTGGAGCGTGAGCGACTTCCAGCGGTCGACCAGGCGCTCGTGGATCGAGTTCCACTGGTCGTCTTCCGGATAGACGTCCTTCAGCCAGAACCACTGCACGACGGAGCTCTCGACCAGGCTCGTCGGGGTGTCGGCGTTGTATTCCAGCAGCTTGGCCGGGCCCGTGCCGTCGTACCGCAGGTCGAACCGGCCGAAGACGTGCGGGTCGCGCCGCCGCCACGACTCCGCGACGGCCGCGCGGCAGTGCGGGGGGATGCCGAGGTCGGCGAACCGGCCGGAGGTCACGATGTGGTCGGCCGCCGCCAGGCACATCCGGTGCAGCTCCTCGACCTGCTCCTCCAGCGCCAGGACCTCGTCCATCGTGAAGACGTAGTGGACGCTCTCGTCCCAGTAGGGCCGGGTGAGGCCCTCGGGGTGGGCGGAGCGGTGGAACGCGAGCCCCTGCGACTCGACGAGGGCGGCCCAGTCCTCCCTGGGCGCCGAGCTCAGCCTGCGCACGTGCCGGCCCGCTCAGCCGCCGCCGCCGAAGTGGAAGCCGAAGCCGCCCCGCTGCACGATCCGCCCCGACCGGGTCGTGATGTGGGCGTCGGCCGGCCGTACGGTCGTGCCGCGGTAGACCCGGCTGCCGTTCCGGATGCCGCCGTAGTACCAGCGGTACGCGCCGTGCGAGCCGTAGTAGTGGCTGCGGCCGCCGTCGTCGTCGCAGTAGTCGTCGTCCACGACGAGGTAGGAACCGTCGAGGTTGAGCGTCGAGGTGTCCACGCAGTCGGCGCCGACCTCCTCGTAGTCCTCCTGCGCCGCGCAGAAGCCGACGACGAGGACGGACAGCACGCCCAGGGTGCCGAGCTTGATCGCCGTGGAGGACTTGATGCCGCCGGAGGGCGGCGGTGTCCCCGGCGGCTGCGCGCTCATGGCCATGGGATGGGTCGGCAAGGAGCCGCCGGGTGGCGTCGTGGGTGGGGGGCTCTCCCCGGGCTCTGCCAATCGGGCTCCTGCTGTCGAGATCGGCACACATTATCGTCTGGTTGGACGAACGGGACAGGCAGGTGCCGGGTTCCTGATGCGTCTGTTATCTCCGGCCCGGCTGAGGCTCCGTACGCCGGGTAGCGTGCCGGTTGTGGACCCCGTCGAGGCGCTCAAGCGCATCGCCTTCCTGCTCGAACGGGCCGGCGAGCCGACCTACCGCGTGCGCGCCTTCCGCGGCGCCGCCGCCGCGATCGAGGGCCTGCCCCGGGAGGAGCTCGTACGGCTCGCGCGCACCGGCGGCCTGACCGGCATGCGGGGCATCGGCAAGGTGACGGCCCTGGCCATCACGGAGGCGCTGGACGGCGCCGTGCCGACCTACCTGCGGCGGCTTGAGGACACCAAGGACGTCGACCTGGACGAGGCCGCGCAGGCGCTGCGGTCGGCGCTGCGCGGCGACTTCCACAGCCACTCCGACTGGTCGGACGGCGGATCGCCGATCGAGGAGATGGCCGACGCCGCCCGCGCGCTCGGTCACGAATACCTGGCGCTGACCGACCACTCACCCCGGCTGACCATCGCGAACGGTCTGTCCGCCGACCGGCTGCGGCGTCAGCTCGACGTCGTCGCCGAGCTCAACGAGCGGTACGCGGGGGAGGGCGGCCCGCCGTTCCGGATCCTGACCGGCATCGAGGTGGACATCAACGCCGACGGCTCGCTCGACCAGGAGCCGGAGCTGCTCGGACGGCTCGACGTCGTGGTGGCGAGCGTCCACTCGCTGCTGCGGATGGAGGCCGCGGACATGACCCGGCGGATGGTCACGGCGGTGGCCGACCCCGACGTGGACGTCCTCGGGCACTGCACCGGCCGCGTCGTACGCGGACGCGGGCGGCCTGAGTCGCGGTTCGACGCCGAGGTCGTCTTCGAGGCGTGCCGGAGGTTCGGCGTCGCGGTGGAGATCAACTCCAGGCCCGACCGGCTCGACCCGCCCAAGCGCCTGATGCGGCTGGCGTACGAGATGGGCTGCGAGTTCGCGATCGACTCCGACGCGCACGCGCCCGGCCAGCTCGACTGGCAGCGGTTCGGGTGCGAGCGCGCCGCCCTGTGCGGGATACCGCCCGAACGCATCCGTAACACCCGGTCCTGGGAGGTTGTCGCAGGCATGGGGTGATGGTGCTGTGGCGTCCGAGTGAGGTGTGTTGTGCGGGTTTGGCCGCACTGATCGACGTAGCGTCGAATCATGAAACGCCGCGACGCGCTGGTGAGGGAGCTGGAATCCGCCGGGTGCCTGTCGGCCCGCGAGCTCGCCTCGCGCCTCGGCGTCAGCAAGAGCACCGTCGTGCGCGACGTCGCGAAGCTCCGGGAGGCCGGTGTCCCCATCCGGCTCGACCAGGGCGGGTACGCGCTCGCGGGCCCCGACCTGGTGAAGCGCGCCATCGACAGGGCGCTGCGCGGGCGGCACGTGCTGCGCCTTGAGTACGTCAACAGCAAGGGTGTGCCCACCGTCAGGGACGTCGAGCCGAGCATCTGCCTCGGAGGGCGGGGCGGGCACTGGTATCTGGTGGCGTGGTGCCGGTTACGCGACGACGTCCGCGTCTTCCGGCTCGACCGGATCTCCTGGGCCGAGGTCATGGACGAGCGTTTCCCCGAGCCGGGCCGCGACCGGCTGGCCGAGCTCGCCGAGGCCGTCGGCGGCTGACCGCGCCGTTCGCGCTGACCCACTATGACCTGGATTGATGGGATGCAGTCGAACGCGTCAGCGAGAAATGTCGGTGGGGTGGCCTACCCTCTGCGGCGTGAACCGTACCGACCGGCTCTACGCGATCGTCGAGGACCTGCGGGCGATCTCCCCGCGCTGCCGGTCCGCGCGTGAGCTCGCCCTGCGCTTCGAGGTGAGCTCGCGGACCATCGAGCGGGACATCTCCGCGCTGCAGCAGGCCGGCGTGCCGATCTACGCGGAGGTCGGGCGCAGGGGAGGATACGCGCTGGACAAGAGCATGTCCCTGCCCCCGCTCAACTTCACCCCCGCCGAGGCCGTGGCGGTGGCGATCGCCCTGAGCCGCACAGAACAGCAGCCCTTCGCCGACGAGGCGCGCAGCGCGCTGCGCAAGCTCGTCGCCGCCATGCCCGGCCCCGAGGGGGACCGAGCCCGGCAACTGGCCGCCCGCGTGCAGATCCTCACCGACGACAAGCCGGAGTCCCGCTACACCGGGTCGATCGGCCGGGTCATCGAGGAGGCCCTGCTCAAGGGCGTCGTCCTGCGCATCCACTACGGCGACGCGCAGGGTGTGCTCACGACCAGGGAGGTGGAGCCCGGGGCGTTCGTCGGCGGGCGGAGCGGGTGGTGGTACCTGGTGGCCTGGTGCCGCCTGCGCGACGCCGTCCGCGTCTTCCGGCTCGACCGCATCGTCGAGGCCGTCCTCACCGAGGATCCGGTGCCAGGCCGGCCTTTGGAAGCGTTCGACGCCGGGGTGCCTGACATGATCGCGCGCACACCGGTGCTCGACTGATCGTTTCTTCGAAAAAATGTTCGTGAGTCTTCGGAAACGCCGACAGGGGGGTGTCGCGAGGGAGCGGGAGGCTCTACTCACACGACGACGGGCCGGCCGTGGCCCATCGAGCACCTTCCCCGCTCGTCACGGCCGCCGCCGTCGCACAGGAGAGAGCGCCCGCCACAGAGGGCTACAGCAGGGCGCGACAAGCCGCGACAAGCAGGGCGCGACAAGCAGGGCGCAACTGCAGAGCGCCACGGAAGAAAGAGACCGACGATGACCACTCCCGCCGTCCCCGCCGTCAACACCGTCGCCTGGTTCGAAGTCGCGAGCGACGATCCCGAGGGGGTCCAGCGCTTCTACGGTGACCTGTTCGGCTGGCGGTTCCAGACCGACGAGAACTCGGCCGCCATGGGCATGGACTACCGGCTCATCAGCTACGACGGTGACGACGAGGTGAGCGGCGGCGTGTTCGGCATCCGCGGCGACATGCCCGGTCACGCCATCTTCACCGTGCTCGTGCGGGACGTGGCCGAGACCTGCCGCACCGTGGAAACCCTGGGCGGGAAGGTGCTCAGCCAGGTCGTGGGCAACGAGAGCGGCCCCGATTTCGCCTACCTTCACGACCCGTCCGGCAACCTCTTCGGCATCTTCGCCCCGGCCGGTTCCTGACCGGCCGGAGCGACCCAGGCCGTCCGGACGCCCGCCGGGATCCCCCCCGTGCTTCCCCTGCGGTGCCTTTCCCCCCGGGCCCTTCCCCTCCGGGCCGTCAGGGCGCTCGGACGGCCGTTCCCCACCCCCGCCGGTCGGGTGGGGTCCGCCGGCCGCCCGTTCGAGGTGCCGACACGGGCGGCCGGCCCCGCCGCGTCGCCACACGTGCCGTGGCGGGGCCTCGTCATGCCTCCGGCTGCCGGTTCTGCACCTGCGGGTGCTGCAACTGCCGGTGCTGCAACTGGCGGCGCAGCTCGGCGATCTCCCGCTCCAGGTCGGCGATGTCCGGGGCGCCGGAGCCGGCCTGGCCCTGACCCTGGACTTGGCCCTGGCTCTGGACCTGGCTCTGAACCTGATCTTGGCCCTGGCCCGGTGCGGCCTGCGACCACTGCTGCCCATAGGGCGAGGGAGCTGGACGCACATACCGTGTCGCGCCGTCGAGTCGCTGAAGGTCGTTGCCCGCGTCCGGCCGCTGGGAGTCGTCGCCCATGTCCGGCCGTTGGCGGTCGTAACGCACGCCAGGCCGCTGGGGATCGAAGTCGCGCGAGGGCGGGACCTCGTGGTCTCCGGACGTCCGCCCGGGCCGGTGGCCGTTGGCCGGCGGCAGGCTCTGCGGCTGCCGGCCCTGCGGCAGCAGGTGCCCGTTCACCGGCTGCCGGTCGTAGCCGGCGCCGACCTGCGCCGGGTAGCCACCGCCGCCGTCGGCCTGGAAATACGGCCCGCCGTACGCGGGCGAGGGCGACTGTCCCTGCGCGGAGAAGGCGGTCTTCCTGCGCCTGCGCATCAGGATCAGCAGCAGGAGACCGCCGCCGGCCACGACCAGCGCACCGGCTCCGGCGGCGATCCACAGCCACAACGGCTGCGGGGTCTCGTCCTTGCCGGACGAGATCGCCTGCTGGGAGTCGGTGATGTACTTCGCGACGTACGGGTGACTCGGGAACAGCGCCTGCACCTCGCGGAACTTCGGCAGCGCGTCCTTGTAGTGCCGCTGGAAGAAGTCGTCGAGCGCCTCGTTGTACTTCGTCGTCGTCAGCGACGCGGCGGGCCTGACGTTCTTCTCGTTGAGCTTCTCCTTGATGATCGAGACCGGGAGCACGAAGCTCTCGTTCTCCGACGCCTCGCCGTTCTCGCTCACGGTGCCGGCGATCAGCATGCCGACGACCTTGCCCGCCCGGCTGAAGACGGGACCCCCGGAGTTGCCGTGATAGGAGGGCGCCTGCGTCTGGACGTACGGCACGCCTTCCTGCGTGGTGCGCTTGGCGTTGTACGGCCCCTCGGTCAGCGCCGGGTCGAGCTTCGACTCGACGCTGAACCACGGCGTGTTGGTCACCAGGCCGGGGAAGCCGCTGATGTAGAGCGTGTCGCCGGTCTGCACGTCGGCGTCATCGCCGAGCGGCACGGTCGGCAGGTTCTGCCGGCCGTTGACCTTGAGCAGCGCGAAGTCCTTGCCCGGGTAGCTCTCGCCGACCGACACCAGCTCGGCCGGGACCTCCTTGGCCGTCTTGTCGACGCCGCCGCCGGGCAGGCTCTGCAGGACCGACAGGCTCTTGCGCAGGCCGCGGATCTCCAGGTGGGTGCTGTTGAAGGTGACGTAGATCTGCTGGACGAGCTCGATCATCTCCTTGTCGGCCTCGAAGTTCCGCAGGGCGTTGATCATGTCCTTCGCGTCCTGCTTGTTGAACTTCTCCAGCGCCTGCCGCGCGAAGGTCTGCGACAGCTCCTCGTCGCTCATCTCGACGCAGTGCGCGCCGGTGACCATGTAGCCGTCGGGGGTCACCCACCAGCCCGTGCACATGCCGCCGACCTGAGCCTTGACCGTGCGTTCCGGGCCGACGGGCCGGAGATACCGGTCGACGTCGGCCGCCACGCGCTGGAAGAGGAACTTGGCGATGCTCCGCTCGTCAGAGGGGATCTTGCCGGTGAGCACGGCCCGGGTGGCCTCGTTGGTGAGCTGGTCCCACGCGGCCTCCTTGGCCTGGCTGCTCGGGACGACGACCTCGCCGGAATAGGTGATGCTGGTGAGCTGCACGGCCGGGTGGGTGCGAGCGGCCAGCCGGGTGCCGACGGGGACCTCGTCCACGGTGTCCGCCGAAGCGGGAGCGGCCACGACGAGCAGGGCGAACGCCGCCGTCGCGGCCATTCCCCCGGTCAGTCTGCCGAAGTATTTCCTGAGATTTCCATCCACGGCCGCAAGCGTGATGGAACGTTCTTGTTACCCGCTTGGAGGTGGCTTGGGACCGGCCGGTAACGCACGCCGGGGCCTCATCCGCGCCGCTCAGGCGGGATGAGGCCCCGGACACAGCCCCGCTTCCGGCGCGGGTGAGGGCTCCGGACTCCCGCGTGGGGTGAGGGCTCCGGACTCCCGCGTGGGGTGAGGGCTCCGGAAACGACGGCGGCCCCCGCCGGAGCGGGGGCCGCCGGACGATCCGCGGATCAGACGCCCATCGACTGGGTGTCGTTGGTCTCCGGGGTCTGCTGAGCCGTCACCTCGGTCACGCCGTTCTTGAGGTGATAGCGGGCGACGGCCTCCTGCAGCGTCTCGGCCTTGACCTCGCCGCGCCGCACGAGCTGGGTCAGCACCGCCAGCGTGATCGAGGCCGCGTCCACGTGGAAGTGGCGGCGCAGCGCCGAACGCGTGTCGGACAGGCCGAAGCCGTCGGTGCCGAGCGAGGTCCAGTCGCCGGGCACCCACTGGGCGATCTGGTCCGGGACGGCGCGCATGTAGTCGCTGACGCCGACGAACGGCCCCGGCACACCCGACAGCTTGGTGGTCACGTACGGCACCCGCTGCTCGGCGTCGGGGTTGAGCAGGTTGTGCTCCTCGACGGCCAGGGCGTCCCTGCGCAGCTCACTCCAGGAGGTGGCCGACCAGACCGAGGCCGCCACGCCCCAGTCCTCCGCCAGCATCCGCTGTGCCTCCAGCGCCCACGGGCCGGCGACGCCGGACACCAGGATGTTCGCCTTCGGCCCCTCGCCCGTCGCAGGGGCGTAGAGGTAGAGGCCCTTGAGGATGCCCTCCACGTCCACGTTCTCCGGCTCGGCCGGCTGCGGGTAGGGCTCGTTGTAGACGGTCAGGTAGTAGAAGACGTCTTCGGGGTGCTCCCCGTACATCCTCCGCAGGCCGTCCTTGACGATGTGCGCGATCTCGAACGCCCACGCCGGGTCGTACGCCACGGCGGCGGGGTTGGTCGAGGCGATCAGCGGGGTGTGGCCGTCCTCGTGCTGCAGGCCCTCGCCGTTCAGCGTGGTGCGGCCGGCGGTGGCGCCGAGCAGGAAGCCCCGGCCCATCTGGTCGCCGAGCTGCCACATCTGGTCGGCGGTCCGCTGGAACCCGAACATCGAATAGAAGATGTAGACCGGGATCATGTGCTCGCCGTGGGTGGCGTACGACGTGCCCGCCGCGAGGACCGAGCCCATCGAGCCGGCCTCGCTGATGCCCTCGTGCAGGATCTGACCCTCGGTCGACTCCTTGTAGGACAGCAGCAGCTCGCGGTCGACCGCCTCGTACGTCTGCCCGTGGGGCGAGTAGATCTTGGCGGTCGGGAACATCGCGTCCACACCGAATGTGCGGGCCTCGTCCGGGATGATCGGCACGAACCTGGCGCCGATCTCCTTGTCGCGCATGAGGTCCTTGAGCAGGCGGACGAACGCCATGGTGGTGGCGACGTTCTGCTTGCCGGAGCCCTTGCGCAGGCCCGAGTAGACGGGGTCGCCGGGGAGCTTGAGCGGCTTGGCGCGTACTACTCGCTTCGGCAGGTAGCCGCCGAGCGCCGCCCTGCGCTCCTTCATGTAGGCGATCTCGTCGTTGTTCTCGCCCGGGTGGAAGTACGGCGGGAGGTCGGCCTCGAGGTCCTTGTCGGGGATGGGCAGGTAGAGCCGGTCGCGGAACTCCTTGAGCTCGGCCTTGCTCATCTTCTTCATCTGGTGCGTGGCGTTGCGCGCCTCGAAGTCCTTGCCGAGCGTCCAGCCCTTGATCGTCTGGGCCAGGATGACGGTCGGCTGGCCGACGTGCTCGCGGGCCGCCTTGAACGCGGCGTACACCTTGCGGTAGTCGTGACCGCCGCGCGACAGCTTGCGGATGTCGTCGTCGGTCATGTGCTCGACCATCTTGCGCAGGCGCGGGTCGCCGCCGAAGAAGTGCTCGCGGATGTAGGCGCCCGACTCGACCGAGTAGGTCTGGAACTGGCCATCGGGCGTGGTGTTCATCTGGTTGACCAGCACGCCGTCGACGTCGGCCGCGAGCAGCGGGTCCCAGTCACGGCCCCAGACGACCTTGATGACGTTCCAGCCGGCACCGCGGAAGTACGACTCCAGCTCCTGGATGATCTTCCCGTTGCCGCGTACCGGGCCGTCGAGCCGCTGCAGGTTGCAGTTGATGACGAAGGTGAGGTTGTCGAGCTCCTCGCGGGCCGCGACGCCGATCGCGCCGAGCGACTCGGGCTCGTCCATCTCGCCGTCGCCCAGGAAACACCAGACGTGGCTGCGGCTGGTGTCCTTGATCTTGCGGTTGAGCAGGTAGCGGTTGAACCGCGCCTGGTAGATCGCGCCGATCGGGCCGAGGCCCATGGAGACCGTGGGGAACTCCCAGAAGTCCGGCATGAGCCGGGGGTGCGGGTAGGACGGCAGGCCCTTGATCCCGTGGGACAGCTCCTGGCGGAACGCGTCGAGCTGGGCCGCGTCGAGGCGGCCCTCAAGGAAGGCACGGGCGTAGATGCCCGGGGCCGCGTGGCCCTGGATGAAGACCTGATCGCCCGACTCCCCGTGGTCCTTGCCGCGGAAGAAGTGGTTGAAGCCCACCTCGTAGAGCGAGGCCGCGGACGCGTAGGTGGCGATGTGGCCGCCGACGTTGGTCCGCGCGTTGGCACGGGTCACCATCACCGCCGCGTTCCAGCGGATGTAGGCCCGGATGCGGCGTTCGACGTACTCGTCCCCTGGGAACCAGGGCTCACGCTCCGGTGGGATGGTGTTGATGTAGTCCGTGCTGCGCAGGCCGGGCACGCCGACCTGGTGTTCGCGGGCGCGCTCTAGCAGCCGGAGCATCAGGTAGCGGGCCCGGGTGCGACCCTCGGTCTTGATGACGTTGTCGAGCGATTCGAGCCATTCGCTGGTCTCGCTCGGATCGACATCAGGCAACTGGCTGGGTAGGCCGTCACTGATGATCGAAAAACGCTGGCGTCCGGAAGCCACTGGGTCTCGCCTTCCGAGAATGGACTGTGTCTCGTCGGATCTGTTACGTCTGGGTTGCCTGCTGCGATGCAGTCAGCGCTTGATCGCGGCGTTGCGGTCTTCTTCCATCCTGTCTCGTCCTACCGGAAAGTGCATCTCTACTTCCCGGTAACCGAACCGTCCGCGCTGGCTGCGGGGCAGTTCTTGGCCTAGACCACCGATGGTAGGACGATTTTTACCCACCATCCATTCCTGGCCGCCGCCGGGGGCGCCGCAGGGTCTCAGAGGTCATATCGTGCCTGGTCGGAACCCCCCTACCCGGCCTTGCCGAGCCTTATCCGGAAGGCCCGGCGAAGTCGTCGCGCGGCCGGGATCCCCGACGATTTGTAATCGTCTACGGCACGCTCTCTACTCGTCTGTTTCCAGGTCTGCGGCATGTCGCCCGGGACAAGCGGACGGGGCCGGGCGGTCGTGTGGCGGCCACGTAACGTTTTGGTATGAGTTGTCCCTTCCTCTGAGGAGAGGAGGGTTTCTCCTCTTTCCAGGTGGCGATAGCCGTACCAGGCTCAGGAGAGAGGGGGACCGAGATGCATGCAACGGTAGGGGACCGGCTGGTGGTGCACGGTGCCGTCGTGGGCGACCACGAGAAGCACGGTGTGATCGTCGAGGTCCGCGGCCCGGAGGGCGGCCCGCCGTTCCTGGTGAGATATGAGGACGGGCACGAGGCGCTCGTCTTCCCCGGACCGGACGCCGTCGTCGTCCCAGCTCAGCGCGAATCGTAATATCGCGGATGTGAAATCGACGGTGATCGACGTGCGGACCGGCGCGCGCGAGCGCGTGCACGACATAACGAAGGAGTGCGCCGACTTCGTGCGCGAGTGCGGGGGAGACGGGCTGCTGCACGTCTTCGTCCCGCACGCGACGGCGGGCGTGGCGCTGATCGAGCTCGGCTCCGGGAGCGACGAGGACCTGCTGGCCGCCCTGGGAGACCTGCTGCCGGCGGACGACCGGTGGCGGCATGCGCACGGCTCTCGCGGGCACGGGAGATCGCATGTCATGCCCGCCTTCATTCCGCCGTACGCTACCGTTCCCGTCCTCGCGGGCAGGCTGGCGCTGGGGACCTGGCAGTCGGTCGCCCTGGTCGATCTCAACGTCGACAACCCCGACAGGCGTGTTCGTTTGTCGTTTTTGACCGATTAAGAGATAACGGTGCGGGTCACCCGCCGTGGCGACCGTTGACGACGAAGGGTCGCAGCGTGTGGACTGTGCCGAAGCATGGCTCTCAACGAGCCGGGACAACCGCAAACTGGGCGGGGTCACCCAAGCAGGAGGGATAAACGTGAGCGCGACCGCGGGTCAGGCGCAGGACGAGCGCGGCCTGGCCGAACGACTCGGCCTCAAAGCCGGTCAGGTGGTGCAAGAGGTCGGCTGGGACGAGGACTGCGACGAGGCGCTGCGCGAGTCCATCGAGGAGCTGACCGGCAACGAGCTGGTGGACGAGGACTACGACGACGTCGTCGACGTGGTGCTGCTCTGGTGGCGTGACGGCGACGGCGACCTCTTCGACGCGCTGAGCGACGCGATGACCGCACTCGCCGACGGAGGCCAGATCTGGCTGCTGACCCCCAAGGCGGGGCGCGAGGGCCACGTGGAGCCCAGCGACATCGGCGAGGACGCGGCGACCGCGGGTCTGTCGCAGACGAGCAGCGTGAGCGCCGCCAGGGACTGGTCGGGCACAAGGCTCGTCGCCCCGAAGGCCCGCCGCTGAGTATTGCCCTGCCGTACGGCCCGGGGATGCCGTACGGCAGGATGATGAGCGGACACCTGGGGAGGGACTGCTCATGGCGATAGAGGTCGGGCAGCGGGCTCCGGATTTCGCGCTCAAGGACCAGCACGGAGTCCCCGTGCGCCTGTCCGGCCTGCGGGGAAAAACCGTGATGCTCGTCTTCTATCCCCTGTCCTTCAGCCCCGTCTGCCATGGCGAGCTCGCGGCCATCCGCGACGAGCTCGCCGGCTCCCTGCCTCCGCACGTCCAGGTGCTGGCGGTGTCGGTCGACTCGATGTTCAGCCAGCGTGCCTGGGCCGACCAGGAGGGTTTCACTTTTCCCCTGTTGTCGGATTTCTGGCCCCACGGTGAGGTCGCCCGGGCGTACGGTGTCCTCGATGAGGACAGGGGCCTCGCGCTCCGGGGCACGTTCATCATCGACGGCGAAGGCATCGTGCGCTGGAAGGTCGTCAACCCGATCGGTTCCGCACGCGATCTCGACGAGTACCGCAAGGCGCTCGCGGACATCTGATCGTTTCATTGCCCGCCCCCGGGCACTGACATATCCGACTCCGACTCCGACTCGCCCTTTTGGAGGCCACGATGCCCTGCTACCGGTGCGGGGCCCGGCAGACCGACCCCGTCCGCGGCGCCAGCCCATGGAAGCGCGCGGTGCGCCACGAGGCGCAGGTCCTCGTCTGCCCGGACTGCCAGCGCGTGCACGATCTCGATCTCGACACGTGCGCCTCGTGCGGCTCGATCGCGCTGATCTGCCGCCTGGGGGAGATCGAGTGCCGCTCCTGCGGTGAGGTGCGGCTCGCCCGCGCCGGTGAGCCGCTCGTCACGGCCGGCCCGCCGGGTTCCGCCCGGATGCCCGGCCTCGCCGCGGAGGTGGAGGCGGCCCTCGACCGCGTCCTGGGCCGCTCGTGACGTACGTCGTCGCCCTGGACGTGGGCGGCACCTCCATGAAGGGCGGCCTCGTCACCCGGCGCGGCGAGGTCACCGTCCTCGCCGGGCGTCCCACGGGGCGTGAGGACGGTCCTGACGCGGTCGTGGACGCCGTGCGCGCCTACGTCGGCGAGATCGCCGACCTCGGCCGCTCCCGGTATGGCGCCGAGCCCGCCGGGGTTGGCCTGGCCGTACCGGGCATCGTCACCGCGTCCACCGCCGTCTATTCGGCCAACATCGGCTGGCGCGACGTGCCCGCCGAGGCGTTCACGCCGCCGGGCGTCCCGGCGCGGCTCGGCCACGACGTCCGTACGGGCGGCCTGGCCGAGAGCGTCTTCGGCGCGGGCCGCGACGTCGCCGATTTCCTCTTCCTGCCCATCGGCACCGGCATCGCGGGAGCGGTGGTGCTCCGCGGCGAGCCGTACGGCGGAGCGCATGGGTGGGGCGGCGAGATCGGGCACGCGGCCGTCTGGCCCGCGGGGGAGAAGTGCGCCTGCGGGCAGATCGGCTGCCTGGAGACCTACGCCTCCGCCTCGGCCGTGGCCCGGCGCTTCACCGACCGCTCCGGCCGTACGGCGACAGCGAAGGAGGTCGTCGAACTCGCGGTCGCGGGAGACCCGGTGGCCGCCGAGGTGTTCGGCGAGGCGATCGAGGCCCTGGCCATCGCCCTCGCGTCGTACGTGCTCGTGCTCGACCCGGCCCTGATCGTCATCGGCGGCGGCCTGGCGGAGGCAGGCGCAACCCTGTTCGAGCCGTTGAAGGAGCGGCTCGCCGGTCGGCTGGCCTTCCGCGAGCCCCCGCCCGTACGCCCGGCCGCCCTGGGCACCCGGGCGGGCATGCTGGGCGCGGCCCTACTCGGCTGGCAGGCCGCGGGAGACGGCGACGCGGGCGCCGACTGGTCACTCGATGTGCTGAGAGGCGGGTCGGTGTCGTAAGGTGTAGTCCGGTCCGGGCGGTTAGCTCAGCGGTAGAGCACTCGCCTTACAAGCGAGGGGTCACTGGTTCGAACCCAGTACCGCCCACCTGCGAAAAGAGCCCCGTCTCCCATCAGGGAACACGGGGCTCGTACCATTAACGTGCCATTAGCGAACGCAATCGATCTTGCTCAGTGACCACTCGCCTCAGTCGGTAGGACTTGTGCGATCTTGCCGTTCATGACATTGGCGATCTTGTGGTCTGCCTCAGCGGTGCGGTGCTGGTAGATCATCGCGGCGCGCACACTGTCATGGCCCATGCACGCCAGGTCGCGGAGAGCTGTTTGGCGACCACGTCGACCGCCGCCCGCGCGATGGCTCTCGGATGGGGTCATCACCAGGCGGCGTTCGGGGAGTCGCCCTCGCCGGGGTGCTCATCGGTCTTGATCGGCATCGGCGTGGTCGAACCATTGGCAAGATCGACTCGAAAGCCCCGCCATCGGTGCACGTAGAGCAGGTATTGGCCGGTTCCATCAAGGCTGAAACGGAGGGTGAGCCGCGCGAGAACCTGCGATTTCCCTCTACCGTCGACCGGGATGCGCATTATGGCATGACCGGCCGAGTAGATCAGGGCACTGCCATCGGGGGTGTAGGCCACAGATTCCAGGAATGGCAGGTCGTTGCTCGGTTTGACGAGGCGGGTGGCGGCCAGCAGATCGGATCCCTTCAAGCCGAGGTCGAGGACGCCGATGCCCCAGCCACCGACCACCAGTGCGATCCGCTGACCGTCCGGGGCCCAGGCCAGGCCGGTCACCACGGACACTCGCGTGCTCCAGTCGCGGCGCTGCCCGGTGGCGAGATCGACAACAGAGATCTTCGCTCCACCCGGGATGGAGGCGGCGTAGGCCAGTCTCGTGGCGTCCGGGCTCAGGGCGAGGATGTATCCGGCGCCCAGTGCGTCGCTCTCGAGTCCGGGGACGGGTATCGGGTCGCTCGGCGACCCGTCCTCGGCGAGGTGGACGCGGAAGAATCGGAGAGGAGAGTCCGGCCCGGTCCATCCGGACAGTACAAAGGTGCGGTTGTCGGGTGCCGCGGCTAGAACTTGCCAGGAGGAGCGCACTCCTGCCGGCAGAGGGATGGCGGCCAGGAACTCTCCGGTTGTGGCGTCGTGCACGGCGGGCCGTACCGGAGTGAAGATTGCCGTCTTGGACTTATTCGGAAAGCGTGCGAGTGGAGCCCTCGCGATGACAAAGAATCGCGGTGGGCCGATGATCGGCAGGGGCGAAGAGGTCGCCATCGCCGATGCCAAGGAGGTCGCCATGGGCAGCGGCGTGGGGACGGCTGCGGGGTCTGACGACCGCATGACCGTGGCGGGCGAATCTTCTTTTTACGAGCGATGGCAAGCAATCTCAGAGGTTGCAAGAGAGGGGCCATACCAGCGACCTGGGGCTGCTGTCACGGCACTTCGCCTCTCATGCGGCTGCCTGGCCGAGCGAGCTCAGTCGCTCTCACGGTCCTCACCGACCTTATTTGGGCCGGGCTACGCCCAATGCTTCTGCCTTCGTCTTGCCTGACACCTAGACTGGAGGCACGAGCGCCATGCGCGAGGAGTTGCACTATCTCGTGGACCAGTTGCCGGAGTCGGAGCTACGCCCGGCTCTGGAGTTGATCCGTGGCCGTCTGGACGAGCCTGCCCCCGCGGAGCGTGACCTTCCCGTTCTTCGCGTCGTTCGAGGCTGAGCCGGACCTCGCCGAACGCCATGAGGAGATCCTGCGCTCCGAGATGGGCCGCTGACGTGCTCCTGTGCGACACCGGCGTCCTGCTCGCTGTCGGCAACGCCAAGGACAAGCATCACCAGGCCTGTCTCAAGCCGCCGAAGGAGCGGGTGGCAAGCCGCTGCGGATGTCCTGCGCTTCGGCGAACCCGATGGCGTGGCTGGCAGCCGACGTCATCGCCGCGCGCCTGACCGGTCGCAAGGTTCCCGAGACCACGATCGGCTACGTCCTGCAGTGCGTCAGCATCGGACGCCACGACGGCATCGTCCAGCGCGTGACCCCCGACGACCAGGTCCTGCCCACCGCGTTCACGGGCCGGACCGCCGCCCGCATCAAGGAGATGATCTGCGCGAGCGCGGCCTGGGGCATCTCCCACCCGACCATGATGGCGCCGAGCCGCCGCCGCCACCTCGTGGTCACCGGTGCGGGGGAGACCCGGCCCCTCATCCGGTCGTGACGAAGCAACGGGATTCGCGCTCGGCTTGACAGCGAAATCGCTCGGATACGGAGACTTGTCGTCGGCTCCGGCTACTTCGAGGCGGCCCGTACGTGCGTGTGAATGTGCGCGCCCGGGTTTCCGGAGAAATCGATAGCGAAATCTGCGGTCGTGGAGTCCGATCGGCGTGACGGGACCGTTCGTCGTTTCGCTGTGTCCGGCCGTACGGCAATGCCACACTAAGATCGCATCTTGTGTCTCCGAATAGCTTTTCGCGAATTATCAGGATTTGCGTAGTCGGCCTGGTTCTTGCGGCGGCGGTGACGGGGCTGGTGCTCGGCGACGCCTGGCTCTGGGCCGCCGTCGAATGGACGCCGCCGGCCTATGCGGAGTTCTTCGTACGCGCCGGGTTCGACACCCCGATGATCGTGGTGCTGCTCGTGGCCGCTCTGGTGAAGGCCGCGCTGCTGTGGCTGATCCTGCGCGCCCCCGCGCCGGGACCGCTGGATAGTCAGGCGAAGGCACTGCGCCGGCTGCTCTATCTGGCGGTGGCGTGCACCCTCGTGCCGTGGTACTCGATCGCGCTGCTTCCCGGCGCGGTCGACGCGGCGTTCCAGCTCGCGTTGTGGACCGCGATCAACGTCCTCTACCTGCTCGTCATCCGCTGGCGGTCCCGCATGCTGCGCGCGGTGGCCGGGGTGATGTACGCGGTCGAGCTGATGGGGATGGCCGACGAACTGCTCGACGAACTCGACCTCCCGCGGCTCGGATCGGGCACCATCGTCGAACTGACGTTTCTGGCAGGCGGAGCGGCGGCGATCGCCATCACGGTCGTCGGACAGTGGCGCGACGGCCGGTGGAGCCGCGGCACGCAGGCCGCCGGATGGCTGTCGGTGGGGGTCTGCGCGCTGGCGATCCCGCTCAACGTTCTCCTGGGGAGGATCTCCGGCGGCAGCCTGGCGGCGGTGGTCATCATGGACGCGGCGGCGCTGATCAGCAGCGTGTGGATCGCGGCGACCGCCCGTGAAATGCCCGCCGAGGGCACTCAGACGGACCTGCCGCCCGCGCGGCGGCGCGTGATCCGTGTCGCGGTGGTGGCCGTGGCCGTACTGCCGGTCATCGCAGCGATCCACCCGGAGGCGACCCCGCACCTCACCTACACCGGCTGGTCGGTGGACTGCTATGACCGGCCCGCATTCGGCGATCTGAAACCCTCGGAACGGGACGCCGCGTTCCTGTGCCGGGCGCGGAGCAGGGAGGGCGGAGTGCCGCCCGTGTTCCCGGACAGCGTGTCGGACCAGGAGATCCTCGCGTACGGGCGGATGCTGTGCCATGCGAAGGACCGCGACGAGGAGCACGCGATTCTCACCCGGGCCGGGAGCGCGCGGCCCGCCTGGGGCGCGGACCCGTGGGACCTCGTCTACGTCTGTCCCGAGATCGTCGGCGCGACCCATCCGGAGCTGCTGCGGTCGACCACGGAGATGCAGGAGGCGGACGCCGCCTACGTCGCCGAGCAGAACGCGAGGTGCCGCGACCCGTGGCCCCGGACGAAGGGTGTCGTCCAGGCCACGGCCAACTACTTCCTGTTCGTCGACGGCGATCCCGGCTATCTGGTCTACGACCCCGAAGACGAAGCGGCCGAGGAGACGGCGGAGCAGGCGATGGACAGGGTCTTCGACGACGACGCCGGCATCGGGGTGGCCGGCAGCGCGGTGCTCGTCGGCCATGTCGCGGATGTGGCCGATGTCTGCCTCACGGTGAAGGCCTTCCGCACCCCGCCGCCGCGGCGGACGGCCGGATGGGATCAGGTCAACGAGGTGCCGATCGTCAGCCGCAGCGGCAGGCTCACCGTGCCGGACATAAGCGAGGGCGGAGAGGTGGGCGCGGGTGCCCCGATGCCGAACCTGGCGATCAACGGGAAGGGCCGCTACCGGCTCCGTGTCTACGTGCGGGTCGACGATTCGGAGGAGGAAGAGCACCTGATCGTCGTCTTCCCGGGCACGTCGAGGAAGAGGCTCACGCTGAAGTCGTGAACGGTCGAGGCCCGAGCATGGGCGGCGCCGTTTCCGGTACGGCAGGCCGGGCGTGCGCTGTGCCGTTTCCCGTACGGCAGGCCGGGCGTGCGCTCGAATGCGCCGACGGCCTGCCGTACGGTCTCCTGAACAAGACGCCTGCACCATCTCGCGGGCCGGGGTGCCGGAGCCGACGTCAAGGACTCTTTCTCAGTCGTAGGTGGAGATCTCGATGAGGTTGTGGTCCGGGTCGCGGACGTACAGGCTGGTGATCGGGCCGAGCGCGCCGGTCCTGGGCACCGGACCTTCTTCGATGAGTACGCCCGAAGCGGTCAGATGAGCGGCCACCTGATCCAGGGGCGAGTGGGTGATCAGGCAGAGGTCGGCGCTGCCCGGCACGGGGTGGAGGGCGTGCGGCCGGATCTCGTGCCCGGCCTGGTGCAGGTTGATCTTGCTGGAGCCGAAGACGAGCGCGTGGCGGCCGTCGCCGAAGGTCACCGGCTCCATGCCGAGGGCGTCGCGATAGAAGGCGATGGCGCGGGGGATGTCGGCCACGGTCAGGACCAGGTGATCGAGGCTCGCGATGCGGACGGCGAAGGTCTCCTTGACGGCCTCCCAGGCGACCGGTGGCAGCAGGTCCCGGTTGCGGGCGAAGAACGCGTGCAGCGCGGCTGCGTGCTCGGTGCGGATGTCCGCGTTGTGCCGGGCGACGTCGATCTCGTTCGCGGCCGTGATCAGCATGAACGCCCGGAGCTCGGTGTCGGAGGGGTCGACCGTACGGCCCGTGAAGCGGTCGGCGAAGCGCAGGGCGGGATAGGTGGCCGCGCGGTCGCAGGATGCGTAGAGATATACGAGCGCCTCGGCCGGGGCCCCGATCACCTCGGCCAGCGCGGCGCGATCGGCGAGGCCGAGGAGCGGGTGGTCGAAGCCGTCCGTGCCGTAGGCCGCGTGGCACAGGCCGGCGAGCTGGACCTCTTCCGGCGCGCCCCAGTCCTTGAGCCGGGCGGCGACGCGCCGCAGGTGTTCCAGGAGCGTGCCCCCGGGGTGGGGGAGCCCGGCGGCGCCCTTGGAGGCGAGGAATGCCGTCGAATCCGTGAAGGTATCCGCTGTCATGTTCGCCTTGTATACACCGGCGGGTGAGAGCGGCCCGGGCAGGGGCACTGATGCTTCGGCCTGCTTCCCTGGGCCGAGCACGGAGGCCGAGCACGGAGGCCGAGCACGGAGGCGGGGCACGGAGGCCGGGGCACGGAGGCCGGGGCACGGAAGCGGGGCACAGGGGCGAGCACTGAGCCGGGCACCGAGGGCGCCGCTCTGATCGTTTCAGCGGACGGCCTTGCCGCCCTGGGCAATCTTCCTGGTCAGGCCCCTTGTGCCGGGTGGCGCGGGCCGCCGTCGGTACCGGGTTAGATCAGTGCGGCGTACAGTCCGGGGCGGTCCACGATTTCCGGGAACGCCCGCCTTCTGCCTCGTCGCGGACGCCCGGAAAGCCGGCGTGGGAACGCCGGCGGGACCGGGACGCCCGTCAGCGACGACGCTCACTGGAGGCGTGTGATGACGCCCGCTCGCCCGGCCGTTCGCCGTGGTCCTCGTTACGCGGCCGCACCCGCGAGCGCGATCGGAGCGCGGAACTCTTCCCTGCCGTGGCAGATTCTGTTCCTGATCGTCGCGGGGACGTTCGCCGTGCACGCCAACGGCCTCGGCAACGGCTTCATCTATTTCGACGATCCCGAAGGCGTCGTGGACAACGTCTCCATCCGGGAGTTCAGCGCGGCCAACATCGGCTATTGGTTCACCACGCCGCTGCAGTTCATGTACACGCCGCTGGTGTACGTGTCGTACGCGATCGACTACATGTTCGGCCATGGCGCGATCGGCATGTACCACTTCACGAACCTGATATTGCACCTGGCCAATGTGGTGCTGGTGTTCCTGCTCTTCCGGCGGCTCACCGAGCGCGCTTTCCCGGCCTGTTTCGTCGCGGTGGCCTTCGCGATCCATCCCGTGAACGTCGACACGGTCGCCTGGATCTCGGCCCGCAGCAATCTGCTGGCCACGCTCTTCTCGCTGGCCGCGATCTCGCTCTACGTGCGTTATCTCGAGTCATGGCGATGGCGGCCGCTGGTCTGGTCGGTGGTGCTGTTCGGGCTGGCCGCGCTGTCCAAGTCGACCGCCGTCGCGCTTCCCGTGGTGTTGTTCCTCGTGGACTTCTGGCTGTGCCGCGGGCCGAGCCGGCGTCTGCTCCTGGAGAAACTCCCGTTCTTCGTCATCGCCGCGATCACGGTGCTCGTCGGGCTGGACGTACGGCAGGACGTGGTTCCACAGGGCGGATACACCGTGGTCGACCGGATCCTCCTGACCTGCTCGGCGCTGGTCGACCACCTTGTGCAGTCGGTCTATCCGGTGCACCTGTCGTTCGCCTACGAATACCCCCGCACGCCCTTCCCCTGGTATTTCTCCGTTTTCCCGCTCGTGCTCGCGGCCGGGATCGCCGCCGCGTGGGTGGTGAGGCCGGTGCGCAGAATCCTCGTCTTCGGGCTCGGGTTCTTCGTGGTCACCATCGCGCCGACCCAGGCCGTGCTTCTCATCGACGGATATCACGCGAACCGATATGTGTATCTGCCCTATCTTGGTCTCTTCCTCGTCTTCGGATATCTCGTGGACGCGGTGCTCCGGGGGGACTGTACGGTCTTCGGTGTAACTCCTGATCAAGGAGAACGCATCGATGACTACTGTGATCCAGGCATCGGAAGCGACGAATGACCTGGAGGACGCCGCGGTGGCGCGTAAGAAGCCGCAGGCCTCAGAGCAGGAACTGGTGGCCAAGCTGGTCGAGCAGGCCCGCGCTGATGGCCTGGAGCTGGTCGGCGACAACGGGCTGCTGGGCCGGCTGACCAAGCTGGTGCTGGAGTCCGCCTTGGAAGGCGAACTCACCGACCATCTCGGCTACGACAAGCACGAACGCGGCGCGAGCCAGACGGGCAACGCCCGGAACGGCACCCGTACCAAGACGGTGATCACCGACGTCGGGCCCGTCGAGATCGATGTGCCGCGGGACCGGGACGCCAGCTTCGAGCCGAAGATCGTGGCCAAGCGGCAGCGGCGCCTGTCCGGCGTCGATGAGATGGTCATCTCGCTCGCTGCCAAGGGCCTGACCACGGGCGAGATCTCCGCGCACCTGGCCGAGGTGTACGGCGCGCAGGTATCCAAGCAGACCATCTCCACCATCACCGACAAGGTGATCGAGGGCATGACCGAGTGGCAGAACCGGCCGCTCGACCCCGTCTACCCGGTGGTGTTCATCGACGCGATCCACGTGAAGATCCGCGATGGTCAGGTCGCCAATCGGCCCATCTACGTCGCCCTGGCTGTGACGGTCGACGGCGAACGCGACATCCTCGGCCTGTGGGCCGGTGACGGCGGTGAGGGCGCCAAGTTCTGGCTGCACGTGCTGACCGAGATCAAGAACCGCGGTGCGGGTGATGCGCTGATGGTGGTCTGCGACGGGCTCAAGGGCCTGCCGCAGGCGATCGAGCAGGTCTGGCCCCAGGCGGTGGTGCAGACCTGTGTGGTGCACCTGCTGCGCGCCAGCTTCCGGTACGCCGCCCGCCAGCACTGGGACGCGATCGCCAAAGCGCTGCGGCCTGTTTACACAGCCCCGACCGAGGCGGCGGCGCTGGAGCGGTTCATGGAGTTCGCCGAGGCCTGGGGCAGCCGGTATCCGGCGATCGTGAAGCTGTGGGAGGACGCCTGGGCCGAGTTCGTGCCCTTCCTCAACTTCGATGCCGAGATCCGCCGGGTGATCTGCTCGACGAACGCGATCGAGTCGGTCAACGCCCGCATCCGCCGGGCGGTCAAGGCCCGCGGCCACTTCCCCAACGAGCAGGCCGCGCTCAAGTGCGTCTACATGGCGATCATGAGTCTCGACCCCACGGGCAAGGGCCGCAAACGCTGGGTCACCCGCTGGAAGGCCGCCCTCAACGCCTTCGCCATCACCTTCGAAGGCCGGCTGTCCCCGGCCTCGCGATAGAAGAAATCAGCCGCGAGTTACACCGTTGACTGGACGGACCCGCTCCGGGGGCGTTATCGCGTGCTGCGGGCCGGTGCGATCGGGGTGACGGCGGTGTTCGCGATCCTGTTCGCCACGCTGACCGTCATCAGGAACACGGCCTGGAAGAACACGGAAACCATCATGAGCGACGCCATCGCCAAAGAGCCGGGCATCGCGTTGGCGTACAACAGCCGGGGCATCGCCAGATTCCGCGGCGGAGACTACACGGGCGCCACATCGGATCTGGAACGCACGGTGAAACTCGACCCGGACTTCGTCCTGGCGCACCACTATCTCGGCCTGATCAGGTATTACAACGGCGACTACACCGGGGCACTACGGGAGCTCGACTATGAGGTGTCGCGGCTTCCGACCTTCGCGGTCGCCTACAGCGAGCGCGGCAAGACCAAGATCGCGCTGCGGGACTACTCGGGCGCGTACGCCGACCTTTCCACGGCCCTCACCTATGACCCGCAGCAGGCGGAGGCCTACTACTCCCGGGGAGTGGCCGGGATCGGGCTGGACAAGCCGCAGGAGGCGATATCCGATTTGAACGCGGCGATCGGACTCATGCCCGAATATGCCGACGCCTACTATCAGCGCGGGGTGGCCGAGTCGCGGCTCGGCGATACCGGCGCCGCCTGCGCCGACTGGAACACGGCGGCGTCCCTCGGCAACCCCGACGCGACCACGTCCCTCACCGACAACCACTGCGCCGGTTGACCGTACGGCCACGGGCGGGCTGCGCTTGACCTTGACTCCGCTTGACCTTGACACAGTGACAAGCTTTTCACTGTGGCCGAGGAGGTGGTCGCGATGACCACGCAGGAAGGCGACACGAACACGGTGCGCGTTCTGCACGCGCTTGAGGACGGCGACTCGTCGGTGCGGCTGAAGGCGGTGCTGGCGGTCGGCACGGCCCCGGACCAGAGGCTGGTCGGCAAGCTCATCGAGCGCTGCGCGGTCGAGCCCGATTTCTACGTGCGCGACATGCTCACGTGGGCGCTCACCCGCCATCCGTCATCGGTGACGGTGCCGAAGCTCGTGGACGAGCTGCGCTCGGAGCGCGCGCAGGCGCGCAGCCAGGCGTTGCACACGCTCTCGAAGATCGGGGACCAGAGCGCATGGCCGGCGATCACACGGGCGCTCCTGACCGACACCGACGACGAGGTGGCGCGGAGCGCCTGGCGGGCGGCGGTCGTGCTCGTGCCCGATGGTGAAGAATCCGAACTGGCCGGGGTGCTGGCGACACAGCTCGGACGCGGCGAACGCGAGACGCAGCTGAGCCTGAGCCGTGCCCTGGCCGGGCTCGGCGAGGTGATCAAGCCGATCCTGCGCGAGGCGATGACGAGCCGCGACGAGCGCGTACGCCGGCACGCGATCGCCACGGAACGGCTGCTGCGCGATCCGGACGCGGGATTCGAGTTCGCGATCGAGGAGGCGAAGCGCGTCGCGGTCCTCGGCGCGGCAGGGCAGGAGGAGTGACATGCGGTGTTGATCGGCGAGGTGGCACGGCGGTCGGGGGTCAGCGCCCGGATGCTCCGGCATTACGAGTCGCTCGGCCTGGTGCGGCCGACGGGCCGGAACGAGGCCGGCTATCGGGAGTATTCCAGCGACGACATCGCGCGGATCTTCCACATCGAGAGCCTGCGGTCGTTGGGGCTGTCGCTGCGTGAGGTCGGGCGCGCGCTGGACGATCCCCGATTCACGCCCTCGGAACTCGTCGACGACCTCATCCGCCGTACGCGCGAACGCATCGCGGCCGAGACGGAGCTGCTCACGCGGCTGCGCCGGATCGGCGCCGCCGAGCCCGCCGGTTGGGAGGACGTGCTCCGGATCGTGGCGCTCCTCCAGGCCCTGGGGTCGGAGAGCGCAGGCAAGCGCCAGCAGGCGGCCCTGGCCACGGCCGAAGAGGCTTCGGCGCCCGTGGAGGCGCTGGCCGAGGCGGCGTTGAGCGAGACGGACCCGAACGTCGCCGGTGCCCTGCGCTGGGCCCTGGCGCGATCGGGCGACGACGCGGTGGCGCCGCTCGCGGAGGGCCTCGGCTCACCGGCCGCCGAGGTGCGGAGGCGCGCCGTCCAGTCCCTCGCCGAGATCACGGGAGAGGCGGCGACCGCGCTGCTGCAGGACGCTCTCACGAACTCCGACGCCGAGGTCCGCAGGCGTGTGGCTCTGGCGCTCGGGGCACGCGGGGTGGCCGAAGCGGTGCCGACGCTCATCGACATGATCGTCGAGGGGGTGAACGACGTCGACGCGGCCGACGCGCTGGGCGCGCTGGCGGCCGATCCCGCGCTGACGGATCGGATCGCCACCGGGCTCGTCGGCCGCCTCGCCCAGGGCGGCGTCGAACCGTCCGGACGCCGGCGGCTGACCCAGGCGCTCGCCGACATCCCTGGCGACATCACCTCACGCGCCCTGGCCGAGCTGTCGCACGACGACGACCGGGCCGTCGCACTCACCGCGACCTACCTGCTCACGCTGCGCAGCGGGCAGTGACGTCTGAAGCCGGCATCAACGCCGGGCGTCGCTCCCACGCGCATTGAGGCGCCCGGCAGGGCAGCGTGGCTCCTCTCCGGTCGTCGGAGGCGAAGTGCACGCCGGTGACATCCTCCAGCCACAGGTGCAGCTCGGGCAGGTCTCCCGCCTGCGGGCCGGCGTCGTAGCGGCGCGGCACGATCAGGACGAGTGACCCGGTCAGTCGCTCGCCGGCACGTTCGATCAGCAGGGAGCGGACCTCCCCGGCGGCGACGTCGTAGCCGGTCGCGAGTTCGAGCGCGGCCTCGGCTGTCAGCGGCCTGGCCGAGGGAGTCACGTGCCCTCGGAAGTCTCTGGTGCGCCGGGGCTGCGCTATGGGCGGCGGCAGTGATCGCTCCAGTGGGTGCCCCGCCGCCGCGGCCTGCTCGACCATCCAGCTCCGCCGCTCCGGCCCGAAATCGGCCATCCAGCTGAGGGCCGCGCGGGCACGCCGTTCCCGCCCGATGGACGTGCGGGCGGTCGCGGCGTGGAACAGGGGGAAGGTGTTGTTGTCCCAGACGTCCGCGACCTCGTTGACGGTTCGCCGGTCGTACGTCCGTGCGTCCGCGGACGCCTCCGCGATCTGTACGAGCGACCTGTCCAGCAACGAGCCCAGGGCGCGCAGCGCCGTCCCTCGTCTGATCATTCGCACGGGATATCACGATCGGCCCGACCAGTGCGCAGGGCTGGGCGCAGGGCAGGGTGCAGGGCAGTGTGCAGGACCGGTTCCGCACGACGGCGCCGGGCGGGGAAGTCGCGCAGCGGACGGAGCGGGCTGAGCAACAGGATCGCGACCGACAGGAGCTGGACGACGGCCATCAGGATCATGGTCTCGCGTACGCCGATCGCCTCGCCGAGCAGGCCGCCGAGCAGCCCGCCGAGGGGGATCGCGCCGTAGTTCAGGGCCGAGGTGCTCGCGGTGATCCGCCCGAACATGCCGGCCGGGCAGTAACGCTGGCGGAAGGTGCTCGTCAGGATGTTCGAGGCCACGACGCCCAGACCGGTGCCGAAGCCCGCGGCGGCGAAGAGCGCCAGTCCCGCGCCGCCGGTGCCGATCGGCCCCAGCAGAGCCATCGGCGCGGCGAGCGCCTCGCACATCAGGAATCCCCGCGCCGGTCCGAACCGCGTGGCCACCCGGCCGGACAGCGCGGCGCCGAACAGGCCGCCCGAGCCCGCCACCGCCAGCACCACGCCCACCTGTGCCGCTCCCGCACCGAGATCCCGGGTGAGGAACACGACCTGGATCGACGCGTAGCCCATCAACGCGATGTTGGACGTCGCGCCGAAGGCGGTGAGCGTACGCAGGTATGGATCGTGCACGACGAACCGCAGCCCGTCGCCGATCTCCGTGCGCAGCCGCCGTCGCGCGCCGGTCTCCCGGCGAGCCTCGCGTGTGCGCACCGAACGCAGGCACAGGACGGCGATCGCGAAGCTGACCGCGTCGGCCAGCACGCCGCTGACGGCGCCGAACCACTGCGCGAGCAGCCCGGCCAGCCCGGGACCGGCGATCTGCGCGGCCGACTCGCTGCCCTGGAGCATGGCGTTCGCCTCCAGCAGCCGGTCACGCTCGACCAGGGCGGGCAGGTAGGCCCGGTAGGCGAGGGTGAAGAACACCTTCGCCGCGCCGGCCGTCGTCGCCGCCACGAGCAGGTGGGTCGTGGTCAGCGCGCCGAGCCAGGCCGCGATCGGCACGCCCGCGAACGCCACCATCGACACGGTGTTGCACACCAGCATCACCGGCCGTTTCGGCATCCGGTCGACCCATGCGCCCGCGGGCAGCCCGACCAGCAGCCACGGCAGCCAGGCGGCCGCGGTCAGCAGCCCGACCGCCAGGGGGCTCGCGTGCAGGGTCACCACGGCGACCAGCGGAAGCGCCACGCCGCCGACGGAACCGCCGAGCGTGCTCGTCGTCTCGCCGATCCAGAGCAGCCGGAAGTCGCGCGTGCCCAGCAGGCCGCCGCGTACGGCCGGCGTCGTGGTCACGGGCGGCGTGGTGGATTCGGGCGGCGTCGCGGTCGCGGTCGCGGTGGGTTCGGGCGGTGTGGTGGGTTCGGGCGGTGTGGTGGGTACGGGCGGTGTGGTGGGCACGGGCGGTGTGGTGTTCACGGCCGGCCTGGTACGGCGCGGGCGGTGAGGAAGACCAGCTTGCGTTCCTCCCCGTCGTCGGGGACCTCCCGGTCCGCCAGCGAGGTGAACAGGGCGAGGATCTTCTCCTCCAGCTCGGCGAGCTCGGCGACGGACAGCCTCGCCCAGTGGTCGGTGGTGAACGCCGCTCGCCGCCACGCCTCCGGGTGGCCGTCGCGCTCGGCGAACCACTGCCGGGCGAGCGCGGTCTGCCGCTCAAGCACGAGCGATTCGGCCGCCGCGGCCACGGGATCGTCGGGGAAGTCCGACATCGACCAGCTGATGACGTCGGCTGACCTGCGCCACCAGCGTTCCCGCCGGTCACGCGCGAGCTCGGGCACCTCCTCGACGAGCTCGCTGGCGGCGAGGACCTTGAGGTGATGGCTGATGTTGCCGACGGCCTGCCCGGTCCTGTCGGCCAGCACCGACGCCGTCGAGGGCCCGTCCACCCGCAGGATGTCGAGCAGCCGCCGGCGCAGCGGGTGGGACATCGCGGCCAGCACCTTCGAGTCGCGTACGTCACGCGTGGGGCGATCACTCACCCGCTCACCCTAGTCGCACAAGAGTCGTTGTGCAACAGTTCTTGTGCACCTGTGCGGGTGAGCGGTCTTTGCCAAGGCAAGGCCCTATGGGAACCAGGAGAAAACCACTCTTTGCGTAAATTAAGAACCCGAGATTTCGACGCATCGAGGGTGCCCTATGGCTACTTTTTGGGACCTCAAGCACTGGTTGACCGACGCGATCAACATGCACGACATCCGGGGAATACTCGCCTGCTACAGCCCTGGCGCCGTGTATGTCACGCCGTCAGGCGTGGCGGAGGGCCACGACCAGATCGCCTGGATGTACGAGCAGTTCTTCAGGGCCTTTCCGGACTTCCGCGCGACGGCCTGGTTCGAGCTCGGCGACTGTGAGAACCCCGCCGTCACGGAATGGACCTATACCGGCACCCATGAAGGTCCTCTTATGTTGCCGGACGGACGCGAGATAAGGGGAACAGGCCGTCACATCACCATCCGCGCCACCTGTTCGACCTTCGTCCACGACGACAAGATCGTCACGCACCGCGAATACTTCGACCAGCTGGAGCTCTACAGCCAGCTCGGCTTCGGGCTGACGAAGATCGAGCACGGGTGACCGGGGCCGGGAGGCATCGCCCTCCCGGCCCGGATCGTCGTCCGCCCGCAGGCGGTCCGCGTCGGACGGTCGCAGGTCAGAACGATCGCTGGTCAGGAACGATCGCTGGTCAGGAACGATCGCAGGTCCGGCGGTCGCGGGTCAGAGCGCGGAGACGATCTCCTCGACGCGCTGCCGGGCGTCGCCGAAGAGCATCCTGCTGTTGTCCCGGAAGAACAGGGGGTTCTGCACCCCGGCATACCCCGTGGCCATCGACCGTTTGAAGACGATCACGTGCTCCGCCTCCCACACGCGCAGGATGGGCATCCCGGCGATGGGGCTGTCCGGGTCCTCGACGGCCCCGGGGTTGACGGTGTCGTTGGCGCCGATGACGAGGACGACCGAGGTGGTGGCGAAATCGTCGTTGATCTCGTCCATTTCGAGGACGATGTCGTACGGCACCTTGGCCTCGGCGAGCAGGACGTTCATGTGACCGGGCAGGCGTCCGGCGACCGGGTGGATGCCGAAGCGCACCTCGACGCCGCGCTCCCGCAGCCTGCGGGTCAGCTCGGCGACCGGATACTGCGCCTGCGCGACCGCCATGCCGTACCCGGGGGTGATGACGACCGACTTGGCGTCCTTGAGCAGGTCGGCGGTCTCGACGGCGGTGATCTCCCGGTGCTCGCCGTAGTCACGGTCGCCCGCGGGGCCCGCCTCGATGCCGAAGCCCCCGGCGATCACGGAGATGAACGACCGGTTCATCGCCTGGCACATCACGTACGACAGGTAGGCACCGGACGAGCCGACGAGCGCGCCGGTGACGATCAGCAGGTTGTTGTCGAGCAGGAACCCGGACGCCGCGGCCGCCCACCCGGAGTAGCTGTTGAGCATCGAGACGACGACGGGCATGTCGCCGCCGCCGATGGAGGCGACCAGGTGCCAGCCGAGCAGCAGCGCCACGACGGTCAGGGCGACGAGCAGCCCGAGGTTCGGGGAGGCCACGAAGAGCACGGTCAGCACCGCGAACGCCCCGAGCGCGCCCAGGTTCAGGGAGTTCTTGCCCGGCAGCATCATCGGGCGGGAGTCGATCCGGGCCGACAGCTTGAGGAACGCGACGATCGACCCGGTGAAGGTGAGCGCACCGATGAACACGCCGATGGACACCTCGGCGTGATGGACGCCCAGCAGCGAGCCGGGCAGCTCGGCCCGCGCCCCGCCTCCGTTCTCGACCTCAAGGAAGCCGTTCCAGCCGACGAGCACGGCGGCGAGACCGACGAAGCTGTGCAGGATGGCGATCAGCTCCGGCATCGCGGTCATCTCGACGATGCGGGCCCGCCAGAGCCCGATGGCGGCGCCGATCGCCATCGCGACCAGGAGCAGGACCACCGCGAGGGCCGCGGAGCCGTCCGCGGCGAGGACGACGGTCGCGGCGAGCGCGATGACCATGCCGGAGATGCCCGACACGACCCCGGAGCGCGCGGTCTCGTGCTTGGACAGCCCGGCGAGGCTGAGGATGAACAGCAGGGCGGCGACGATGTAGGCGGCCTGCGCGGCCGTGGAGAGGGTCACGGTCAGCTCCTCGTGAACATGCCGAGCATGCGCCGGGTCACGGCGAAGCCGCCGACGATGTTGATGCTCGCCAGCAGGATGGCGACGAACGACAGGACGGCGACGACCGCGTGGCCCTGGCCGATCTGGAGCAGCGCGCCGACCACGATGATCCCGGAGATGGCGTTGGTGATCGACATCAGCGGCGTGTGCAGCGCGTGGTGGACGTTGCCGATCACGTAGTAGCCGATCACGATCGACAGCACGAAGACGGTGAGGTGCTCGATCAGCGCGTTCGGCGAGAAGGCGGTCAGCAGGAACAGCGCGACGGCGAGGGCGGCGGTGACCAGATGGCGTCGCCGTCCGGGCGGCGACGGCGGTCGCCCGGCGGGAGCCGCGGCCGCTTCCCGCACCGTTCCCCGCCCCGGGGCGGAGGCGTCGGTCGCGGGGGCCGTGGGGGAGGGGGTCGTGGGTGCCGCGCTCACCGGAACGGGCGGTGGCGGCCAGGTCTTCTCGCCGTCGCGGACGACGGTCATAGCGCGCTGCACGACGTCGTCGAAGTCCAGGACGAGCCGGCCGTCCGCGCCGGGGGTGAGCAGCTTCATCAGGTTGACGAGGTTGGTGCCGTAGAGCTGTGACGCCTGCGCCGGCAGCCGTCCCGCGAGGTCGGTGTAGCCGATGATGGTCACGCCGTTCTCGGTGACGACCGCCTCCCCGGGCCGGGTGCCCTCGACGTTCCCGCCCTGCGCGGCGGCCATGTCGACGATGACGCTGCCCGGGCGCATGCGCGCCACGTGCTCGGCGGTGAACAGCCGGGGAGCGGGACGCCCGGGGATCAGGGCGGTGGTGACGACGATGTCCACGTCGGCGGCCTGCTCGGCGTACATCTCGGCGGCGCGGCGGTCGTAGTCGCGCGAGGTCTCCCGGGCGTACCCGTCCGTGCTCGCCGCCTGGACGACCCCGACGTCCAGGAACTCCGCGCCCAGCGACCGCACCTGCTCGGCCACCTCGGGACGGGGGTCGGTCGCCCGCACGATCGCGCCGAGGCTGGCCGCCGTGGCGATGGCCGCCAGCCCCGCCACGCCCGCGCCCGCCACCAGGACCTTGGCCGGGGGGACCTTCCCCGCCGCGGTCACCTGGCCGGTGAAGAGCCGCCCGAACGCGTGCGCCGCCTCGATGACGGCGCGATAACCGGCGATGTTCGCCATCGAGCTCAGCACGTCGAGCGCCTGCGCGCGGGAGACGCGCGGCACGGCGTCCATCGCGAGCACGGTGATCGGCCGTCGCGCGAGCGCGTCCACCAGATCGGGGTTGGCCGCCGGGCCGATCAGGGAGACGAGCGTGGCTCCGTCGTGCAGGGCCGTGATCTCGTCCGCCGTCGGCGCGTTCACCTTGAGCACGATGTCGGCGTCCCACGTCTCCTCACGGCCGGCGATCCGCGCCCCGGCTTCGGTGTACGCGTCGTCGGTGAAGCCCGACCGTCTGCCTGCTCCCGATTCGACGATCACCTCGTAGCCGAGCGAGACCAACTGCGGGACGGTGGCCGGGGTGGCCGCCACCCGGGTCTCGCCCGGCGCCGATTCGGCGACCACGCCCAGGCGTTGTGCTGAGTGACTCATCACGATCCTTTCTGTCGTGCGGGCAGTCGGGTTGGCCGGCCCTGCGGTCGCCGCCGTCCTCCGCTCACTCGTGGGTCGCGGTGATATGGAACGGCGGCATGCCATGCGTCGCCGTACGGGCGGCGGTGAAAGGGATGGATGCGATTTGATGGGAATATCGGGGAAATTGTCCCGACTTTGCGTGGTACGGATCAAGGTGTATCTGCCGGTGGCCGTCCACACGGTATGACGACGATCTCTCGCGCGCAGGCGTTCGTCATCACGGCGCCGCATCGGGTCCTGTCCGGCGCCGCCGGCGAACCCCCGCGCGCCGCCGCCACGCCCGCCGGCGGGGGGCGACGCCGGGTCTGTCCCGCTTTCACATGTGTCCTGACCTCGTGTTAAGCCCCTAGGCTGTCTCCATGACCTCAGTGAAGGAGGGAGGCCCGCACGCGCTGTTGGCGGGGTCGTCCCGCCCGTGGGTTCGGCTGCTGCCTGGGGTTGTGGCGACCGTGTTGTGCGTCTGCCTGCTTCCGGCGACGAGCATCCTCCTCACCAAGTACTACGGACTGATCGCCGTCGCCGGGACCGCGCTGGCCATCGCACAGGTCGCGCCGCTGCTGCTGGCCGTCGTACGGCCGCTGCGAGCCTGGTATGTGATCTTCACGGCCGACGTGGCCGGGGCGCTCGCCCTGCTCACCGTCGACTTCCCGGAACGGCTGCTGTGGCCGTTCCCGTCCGTGGTGATCGTCGGATATGTCGGACTCTGTCTCGCTCTGGGTCTGAGCGAGCGGCGCCGGACGCTGCTGCTGGTGTGGCTGGCCACGGCGGCCGCGAACGTGACGCTGATGTTCTTCGCACCGCACGGCGCCGGCGCCGTGGACCTGTCGTTCACCGCCCTCGGCGGCCTCGCCCTGCTGGTCGCCGTCGCGCTGCGGGAACGGGCCGAGGTGCAGCGCAGGCTGGTCGAGCAGGAGACGATCAGCGAGGCCGAGCGCGCGCGGCGGACGCTGCTGGAGGAGCGGGCCCGGATCGCCCGCGAACTGCACGACGTGGTGGCGCACCACATGTCGGTCATCACGGTGCAGGCGGACAGCGCCGAATATCGCCTCGACCGGCTGCCGCCGGATGTGCGGAAGGAGTTCGCGAACATCGCCTCGACCGCGCGCAACTCGCTCGGCGAGATGCGGCGCCTCCTCGGCGTTCTTCGCAACGAGGAGACGCAGGACGAACTCGCGCCCCAGCCGGGCCTGGCCCAGATCGACCAGCTGGTGGACGCGACCTCGCGGGCGCACGTGCCGGTGGAGTTCACCGCCTGCGACGTGAAGGTCCCCGAGTCGGTGGGCCTGTCCGCGTACCGGATCGTCCAGGAAGCCCTCGCGAACGTCGTGCGGCACGCACCCGGAGCGCACACACAGGTGTCCCTGTCGGTGTCGGAGCCGGCCGAAGGCGAGGACGGCAGGCGGCTGGCCGTCCTGATCGTCAACGGACCGTCGCCTGAGCCGCGCGCCGTACCGCTGGAGCCGAGCGGCACCGGACACGGACTGGTCGGCATGCGCGAGCGGGTGCGGCTCGTCGGCGGCACCCTCGATGCCGGACCACTGCCGGACGGAGGCTTCCGAGTGGCCGCCCGGCTCCCCTTGAACGAAGAGGACTTCACGTGACGATACGAGTCGTCGTCGTCGACGACCAGGCCATGGTGCGGGCCGGCTTCGCGGCACTGCTGGCCGCCCAGAGCGACATCGACGTGGTGGGCGAGGCGTCCGACGGCGCACAGGGCGTCGAAGTGAGCCGGCAGACCCGTCCTGACGTGGTGCTGATGGATGTGCGCATGCCCGTCATGGACGGCCTGGAGGCCACCCGCAGGCTCCTCTCGCCCCCGCCGGGGGTGACCCACCGGCCGCGTGTGCTGATGCTGACCACGTTCGACGTCGACGACTACGTGTACGAGGCGCTGCGGGCGGGCGCGAGCGGCTTCCTGCTGAAGGACGCGCCGCCGGACGACCTCGTCGCGGCGGTCCGCATCGTCGCCAGAGGCGACGCACTGCTCGCGCCGTCCGTGACGCGCCGTCTCATCGCGGACTTCGTCAAGCAGCGTCCCGCGGCCCGCGGCAAGCCCGCGCTGCGGCTGAAAGAGCTGACCGAACGCGAGACCGAGGTGCTGACCCTGGTGGCGCGCGGTTATTCGAACCAGGAGATCGCCCGGGCTCTGGTGCTGGCCGAGCAGACGGTCAAGACGCACGTGAGCCGCGTGCTGACCAAGCTCGACCTGCGCGACCGCGCCCAGGCGGTGGTCTTCGCCTACGAGTCGGGACTGGTGGCTCCCGGCGAGTGACACGGCCGCACCGCCATCCCCTACGGCGGTGGCGCCCGCGAGGCCGTCCCCGGACTCACGTGCCCGCGAGGTCGTCCCCGGACCTACGTGCCCGCAAGGCCCACGTGCCCGCGCGGCCGTCCCCGGACCCATATATCCACGACGGCGCCGGATGGCGGCCGTCCCGCGTGGCTGCCTGAGGTCAGCCCTGCGTGGGTGGGCGCGCGGGCTGACCACCCCTGATTCCGCCCTTCCTGTCTCGCCTGCCCGGTTGTCCCGTTCTTCTCGCCTGCCCGCCTGTCTCGCTTGTGGCGTCCGGCGCCGCGCCGGCGCTGCGGCACACCCGCGACACCCCCTACCGCGGTATCACCTTCGGCTTGGCTCTCAGGTGTGACGCCGGACGCGTGGCCGTCGGCCCAGACTCCTTTCCAGCCGTTGCACCCGCCCCGGGGGTGAAAACGGGGTCCTTTCCTGGCTCGACGCCAGATTTCTGTTGCATATCAGACAAATGTTCGACTTGTGCCACCGACGCCATCCACCAGGAGGTCCGCAGTGACGATGCCCGATGACACGACCGCACCCGCCGACCCGGCCACGTCGATCGTACGGGCGGGTGACCTCGAGGTCGGGATCATCGACAGCGGGTCCGGCGTGCCGCTCGTGCTCGTGCACGGCGGAGAGAGCGACCGCACCCAGTTCACGGCACTGCGTGCCCATCTCGGCCCGGGGATCCGGGTCATCTCGTACGACCAGCGTGACTCGGGAGTGACCGTCAACCCGCCGGTTCTCTACACGATGTCCGACCTCGCCGACGACCTCGTTCACCTGCTGGACGCGCTGGACCTCCCCTCCGCGCACCTGCTGGGCACGTCCTTCGGCGGCGCTGTGGCCCAGCACGTCGCTCTGCGGCATCCCGAGCGGGTCGCCTCCCTCATCCTGGTCGCCACCTCACCGAGCTACTTCTTCGAAGGCGCGGCGATCGACGAGCTGTTGTCCATGACCCACGAGGAACGGCAGCGCTCGGCGGTCGAGTTCTTCTTCACCCCCGAGGGCCGGCCCGCGCAGGGTGGCCGGGTCAATGTGCTCACCAAGCGCAGCCCCGACAAGAACTCCCGCCGTGAGCATGTCATCAGGCAGCACGAGGTCCGGGACCGGCTGGCGGAGATCTCGGTGCCCACCCTCATCGTGCACGGCACGGAGGACCGGCTGGCGCCGTACGCCGGTGCGGTCCTCATGGAGCAGCAGATTCCGAACGCCCAGTTGAAGGCCATCGAGGGTGGACGCCACGCGATCGCGCAGGAGTTCGCCGACAGGATCGCGCTGTGGGTGCGCGAGTTCCTGGGAGTGGACGCGACATGACCACCGCCACCACACCCCCCACACGTACGCAAGCAGGAGGGGATCAAGGCATGACAGACGCAGCGCGCGAGGTCGCGGACCTGATGGCCAAGGCGGCCCGGGAGTGGCTCGACTCCCTGGACGCGGAGCAGCGCCGGCTGGCGGTCGGACCGGCGCCGGGCGCGGGGGAGGCGGCCGAGGCCGAACGCACCACGTGGTACTACACGCCCACCGACCACGGTGGCCTGACGTTCTCCCGGCAGCGTCCCGCCCAGCACCGGATGGTGATGCGGCTGGTCGCGAGCGGACTGTCCGAAGCCGGGTACAACACGGTCGCCACCGTCATCGGCCTGGAGAACGTGCTCGACCGCGTCGAGGACTTCTCGGTGTACTGGGGCAGGGAGCGGTCCCGCGACCCGAACATGTACTACCTGCGGGTCTTCGGGGAGCCCGGCGGGACGGAGCCGTGGGGCTGGCGGTTCGGCGGCCACCACGTCTCGCTCAACTTCCTCGTGGTCGACGGGCGGGTCACCGCCACCACGCCCATGTTCATGGGCGCGGACCCGGCCGCGTCACCCCTGCTCGGCGGCGCGGCCCTGCGCCCGCTGGGAGCACCCGAGGACCTGGCCCGTGAACTGGTCCGCTCCCTGCGGCCGGAGGCGGCCGAGCGCGCCATCCTGCTGCCGCGGCCGCCGTACGACGTCGTGGCGGGCAACAGCCCCCGGGTCGACGACCGGGTGATCACGCGCCGTGAGCTGTGGCAGCCCGACCAGAACGTGCCGGACCGCCCCGACCAGCCGCACACGTTCCTGGACGACGCGGAGCGGCGAGCGGTGTCCCTCACTCCGCCGCTCAAGGGGGTGCCCGCCGCCGAGCTCGACGCCGGGCAGCGTGAGCTGCTGCGCGCCCTGCTCGGCACCTACCTCGGCCGGGTGCAGGACGGCATCTCCCCGCTGTCGCGCTACGACGACCCGGCGCAGCTGGACGCCGTCCACTTCGCCTGGGCCGGCTCGACGGAGCCGGGCGAGCCGCACTACTACCGCCTGCACGGCCCGCGGCTGCTCGTCGAGTGGACCAAGGTCCACCGCGGCGCCAACCACGCCCACGCCGTGTGGCGGGATCCGGAGACCGACTTCGGCGGCGACGTCCTGGCCGCCCACCACGCCGCCCACCACGCGTCCTGAGCCGGCGGCGTCCCGGGCCTGCGGCACACCGGTGCCCTGGTCCGGCGCCCCGGCCCGCCCCCTGACCCGGGCCCCCTGACCCGGGCCTCCTGACCGGCACATGGGCCCCGGCCCTCATGTGACCACCCCGCGCCACCACATGACCCGAGCCCCCGCGCGTCCACGTCGCCACGGGGGCCGGGCCGGCGCGTCCCCCGATCCACCGCGTGCCCCGAACGGAAGGTGACCCATGGCCGGTCAACACCGCGCGCAGACCGATCTCCCTCACCAGACTCGCCCCACGCTGCGCGGATCCTTCGGCATGTCCGCCTCGACCCACTGGCTGGCGTCCGCGACGGCCCAGGCCGTACTCGAACGGGGCGGCAACGCCTTCGACGCGGCCACCGCGGGCGCCTTCGTGCTCCACGTGGCCGAACCCCACCTGAACGGACCCGGCGGTGACCTCGTCGCCGTGCTGGCCACCGCGGAGGACCCCACCCCGCGCGTGCTGGCCGGACAGGGCCACGCCCCGCGCGCCGCCACGATCGAGCACTTCCGCGCCGAAGGGCTCGACCACGTCCCGGGCGCGGGCGCCCTGGCCGCCGCCGTTCCCGGCGCCGTCGACTCCTGGCTCTGGCTGCTCGCCGAGCACGGCACCTGGGAGCTCGCCGACGTCCTGGCCTACGCGATCGAGTACGCCGAACGCGGCGTGCCCGTCGTGCCCCAGCTTGCCCGCGTCCTGGCCACGGTCGAGGACCTCTTCCGCACCCACTGGCCGACGTCGTACGCGCTGTGGATGCCCGAGGGCCGTGTCCCGCAGCCGTACGACAACCTCGTCAACCCCGTCTACGGCCGCACCCTGCGCCGGCTGGTCGCCGAGGGCACCGGCACGACGCGGAGGGCACGGATAGAGGCCGCGCGACGCGCCTGGCGGACCGGGTTCGTGGCCACCGCCGTGGAGGAGGCCGCCGCCGTGCCGCACCGGCACTCGTCGGGCACCGTCCACGCCGGAGTGATCACCGCCGCCGACTTCACCGACTTCGAGCCCCGTCTCGAACCCGCCGTCACCGCGCGCTTCCGGGGGATCACGGTGGCGAAGGCGGGCCTGTGGTCCCAGGGCCCCGTGCTGCTGCAGGCCCTCACCCTGCTCGACCACTTCGATGACTCGCGAATCGATCCGTCGACCGCCGAGGGCGTCCACACCATCATCGAAGCCCTGAAGCTGGCCATGGCCGACCGGGAGGCGTACTACGGGCACCTGGACCCGGCGGACGCCGAGGAGGTGGTGCGCCGGCTGCTGTCCCCGCAGTACAGCGAGGAGCGCGCCGCACTGATCGGCCCGGCCGCCTCCACCGAGTTCAGGCCCGGCGACATCGGCTTCAAACCGTACACACCGCCCCTGGAGACGCGCCGGAACGCCGTGCAGGCCGATGGCGTGGGCGAACCCACCGTGCAGCAGACCGGGCAGACCCGGGGCGACACCTGTCACATCGATGTCGTCGACCGCTGGGGCAACATCATCTCCGCCACGCCGTCCGGAGGCTGGCTCCAGTCCTCCCCGGCCGTGCCCGAGCTCGGTTTCGCGCTGGGCACGCGGCTGCAGATGACCTGGCTCGACCCTGCCGCGCCCTCCCGCCTGGAACCGGGCAGGCGCCCGCGGACGACGCTGACGCCCACCCTGCTGCTGCGCGACGGCGTTCCCGTGGCCGCGCTGGGCACCCCCGGCGGCGACCAGCAGGACCAGTGGCAGCTGCTGTACCTGGTGCGCACCCTCGCTCTGGGCTTCGACCCGCAGCAGGCGATCGACGCACCCGCGTTCCACACCACGGCGGTGCCGAGCTCGTTCTGGCCGCGGACATGGACACCGGGCGGGCTGGTGATCGAGGAACGAGCGGACCCGGCGGTCATCGACGAGCTGCGCCGGCGGGGCCACGACGTGACCGTCTCCGGGCCATGGAGCCAGGGCCGGCTGTCGGTCGTCACCCGTGATCCGGACAGCGGCGTCCTGGGGGCGGCGGCCAACCCGCGCGGCGCCCAGGGATACGCGGTGGGCCGATGACGGGCCGTGCGGCCGGGGCCGGGACGGTGCTGCGACGGGTGTCCCTTCCCGGCCTGATGCTCGCGCTCACCTTCGCGACGGGCGTCGTCGACGCCGTCGGATATCTGCGCCTCGACAGGGTGTTCGCGGGCAACATGACCGGCAACGTCGTCATCCTCGGGATGGCCGCCACGGGCGTGACGGATCTGCCGGTGCTCGGCCCCGCCGTGGCCCTCGTGTGCTTTCTCGCCGGCGCGGCGCTGGCCGGGCGGGTGCTGCGCACCGCCGCCCCGGGCTGGAGCGCCCGGTGCACGGGGCTGCTGACCGGTGTCGCGCTGGTCCTGGTGGCGGTGGCCCTCGTCCTGGTCGCCGTCGGGGCGGATGCCGCGCCCGGCCTGCGCCCGGCGATGGCGGCGGCGCTCGCCCTGGCCATGGGGATGCAGGCGGCGACGGCCCGCCATCTGGCGGTGAAGGACGTCACCACCGTGGTGGTCACCTCCACCCTCACCGGGCTCGCGGCGGACTCCCGGCTGGGCGCGGCCCGCTCCCAGGGTGCACTGCGGCGGGCCGCCGCCGTCATGTGGATCATCCTCGGCGCGGCCGCCGGCGCGGCGCTGTGCCAGGTGAACGAGGGCCTCGCGGTCGCGGTGGCGGCGCTCGTCGTCCTCGCTGTGAGCGGCCTCGGTGATCTCACCACCCGATCCGATTCCCACTTGGCTCCGGCCGCGACCGGACCGGCCGCCTCCCCGGCTCCGGCCGCGACCGGACCGGCCGCCTCCCCGGCGGCCGGTGACGCCTCCACACGGCCGGTCGTGCGCGAAGACAACGGCGTCCCGCGCACGACCGGCATTCAACTCGCCCGGCAGCAAGAAATCCGGCAGCAAGAAAAAGGATGCCAATGACCACACCCCCCTCCGCCTCGCCGGTCCGCATGAGCAGGGCCGCCGTGGCGGCCCTTGGACTGCTGGCCATCTCCGTCGGCTCACTGGAGTCGGTCGTGTCGCCGACGCTGCCGCTCCTGCAACGCGAGCTGAACATGAGCCCGGCCCAAGGGGCGCTGCTCAACATCATGATCCTCATCACGGGTGCGCTCATCACTCCGATCGCCGGCACGTTGGGCGACCGCTACGGCGGCAAGCGGATGCTGATCCGGCTCATGGCCGTGGTCTCGGTGGGAGGCCTGACCTCCGCGCTCGCGCCCAACCTGCCGGTGCTGCTGGTCGGTCAGCTCCTGCAGGGGGTGATGCTGGGCTCGTTGCCCCTGACGTTCATCGTGGTCCGCAAGAACCTGCCGACGGGCGCGGCCAAGGCCGCCATCGGGCTGGTCAGCGGGATGTTCGTGGGCGGCTCGATGGTAGGGCTGCTGGCCGCCGGCCCCGTGGCCGAGTCGCTCTCCCGGCACTGGATGTTCGCGTTGCCGACCTTCGCGATCATCGTATTCACCCTGCTGGTCGGCAAGCTGATGCCCGGCGACGAGCCAAGCGGCTCGCACGGCTCGGGCATCGACTGGCCCGGCCTGCTGCTGCTGAGCGGCACTCTCGCCACCCTCATCCTCGTGCTGGTGCTGGCGCCCCAGGCGGGCTCGGCGCCGGTCGTCTTCGGTGCGCTCGTCGTCGTGCTGGTCGCCTTCGCGGCCGGGTGGGTCGCCGTGGAACGCCGCGCCGTCGCGCCCATGATCGACCTGCGGATGCTGGCACGCCCCATGGTCTGGAAGTCGTGCGTGGTGACGTTCGTGATCTGCCTCGGCACCGCGAACGGGGCCTACCTCGTGCCGCAGCTGCTCGACGTGTCCGGCGACGGTTACGGCTTCGGGGCGTCTCCCACCACCATCGGCCTCGTCCTCCTGCCCGGCGCGGTGGCCGCGACGCTGGCCGGGCCGATCGGCGGGATCGGGGAGCGGCGCTTCGGCCCGCGCACAATGACCATCATCTCGACCGTCATGATGGCTTTCGCCCTGCTCGGCCTGAGCGCCGTGCACGGCGAGATCTGGCACATCGTGGTCGGCAAGGCACTGATCGCGCTCGCCAACGGGCTGTGTGTCACGGCCATGATGACCGGCGTCGCCTCCTATGTCGACGAAGGCGACACCGGCATCGCTACCAGCGTGCTCCTGGTGACCCGCGCCCTGGGCTCGGCCGTCGGCGCCATGCTCGGCGGCGCGCTCCTCACCGCCAATACCGTCGCCGGCTCCGGCGTACCGGCCGAGTCCGGCTTCGTCACCGGCTTCGTCATCGCAGGCATAACCGCGGCGCTGTGCCTGCTCGTCGTCCGTACCATGCACGAAGGAGTCAAGGCATGACCCTCACCGACCAGCCGAACCACGGCCGTGTCACGCCCGCGCGCACCGTCCTGGTCTCCGGAGCCAGCATCGCGGGTCCTACCGTGGCGTACTGGCTCAACCGCTACGGCTACGAGGTCACCGTCGTCGAGAGGGCGCCCGCGCCGCGCAGCGGCGGCTACCCCATCGACATCCGCGGCACCGCCTTGGGCGTCGTCGAGCGCATGGGCCTGCTGCCCCGGCTGCGGGAGGCGCACATCGAGATGGAGCGGATGACCTTCTACGAGGGAGAAGGCGACGTGGTGGCGACCCTGCGCCCGCAGAGCGTCACCGGCGGCGTCGCGGGGCGGGACCTGGAGGTGCGGCGCGGCGACCTGACCGATGCGCTGTACGGGTCGGTCCGTGACGACGTGGAGTTCCTGTTCAACGACTCCATCGTCAGCCTGGACCAGTCCGGCCACGGGGTCGACGTCACCTTCAAGGGGGGCGGCAGCCGCACCTTCGACCTGGTGATCGCCGCGGACGGCATGCACTCGCACACCCGGGAGCTGGTGTTCGGACCGGAGGAGCCGTTCCACCGCTACCTCGGCTACTCCTTCGGCATCCTCTCCATGCCCAACCTCCTCGGTCTCAAGAACGAGGTCGCGATGTGGAACGACCCGGGCAGGGCCGCGGCCTTCTACGCGACCGGTGACGAGGTGAACGCCCTCCTGACCTTCGCCTATCCCGAGACGCCGTTCCACGCCTTCGGCAACCTGCAGGCCCAGCGCGATCTGATCAGCGAGATCTTCGCCGGTGTCGGCTGGGTGGTGCCGGACATGCTGGCCGCGCTGCGGGAGGCGGACGACCTGTTCTTCGACGCGGTCGCCCAGATCCGCGCGCCCCGCTGGTCCAGTGGCCGTGTCGCGCTGGTCGGCGACTCCGCGTTCGCGCCGTCGTTCCTCACCGGGCAGGGCACCAGCCTCGCCCTCGTCGGCGCCTACATGCTCGCGGCCTCCCTCGCGCATGGGGACTACGTGGAGGGCTTCGCCGCCTACGAGCGCGACACCCGTGGTTTCGTCACCGCGAACCAGGACCTGGTCGGTGAGGGCCGCATCACCCTCATGCCGACCACCGCCGAGGACCTGAGGCGGCGCGACGAGAGGCTGCGCAATCTCAGCGAGATGCCGCCCTCGGAGGGGAATCCGGTCCATTCGGCGCTCGTCCTGCCCGAACCCCCGGTCGTGGAACGGCCGTCGCGGTAGGCCATCGCTCCCGCCTCCTCAGCCGCGCCGTCTCCTCCGCCGGGCTGTCTCCCAGCCGGGATGCCGTTCAGCGGGCGCTCGCTTCACCGGGCGCTGCAACTTTCATCCGGGGCGCCGGTCGCTCCGGCTCGTCACGGGTGAAACCCGAGGTCATCGCGGCTCGCGCGGACGGCTCCGGAGCCCGCTCTGGCGCGGCGCCGCGCGTGATTGACATCATTGCCGATCATGGGCGCGGCCGCCCGCCGCGTACGGCCCAGAGGGAGTGACAGCGGTCCGGGAGGCGGGCCCGCTTCGGGGCGGTAAGGCACCGTGCTCCGAAGCGGTGGGGCACCGCGCGGCGATGACCGGCGGGCGCGAGAGGAGACGGCACGTGACGGCTTTCGTCCAGGAAGCTGAGCACGACCCCGAACGCGGGGAGCGACCCGGGCCGGACGAGGAGGCTCCGGGGCAGACGGGTCTCCCCGGCGGCGAGACCGCCGCCGAACCGCTGTGGCGCAGCGCCACCGTCCGCGACGCCCTGCTGCTGTGGGTGGGCACCAGGGCGGGCATGCTCCTCGTGGCGCTCTACGGCGTGCTGATCGTCTCCGGTCAGAACCACGCCCCGCTGCTGGAGCGGTGGAAGTTCTGGGACGTCGACCTGTTCCGGAAGATCGCGCAGTTCGGCTACGACGGCGACCCCAACCTGGAGCCCGACCCGGGGCTGCCGGCGTTCTTCCCCGGCCTGCCGCTGGCGCTGCGGCTGGTGCACCTGGTGGTGGACGACTGGACGCTGGCCGGGCTGATCATCTCCTTCGTCGCCGGTGCGGTGGCCGTCGTGGCGCTGGCCAGGCTCGCCGACCTGGAGGGGCCCGCGGGTGCGGGGCGCTGGGCCGTACTGGCGCTGCTGCTGTGTCCCCCCGCCGTCTTCCTGTTCGCAGGCTATTCCGAGGCGCTCTTCCTCGCCTTCGCGCTGCCCGCCTGGCTGGCGGCCCGCCGCCGCGCCTGGCCGCTGGCCTGTGCCCTGGCCGCCGGGGCGTCCTGCGTACGGATCACCGGCCTGTTCCTGGCCGTCGCGCTGATCGTCGAGTTCGTGGTGAGCCGCATCAGGAGGGACGGCTGGGCGGGCTGGTGGCGGGGGGCCTGGCTGGCGCTGCCGTTCGCGCCGATCCTCGCGTACGCCGCCTACCAGTACTCCCGTACGGGGGACTGGCTGGCCTGGAACAACGCGCAGCTGACCGGGTGGGGACGCAAACCCGTCTGGCCCTGGGAGGCGTTCCGCACCACGTGGGACTCGACCGGCGGTGACGAGGGGTTCGGGCCGATGTTCCGGCTGGAGATCGCGGCGGCCATCGTGGGGGTGCTGCTGCTCGTCTGGCTGCTGGTCACCCGCCGCTGGGCCGAGTTCGTCTACGTCGGGCTGCAGCTGGGCGCGCTGGTGACCTCCACGTTCTACATGTCGATCCCCAGGTCGGCGCTGCTGTGGTGGCCGTTGTGGGTGCTGATCGGCAGGGCGGGCGCCCGACATCGATCCGTGATCATCGTGTACGCCGCGGTGATCGGGCCGCTCATGGTGCCGATGCTGATGTCCTTCCTCAACAGCTCCTGGACCGGCTGAGCCGCCACCCCGCCCTGTCATTGTGGGCTCGACGCACGCCTTCGGCGGGCTGACGGAGACGATGGAGGCGCTCGCCCGGTTCGTACGGCCCGGCGGCCTCGCACTCGTGGGGGAGGGCTACTGGGAACGCCCTCCCGCTCCCGAGGTCGCCGAGGCGATCGGCGAATATCCGGACCTCGCGGGCACGGTGGAGCGCGCCGAGTCCAAGGGATGGCTGACCGTATACGCCCACGTGAGCGACCTGGCGGAATGGGACGAGTACGAGTGGTCGTGGACCGGCACGCTGGCGCGCTGGGCCGCGGACAACCCGGGGCCCGATGGTGAGCAGGCCCTCGCCGTGATGCGGGAGCATCGCGACATGTGGCTCGGCGGCTATCGAGGGAGCCTCGGTTTCGTCACCCTGCTCCTGCGGCGCATCTGACGCCGGGCGTCAGCGGCGCGGCAGCCGTACGAGGTGGAACGCCGCGAGGACCCCGACTCCGAGGTGGGCCGTGACGAGGGCGATCTGGAAGACCCGCTGACCGGTCGTGAGGTCGGCGGCGTAGCCGCCGTCGTAGAAGCCGGACACGAAGGCGAGCACTCCGGCGAGGGCGAGGAGGGCCGAGGCGGGAACGGCGATGCCGCGGCGACGCCGGGTCGCGCCGGCGACGAGCAGGACCTGCGCGATCATCATCGGGATCGGCGCCGACAGCCGGGCCTGTGGCCCGAGGGCGTCGAGCAGGGTCGGGCTGAGGCCCGCGGACAGGGAGATGACCGCGCCGGCGACGTCCATGGCGAGCAGCACGCCCACCCCTGCGACGAGCGCGGTCGAGAGAGCGGCGGGTTTGACGGTGGGGGTGGTGGCGGACATGACCTTCCCTCGAAGAGCGCCGTGGATGAGTGCGGTTCAAGGATCCGGCGGGCGACGTCCTGCCGGCATGAGCCGCCGGTCCCGCGTGGGACGGGACATCTCGTCCCGTGACGACGGGACTCACGGATGGCAACATGCCCCTCATGACGGACAGATCGGTCCGGCGCGCCGCAATGGCGGCGGGCACGCTGCTCGTCCTGGTCATCGGGACGCTGGTCGTCGAGCCCAGGCTGCGGCAGCTCGGTGTGACGGGGATCGTCGAACGGTTCGACGCCTTCCGCGCGGTCGCGGCGCTGTCGTTCGGCGTGCCCGGCCTGTTCGTGGTGGCGCAGCGGCCGGGCAGCCGGGTCGGCTGGGTGATGGTGGCCGTCGGGACGTCCCAGGGGCTCGGGCTCGCCCTCGGGGCGTACGGCCTGCTCGGCATCAACGTCGGTTTCAACGGCGGTGACGGCGACAGCGGCCTGCCGGGGGACGACTGGGCGATGTGGGTGTCCAACTCGCTGTGGGTCCCCGCCTACCTCCTCGTCCCGACGATCTTCCTGCTGATCTTCCCGGACGGCCGCCTGCCGTCCCGCCGCTGGTGGCCCGCGCTCGCCGCGGCGTACGCCGGTATCGGGGTGAACACGCTCGACTGGATGCTCCGTCCGGTGACCTACGAGCAGGTCCCCGGGCTGTTCCCCCAGGGGTACGCCGGTGTGCTGGCCGGGCTCACCGGGGTGCCGGACGCCCTCATGGCGGTGGGCATGGTGTGCACGATCGGCGCGGTGCTCGCCGCGGTCGCCTCACTCGTCTGTCGTTACCGGTCGGCGGGCGAGGAGGTGCGACGCCGCCTCCAATGGGTGCTGGCCGCCGCGCTGCTGACGGTGACCCTGCTCGGCGTCGCTCTGGTCGTGCCGTGGGGGCCGGTCATCGTGACGCTCGCCGCCGTTCCGCTGCCGGTGGCGGTGTCGGTCGCGGTCGTCGCGCACCGCCTGTGGGACCTCGATCTCCTGCTGTCGCGCGCGCTCGCGTTCGGCGCCGTCACCGTGCTCCTGCTCGGCGCGTACGCCCTGGTCGCGGCCACGCTCGGAAACGCGATCGGCGCCGGGGCGTCCGCGTTGATCGTGGCGCTCGCGGTACACCCTCTCTATCTGCGGGCGTCCGCCGCCGCGAACCGCCTCGTGTACGGCGATCGTGAGGACCCGGCGCGTGCGCTGCGCCGGCTCGGCGTGCGGCTCTCGGACGCGGGCGCGCCCGGTGACCTGCTGGAACGGGTGGCCGCGGAGGTCGGGCGGGTCCTGCGTATCCACTACGTGGCCGTCGAGGAGCCGGACGGAATCGTGGCCTCCTGGGGTCGCTTCGGCGGCCCCGACGCGGCGGAGAGCCGCCCTGGTGAGTCCGACACGACCGAGCGTGTTCCGCTTCTCTACCAGGGCGAGCGGGTCGGCACGCTGGTGCTGGGCGAACGGCTGCGCCCCAAGGACCGTGCGCTGCTGGCGCAGCTCGCGCCGCACGTCGCGGTGGCCGTACGGGCGCATCGCCTCGGGGCCGATCTCGAACGCTCGCATGGGCGCCTGCTGGCGGCCCGGCAGGAGGAGCGCGACCGGTTGCTCTACGAGCTCCACGACGGGCTCGGCCCGACCCTGGCGGCCCTCGCGCTGCAGGTGGACCGCGGCCGGCGCCTGGTCGACACCGATCCCGAGGGGGCCAAGCAGGTGATGGAGGAGCTGTCGGGCCGAATCCGCGGCACGGTCGAGAACGTCCGTGCGATCGTCAACGACCTGCGCCCGCCGCCCCTGGACACCCTGGGGCTCACGGGCGCGCTGGCCGAGCTCGGCCGGGGCTTCGCGGGTGACCTCCAGGTCGAGGTGGAGGCCCCGCCCGACCTGCCCGCTCTTCCGCCGCCGGTCGAGCTGGCCGCCTACCGGATCGCGGCCGAGGCCATGACGAACGCCGTACGGCACGCGATGGCGTCCCGGTGCACGGTGAGCCTGCGGGCGGGCGACGCGCCGGGCGTCCTGGAGCTGCGGGTCGACGACGACGGCGTTGGAGTGGGGGCTCCCGTCCGCCACGGGTTCGGCCTCGCCTCCATGCGGCGCCGGTCGGAGGAGCTCAACGGCACCTTCGAGCTGCTCGACCAGGCCGGGGCGGGCACGCACCTGGTCGTACGGCTTCCACTGGCGGTCCGATGATCCGCGTCATGGTGGTGGAGGACCACCCGGTGTTCGCCGAAGGGCTGGTCGCGCTCTTCCGCGACCTGCCCGAGGTGGAGGTCGCGGGAGTGGCGAGCACCGGCGAGGCGGCCGTCGAGCTGGTGGACCAGGTCGCTCCCGATGTCGTCCTGATGGACCTGCACCTGCCGGGTATGAGCGGGATCGAGGCGACCTCCCGCATCACCGCCCGGCATCCCGGCGTGGCCGTGCTGGCCCTGACCATGCTTTCCGACGACGCGTCGATCCTCGCCGCCGTACGGGCCGGCGCCCGCGGCTACCTGCTCAAGGAGGCGACGCCCGCGGACATCGTGCGCTCGCTGGAAGCGGTGGCTTCGGGCCAGGTCGTGTTCGGCGCGGCGACCGGAAACCGGGTGCTGGCCGCTCTCACCGCGCCGGCCGTACGGCCCCGGCCGGTGCCCGAGCTGACGGAACGCGAACTGGAGGTCCTCGACCTCGTCGCCGCCGGTCTCACCAACCACGCCATCGCGCGGCGCCTCTATTTGAGTGAGAAGACTGTGCGCAACCACGTGTCGAACATCTTCGCCAAGCTCGGCGTCTCCGACCGCGCCGCGGCGGTGGCGCGCGCCAGGGACGCCGGCCTCGGCGAGCGGTAGTAGGGCCGGGGACCTGGCCCCTGAGGTGTGCCGCGGCCGTGCGTACAGTGAAGGGGTGTTGATCCACCCCTGGGACGCCGGCACGGACGAGGAGGCGCTGGCCTTCGTCCGCGCGAACGAGTTCGGCCATCTCATCGCGTCCGGACGTGACCGCGACGTGCCTGTGGTCGTGCCGACGCAGTTCCTCCTCGCCGACGCGTCCACGATCCTGCTGCACCTCGCCCGGCCGAACCCCATCTGGCCGGCGATCGAGGAGAACCCCGCCGTGGTCATGGCCGTGGCCGGTGACTGGGCGTACGTCGAGGGAGCGTGGAAGGCGCTGCCCGACGCCGGTGAGGACCCCCGGCTCGGCGTCCCCACGACCTACTACGCGGCCGTCCAGCTGGTCTGCCACGCGGAGATCGTCGACGACCCGGACGGCAAGCTCGGCATCCTGCGTGCCCAGCTCGCCCACCTGGACCACGACCTCGCCGATCCCGCCGAGCATCACCGGCGCCTGCCGGGCATCCGCGGGCTCCGGCTGACCGTCCAGAAGATCAACGGCAAGTTCAAGTTCGGCGGGAACGTGGACGAGGCCCACCGCAGGTACGTCGCGGAACGCCTCGCGGAGCGGGGCGGCCCCGGCGACCGCGCCGCCCGCGACCACCTCCTGCGCCGCCTCGGCCGCGAACACCACCCCTGAGCCGCCGCAACCGGCCCTCGATGGGGAGTCTCAGGCGTCTCCGATCAGGGCGAAGGCGAACGCGAGACGGCGATCCGGCCATCCTCGCGGATCCTGACGTGGGCGCCGCCCTCCGACGTCATCACGATCTCCTCGCCGGACCGCCATTCGAGCGAGCGGGGGCCCCGGGCGCGGTCGGACAGCTCGGGGCCGGAAAGCATGTTGTCGAGGGCGCCGTGCAGCAACCGTTCGGCCGCCCGGCCGGCGACGTCCTTGAGGCTGCCGCTCACCGTCCACCTCCTGCGCGGGCGCGACGTAGCAGAGCAGGCGCTGCTGTGCGGCGTCCTCGAAGAGGGTCGGCTCCGGAGCGGCGGGCAGTCCTGTGAGCTGCCTTGAGGCGACGTACGCGCACGGGGCGAAGACCCTGTCGGACTTCCCTCCGCGGGGCACCCGTATCGCACGGGCTCCCCGAGTGGCCGTTCTGCGCTTGGGCGTCACCGGGCGTTCCACCGCGCTCACGACGAACTCCCAGACGTCCGTCCAGGCGACGGGTTCCACCGGCGGCTCGGCCGCTTTCCCGGCGGTTCTGCGGAACACCACGACTGCCTCCCGATCCCTCCGTCCGTTCGGGGAGCGACAACTCCAGCCCCGAGATCGCGGAGGCGGAGAACCCGCGTGATCGTCCACGAGGTGGGCGACTTGTCGTACCCGGGGTGTAGAAGTGTGGCGTGGCTGCTGAGACGACCTGGGCGCAGGTGCTCGCCTGGAGGCTGAGACGGCAGTTCGTCGAGCCCGCGGGCGGCGCGGACGCGGTGGCGATCGCCCGGCGGCTGTGCGGGGTGCAGGCGCAGGTCGCCTCGTCGGCGGCGCTGGCCGTGGCCGTACGGCACGCGAGCCCGCGTCCGGGAGAGATCGAGGACGCCCTGTGGCGGGACCGCACGCTGGTCAAGACCTGGACGATGCGAGGCACGCTCCATATCCTCCCCGCCGATGAATTCCCCGCCTACCGCGCCGCCCTCGGGGCGCTCCGGTTCTGGGAGAGAGCCTCCTGGCAGCGTGGCCACGGGGTGTCCGCGCGGGAGATCGCGGCTCTCCTGGACGCCGTTCCGCAGGCGTTGTCCGGCCGGTCGCTGACCCGCGAGGAACTGGTCGAGGCGGTCATCGAGGTGACCGGGGACGCCCATCTGCGCGAGGCCCTCACGTCCGGCTGGGGCGCGCTGCTCAAGCCGCTCAGCTTCCTGGGCGAGCTGTGTCACGGCCCGCCGCGCGACCGCAGGGTCACCTTCACCAGCCCGGCCGACTGGCTACCGGGCGGCCGGGAGGAGGCGCTCTCGCCGGAGGAAGGGGGAGTGCGGGTGCTCCGCGCGTTCCTCGGCGCCCACGGCCCGGCCACACCCCAAATGTTCGACGCGTGGCTGTTCCGCGGCCTCACGCCCAAGGCCGTGCTGCGGGGCTGGTTCGGGGAGCTGGAGGGCGAGCTCGCCCAGGTCGAGGTGGAGGGCATGCCCGCCGTGCTGCCGGCGGAGCTGCTCGACGACCTGCTGGCCTGCCCGCCGTCCGAGGGCGTGCATCTGCTACCCGGCTTCGACCAGTTCATCCTGGGCGCGCCGCGCGACCTGGAGCCGCTCCTGCCGAAGTCCGTACGGCCCAAGGTGAGCCGGGCTGCGGGGTGGATCTCGCCTGTGGTGATCCACCGGGGCCGGGTGGCGGGCGTGTGGGAGGCCAAGGAGGGGCGGCCGGTAGTCGAGCTCTTCGAACCGGTGCCGGAGCATCCTCTGGCCGCGGAGACCGACCGCGTCGCGATGCTTCTCGACGGGCTGTAGCCACGGGCGGGGCGCGGCAGGTCAGGCACCTGACCGCGGAGGCCGATCGCCATGCTCCTCGTCGGGCTGCAGCCCACGGCCGGACCGTAGCCGGGGCCGCGGCAGGTCAGGCCACCTCCTTGCGGAGCACGCGGACCACGCCGGCGGCCATGGGCAGGGCGATCCAGAAGACGGCCGACGTGGCGAGCCGGGCTCCCTCGCCCCAGGTCATGTCGCCACTCGCGAGAGGGGCGGCGGTGGTGTTGAGGTCGAGCCACTCGGCGAGGGCGGCACCGGCCGAGCCGAGCCTGCCGACGACGGCCCACAGGACCGGCGTGGACAGGCTGATCACGATCGCGGCGGGCGCGTTGAGGAGCAGCGTGCCGAGGGCGAGGCCCTGCGCGGCGACGAGCACGTTCACGCCGGTCCAGCCGAGCAGCCAGAGCGGCTGGACGTCCCAGTCGGCGGGGCCGCCGCCTACCCGGGCCACGACGGCCGTGACCGGAACCGCGACCAGCATGGCGAGCAGCGAGAGCGCCACCGCCGCGACCAGCGGTGACCCGGCTGGTGATAGTCGATGACGACGCGATGGTGCGGACCGGGCTGCGCCTGATCCTCGGCGGCGAACCCGACCTCGACATCGTCGGGGAGGCCGAGGACGGGCTGCGCGCGATGGACGTGATCCGCGACCTGCGTCCCGACGTGGTGCTGCTGGACGTCCGGATGCCCAACCAGGACGGGCTGACGACCACCGAGCTGCGGCGGGCCAGGCCCGGCCCGCCGCGGATCCTCGTGCTCACGACGTTCGACGCCGACGACATGGTGCTGCGGGCCCTGCGGCTCGGGGCCGACGGCTTCCTGCTGAAGGACACCCCGCCGCCCCGGATGATCGAGGCGGTCCGCGCCGTGGCGAAGGGCGATCCGGTGCTGTCGCCGAGCGTCGCCCGGCAGGTGATCGCCGCGGCGACCGGCGGATCCGGGCCGTTCCTCCCGACGGCGAGAGAGGAGCTGAGCCGGCTCACCGAGCGCGAGCTCGAAGTCGCGGTCGAGGTGGCCCACGGCAGGTCGAACGCCGAGATCGCCGCACGTCTCTACATGAGCGTCGCCACGGTGAAGGCGAACATCACCCGGATCTTCGCCAAGCTCGGCACCGACAACCGCGTCCAGGCGGCCATGAAGGTACGCGACGCCGGTCTCCTGTGACCACACCTCCTCGCCCCAAGGCCGGTCCCCGGGTGGCCCGTCTCCGTGGGGCCCGTCCCCGGGTGGCCCGTCTCCGTGCGGCCCGGCCCGTCTCTGTGCGGACCGTCCCCGGGTGGCCCGTCTCCGTGCGGCCTGTCGCCGCGTAGTTCGGAGCGGTCGCGCCCACCGGCCCCCCTGCGGCGGGCCGTGACGGCCGCGACGGCGCTGGGTGTCGGCCGGGCGCGCGGCCGACACGGCGGCGGCGGGGAAGCCGGGCCGGGGTCAGTCGAGCCAGGCGGGGGGAGAGGGCAGGTGCCGGTCGAGCTCGTTCCACAGGCCGGGCGGGATCGGGGTGGTGGCGAGGCGCAGCGTCTCCTCCATCCGCTCGGGTTCCGAGAGGCCGACGATGGTGGACGCCACCCTGGGGTCGCGCAGCGAGAACTGCAGCGCGGCGGCGGCGAGCGGCACGCCGTGCTCGTCGCACGTCCGTTGCATGGCGCGGACCGACTCCCGGACGGCCTCGGCGGTCTCCCGATAGCAGTAGCGGGGCTGGGCGTCGGGCCCCTTGACCAGCATCCCGCCGCCGTACGGCGCGCCGTTGACGAAGGCGACCCCGCGTTCGAAGGCGTCGTCGAGCAGCGGATCGGCCTCGCGGTTCACCAGCGTCCAGCGGTTGTGGCTGATCACGGCGTCGAACACGCCGGTCGCGACGAAGTCGCGCAACAGTCCGATCGGGCCTGCCGCGATGCCGATGTGGTCGGCGACGCCGGCGTCGCGCAGCGCCACCAGCGCCTCCACCGCCCCGCCGGGGCTCATGGCCTCCTCGAACGTGATGTGGTATTCGGGGTCGTGCAGATAGAGCAGCGGCACGTTGTCGACGCCGAGCCGTTCGAGGCTCTCCTCGGCCGAACGGCGGACGCGCTCGCCGGAGAAGTCACCGGTGTCGGGGTCCGCGTCGACCTTGGTGGCCAGGACGAACCCGTCGGGGACGCCGCCGCGGTCGCGGACCACGGCGCCGATGCGCCGCTCCGCGCTGCCGTTGCCGTAGTTGTTCGAGGTGTCGAGGAAGTTGAACGGCCCGTCGAACACGGCTTCCACCGTGGCCCGCGCACGCTGCTCGCCGACCTCGTATCCGTACAGTCCCGGCATGTTCGCCAGAGGGCTGGTGCCGACGCAGATCGGCGTCACCGCCAGGCCGGTGCGCCCGAACGGCCGGCGCACCGACGGGTCGGGGACCGTCAGGCCGTCGAGCGAGTCGAGGGGCATCAGAGGGTGTCCTTCCGTCACGAGCCGTCGCCCTGACCGGGCGCCAGCCGGGCCACGGCCGCCGAGGCGAGCCGGTGTCCTTCCGCCAGCCGGGCCAGCACCGCGTCGGTCGCGGCGTCGGGCCGGGTCTCCTCCGCGTGGGCGGACCGCCAGGCGTGCAGCCGCCGCGCCCCCTCCGGCCAGGTGACGACCGGCCGGAACGACGGGACGAACCGCCTGATCTTCGTGGTGTCGAACACGGCGGTGTGCTGGAGGTCGCCCATGATCAGGTCGGACCAGAACCATTCGGGCGCGATCCGCGGCAGGAACTCGGCGGGCAGGTGGAGCAGCCGGGCCGGCGTAGCGACCGTCCGCCCGATGACCTCGTAGATCTCGTTCCAGGTCAGCGCCTCGTCGGAGGTGATGTGGAAGTCCTCACCGATCGCCTGCCAGGCGCCGATCAGACCGACGAGGCCGACGGCGAAGTCGTCGGCGTGTGTGAGGGTCCACAGGTTGGTGCCGCCGCCGGGCACCACGATCTCGTCGCCGCGGGCGACCCGGTCCCACGCCGTCCAGTCGCCGGGCAGCGGCGGGTGCGCGTCGTCGTAGGTGTGCGAGGGGCGGACGATCGTCACGGGGAAGTCGCGCTCGTCGTAGGCGCGGCGCAGGACGTCCTCGGCCGCGATCTTGTCGCGGGCGTACGCGAGGTAGGGGTTGCGCCGGGTGGTCGACTCGGTGATCGGCGCCCGCCGCACCGGCTTGTGGTAGATGGACGCGCTGCTGATGTAGACGTACTGGGCGGTATGGCCGTCGAGCAGGTCCACCATCGCCGCCGCGTCCCCGGCCGTGAAGCCGAGGAAGTCGACGACGCAGTCGTACGCGCTCCCGGCCAGCATGCGGCGCAACGCGTCGTGGTCCCGCACGTCGGCGGTGAGCGAGGTGACGCCCTCGGGCAGGGGACGGCGCCGGGCGGTCTGGCCCCGGTTGAGCACGTGGACGTCAAGGCCCCGGCGCACCGACTCGGCCACACAGGCCGAGCTGATCGTTCCGGTGCCACCGATGTAGAGGACCTTCACGCGGACTCCGAGTCGTGTGGCAGTGGCGGGCCGTGCCGCACCCGGGGTGCCGGCCGGCCCGGAAACTTTCGGGAAAATTGTGAAAATTGTCGATTTCCGGGAGCAACTTAGAGCGCGGCGTCATCCAACGTCAAGAGCGTGCGCCACCGGGCAGCCCAGGGCCGGTCCACTTGCCTTTGACGTCCGTACGGAGCCGTCTCGCCACCATTGTGGAGGGACGGCACCTTCCGCCGTTCAACCGGGCAGCAGCTCGCGGATGCGCGCGGCGTACGCACGGGGGTGTGTGGTGTTGCCGTTGTGCCCGCCGGGAAATTCCTTCGCCTCGACCCCGAGGAGCGCGGCGAGCTCCCGCGCGCACCGGTAGTCGAAGACGTGCCGGGGCGTGGTGCGGCCGAAGGCCGGGATGACGCGGACCGGCGTGTCCCTGAGCGCGGCGACGTCCAGCGTGTCGCGGGCGATCGCGGTGAAGTCGTTGCGGATGAAGAAGTCGAAGCCGGCCCGCCGCCGGTCGTCCAGCGCAAGCGGGGTCAGCCCGGGCTCGGTGTCCTGGGCGACGGGGTCGATGCCCAGCACCTCGGCGATCTTTACGACCGTGTCGGCGAGCCCGCGCTCACGGTAGAGGTCCTGCAGCTCCTCCAGCTCGCGTACGTGACGGACGCGTTCGGTGGCGACGGGGAGGAGCGAGGGGACCACCGGCTCGTGCGCGATCAGGGTGGCGAGCCGTTCGGGATGCTCGACGGCCAGGTGCAGCCCGATGGCCGCGCCGAAGCTGCAGCCGAGCATGTGCACCGGCCGGTCGGTCACGGCGGAGAGCAGGCGGTGGACGTCGTCCACGTGGTCGGCCATGGTCGCGCCGCGGCCGGGGTCGTCGAGGCTGCTGCGCGACAGGCCGCGCCGGTCGTAGGTGATGACGCTGTGGTCTCCGGCGAGGTGGCGGACCAGGTCGGCGGTGCGGCCCGCGTCGCCCTCCCCGCTCTGCGAGATGAGGAGCATGGGTCCGGTGCCGTGCACTTCGTAGTAGATGGCGGCGCCGTTCGTGCGGAGCATGCCGTTCATGGGGTCGTCCTCTCGGATCGGATGATCCGGACCATATTCCATCAAATTTGATGCATCAAGTTTGATGTATTGTGAAGCGGTGAACGGAGTCGACCTCTTCCTGCTCGGCAGGACCCTGATGAAGATCGGCGAAGAGGCCATGCCGGTCGGGGACGTCACCCCGTCGAAGGCCGCGCAGGCCGCCAGTGTCCGGACCGTGCTGGTGGTCGTCGCGGACCTGTGCGCCCACCCGGAGACCTCCGTGGGGGAGATCGCGGCCCGCACGGGTCTGCCGCAGAGCGCGGTGTCGGGAGCCGTCACCCGGCTGAAGGAGGCCGGGGCGGTCGTGACGGCCCCCGATCCGGCCGACCGCCGCCGGGTCCTGATCAAGCGGGCGCCCGGGCAGCCGGCGCGCGTGGAGGCGGTGCGGGCGGCCGGGATCGAGGGGCCCCTCGCCGCGGCGCTGGGCACCGACGACCCGGCGCAGGTCGCCGAGGTCGTCGCGGCGCTCGAATTCCTCGCCGGCCGCCTCGCGCCGGGAACGGCCGCCCGCCGTCCCTGACCCCGGAGACCGGGCGGCTTCCACAACGCCCGCCGTCCCTGACGCCGATGGACCGCTTCCGGGCAGGTCACCCGCCCGCCCCGAGAGCGGGCCTTCCGGGGCAGGGCTCAGAGGGACACGGCTCAGAGGGACACGGCTCAGAGGGACACGGAGACGTTGGCGTCTCCGGGCTCGTCCAGCGTGAACGTGACCGTCCGGCCGCCGGCCGTGATCTCGTACTCGCCGAGGAAGCCGTCGAACCGGACCCGGCCGTCCGCGTCGGTGACCATCGTCGTCGGAGACAGCCACCACTCGCCCTTGATGAGCGAGCGCAGCGCGTCGTACGACGGCTTGGGGGTGCCGTCGGCGCGGACGAAGCCGCCCGGCGCGCCGAGCCAGCCGCCGTCCGACAGGCCCCAGTAGGTCATGGCCTCCACGGCCGGGTGGGACAGCAGGGTCTTGTAGTGACGCACGACCTCGTCGGCCTGGCGGGCCTCGCCCTCGGGCGTGGTCGGCCACTCGGGGATCTGGTAGTCGTTCAGGTCCACGATCTCCTCCGGCATGATGTGGCCGGAGACGATCGTCGTCTCGGTGAAGTGGATGGGCAGGCCATACCGCGCGAAGCGGTCGATCGTCGCGAGCGTCTTCTCCTCGCCCCAGTAGCCCTGGTGCATGTGGCTCTGCAGGCCGAGTACGTCGATCTTGATGCCCGCCTCGAGTACGCCCTCGATCAGGCACTCGTACGCCGCGGACATGTCGAAGTCGTTGAGCAGCAGCGTGGCGTGGGGATTGGCCTCGCGGGCCGCGTCGAAGACCATGCGGACCATCGGGATCCGGCCGATCTCCCGGCAGATCCGGGTGATGCCGTTGTCGTACTTGTCGAAGATCGGCATGATGACGACCTCGTTGATGACGTCCCACATGTCGATGACGCCGGCGAAGTCGGTCATTTCGCGCCGGATCCGCTCCACCTGGGCCTTGGCGATCTCGGCGTTCGACAGGTCCATCAGCCAGCCGGCGGTCTCGGTGTGCCAGGCGAGCGGGTGGCCCTTGACGACGACGCCGCGGTCGGCGAACCACCGCGCAGTGGTGAGCAGCCGCTCGGTGTTCGGCCGGCCCCGGACCGGCTCGAACTGTCCCCAGTAGAAGGGCAGCGTGGCGAAGTTGAACAGGTCGAACCACAGGTCGGCGACCTGCTGGGATCCGGCCGCCGGAGCCTCGCCGAGCGACGGCCGCCCGCCGGTGTCCGTGGTGGTCTCGCCGTTGGCCAGGGGAATGAAGTCGAACCCGATGCAGCCGAACAGGAACTTGTGCCGGCGCTGCGCGACGACCACCTCCTGGCCGGCGAGGGGCGCGCCGTTCGCGCTCACGGTGAGAGTGGCACCCGCGGTGCGGTGCTTCCTGATCAGCGGGTCGGGGGCGACGGCTCCGGAGACGGAAGCGGGGTGGGACGACATCGAGCGGCCTCCAGCGATCTCAAGGCGGAGAAGTCCCCTCCGGGAGCCTCTTCGCCCCGGCCGGAGAGGTCTGTGATCCCGAGCACGTTAGCGCTCTTGCCGCTCGAAAGTGCACAGACCGCTCCATCCGATGCGATCAACGGCCGGAGTGGCGCGTTCAGTGGACGAAGTGGGTGAAGCGGGCGGCGGGCTCGCCGCGCAGCCGTCCCTCGGGCAGTCGGCGCCCGCACAGGACCAGCACCAGGTCCTGGGCCGCGCCGGACAACGGGGTGCCCGTTCCGAGCGACCAGTCGACGTCGTCGGCGCGCAGCTCCACGCCGTCCAGGTCGACGCCGAAATATCTGCGGCTCCGCGGGGACAGCGCGTTGTCGAGCAGGACGCGCAGGCGGTCGCCCGGCACCCGCCGGTCGATCCCGAGCGCCACGGTGACGTCCATGCCGTGGATGACGTCGTGCGACAGCGCGCCCGCGTAGCCGCCGCCCGGAGGCCGCCAGGGGTGCTCGGCGTTGTCCCGCAGGCAGGCGGTCAGCTCGCGCGGGCCGAGAGCCGCCGCATCCTGGCGGGCGAGGCGGTCGGCCAGCCGGTCGAAGTTGCCGCGGGCCCTGACGAGACCGGCCACCACGCTCAGCCCGGAGTGCCGGTAGGGCATCGTCATGTGGGCCACCACCTCACGCACCCGCCACCCCGCGCACAGCGAGGGCGCGTCCCAGGACTGCTGCGGCAGCTCGCTCAGCAGGTCGGCCAGTTCGCGGCGTTCGGCCGCGATCTGCCGCCGGATCTCGGTGTCCATTCGTTCGTCGCCTTCCGGTCGTGTCCGTCCGTACGCCCACCCGACGAACGGGCGCGCACCGGATGGACACCTGCCTGCCGTACGCGCATTGATTGCGTGGCACGCATCTTGTGCGTGTCACGCAATCCCTCGTAAGGTCGCCGCGTGAACGACGACGGCATGGACCTTCGGGCCCGCAACAAGCAGGCCACCCGGGAGGCGATCGGCCGGGCCGCGCTGCGCCTGGCCATCGAGCGGGGTCCCCACGGGCTCGCTCTCGTGCGGGTTCACGACATCGCCACGGCGGCGGGCGTGTCGCCCCGCACCTACAACAACTACTTCTCCAGCAGGGAGGAGGCGATCTGCGCCTTCCAGGCCGACCAGTCAAGGCGTGCCGGGCAGGCGCTGCGCGCGCGGCCCGCCGAGGAGCCGCTGGACCAGGCGGTCACCGCGGCCGTGATCGATCTCTACACCGACCCCGAGCCCGACAAGGCGGGCCTTCGGATGATCATGATGACGCCCGAGCTGGAAGGTGAGGCGCTCAAGGCTTTCAGCATGGCGGAGGGGCCGCTCGCCGAGGCGATCGCGGCGCGCACCGGCACCGATCTCGCGCGCGACGTGTATCCCGCCGTCATGGCCGCCGCGGTCACCGGCGCCGTACGCGTGGCCGGACGGCACTGGCTCGAACCGGGGAACACCGAGCCCTTCGCCGCCGTCCTGCGCCGCACCCTGTCCTGCGTCTTCTCCGCCACGCCGCCCGCGCCGCCCGAACCCTCCGCGCCGCCCGAACCCTCCGCGCCGCCCAGGGCCCGCGCGGTCTCTGAACGTCCGGAAAGGAACAACGGAAGATGAACGGCAAGGGCATCAACTTCGACACCGGCTTCGCGGACGCGGCCGCCCGCGCCGCCGGGCGCAGCACCCGGGAGCCGTTCGACCTCGACGTGGTCGAACGGGAGATGCGCGTCATCCGTGAGGATCTGCACTGCACCGCCGTACGGATCACGGGCGGCGACCCCGGACGGCTCAAGGCGGCGGCCACCCGCGCCGCCGCCGCCGGCCTGGACGTCTGGCTGTGCCCGTTCGCCTGCGACATCACCACCGCCGAGCTGCTCGCCGTGATCGCCGACTGCGCCGAGCACGCCGAGCGGCTGCGCCGCGAGGGCGCCGAGGTCGTGCTGGCCACCGGCTCGGAGGTGAGCCTGTTCACCGACGGGTTCCTGCCCGGCGCCACGTTCGCGGACCGGATGCCCCTGCTGGCCCGGCCGGAGACCCTGCGCGAGGCGCTCCCCCTGCTGCCCGGCCGCGTCAACGCCTTCCTCCGTGAGGCGGTCGCGGTCGCCCGCGAGCGGTTCGGCGGCCGGATCGGCTACTGCTCGATTCCTCTCGAACAGGTGGACTGGACGCCCTTCGACGTCATCGCCACCGACGCCGGCTATCGGTCGGCCGCCACCGCGGCCCACTATCGGGACAACATCCGCGCCCTGGTCGCACAGGGAAAGGCGCAGGGCAAGCCGGTGGCGATCACCGAGTTCGGCTGTGTCACCCACCGTGGCGCGGCCGACCTGGGCGAGCGCGGCGACTCGATCGTCGAGTGGGGCAAGGACGGGGCGCCGGCCGGTCTGACCGGCGACCATGTCCGCGACGAGCACGAGCAGGCGGCCTATCTCCGCGAGGTGCTGGGAATCCTCGACGACGAGGGAGTGTACGCCGCCTTCTGGTACACCTTCGCCCGGTATGACCTGCCCCACCGGGACGATCCCCGTACGGACTTCGACATGGCCAGTTGCGGCGTGGTGAAGGTGCTGGAGGACCGCCAGGGCACGGCCTACCCCGGCATGCCCTGGGAACCGAAGGCCGCGTTCGCGGCCCTGGCGGACTGCTACCGAGCCTGACACCTGAGCCTGAGACCTGAGCCTGACACCCGGGTCCGGCACCTGGGCCTGGCGCACGGGCCTGGCGCACGGGCCTAACGCCCGGGCCTGACGCCCGGGCCGTCCAGCCGACGCCGTCAGCCGGCGGCTTCAACCGGCGCGCTCAGCCGAGGGCGGCGAGGCGGCGGGCGAGGTAGCGGCGCTCGGCCTCGGTGGTGGCCAGACCGGCCGCCTCCCGGTAGGCGTCGGCGGCCTCGGCCGTACGGCCCAGGCGGCGCAGCAGGTCGGCGCGGGCGGCGGGCAGCAGGTGATAGCCGGCCAGGGCGCCCGTTTCCCGCAGGGCGTCGACCAGCGCCAGGCCCGCGGCCGGGCCGTACGCCATGCCGACCGCGACGGCGCGGTTCAGCTCCACAACGGGCGAGGGGACCAACCGGGCGAGCCGCTCGTACAGGACGGCGATCTGCGCCCAGTCGGTGTCCTCCGGGCGGGCCGCCGTGGCGTGGCAGGCGGCGATGGCGGCCTGCACCTGGTAGGGGCCGGGCCGCCCCCGTCGCAGCGTGCCGTCCAGCAGGGACACGCCCTCGGCGATCTGGGCGGTGTCCCACCGGCCGCGGTCCTGGTCCTCCAGCACCACCAGGTCGCCGGCCTCGTCGAGGCGGGCGGCGCGGCGCGCGTGGTGCAGCAGCATCAGCGCGAGCAGGCCCGCCGCCTCCGGCTCGTCCGGCATCAGCCGCACCAGCACCCGGGCCAGCCGGATCGCCTCGTCCGCGAGGTCGTGCCGTACGAGGTCGGCGCCGGCCGTCGCCGAGTAGCCCTCGTTGAACAGCAGATAGAGCACGGCGAGCACCGCCGGGAGGCGCTCGGGCAGCAGGTGGGCGGGCGGCACCCGGTAGGGGATGCCCGCATGCCTGATCTTCTGCTTGGCCCGGGCCAGCCGCTTGGCCATCGCCTGCTCCCCCACCAGGAACGCACGCGCGATCTCGGCCGTGCCGAGCCCGGCCAGGGTGCGCAGGGTCAGCGCCACCCTGGCCTCCAGCGCGAGCGCCGGATGGCAGCAGGTGAAGATCAGCCGCAACCGGTCGTCCGGCACGTCCGGCTCGTCGTCGCCGAAGGCGTCGTCACCCGTCCTGAGCACGCCCGCGACCTCCCGTAGCTTGGCCGCGCCGGTGGCCTCGCGGCGTAGCAGGTCAACCGCCCGGTTGCGCGCGGCGGTGGTCAGCCACGCCCCGGGCCTGCGCGGCACGCCGTCGCGCCGCCAGGTGCGCAGGGCCAGCGCGAAGGCGTCCTGCGCGCACTCCTCGGCCAGGTCCCAGTCGCCGGTCCAGCGGATGAGGGTGGCCACGACCTGCCCCCACTCCTCCCGGAAGGCCCGGTCGACGGCGGCCTCGATCGGCGGCGTCACAGGTCGAGGAGCGGCCGGATCTCGATCGTGCCGTACGCCGCGGCGGGATGGGCGGCGGCGATCTCGATGGCCTCGTCCAGGTCGGCGCACTCGATCAGGCAGAATCCGCCGAGCTGCTCCTTGGTCTCGGCGAACGGCCCGTCCGACAGCAGCACCTCGCCCTCGCGCACCCGCAGCGTGGTGGCGTCGCTCGGCGGGCGCAGCCCGGCGCCTCCCCGGAGCACGCCGCGCTCGGCCATCTTCTCCGACCACCCGCCGCACCCGTCGTCGGCGTGCTCCGCCGCCGACTCGTCGCCGCAGATCAGCAGCACGTATTTCATGCGTCCTCCTCGGGGCCGGTATCCCATCATGTCCCCACGACGAACCGACGAACGGCGACGGCCGGAACGGACACCCGAGGGCGGACGTCTTCCTCGGCCTGCTCGCCTCGCGACGGCGTACGTACGGGAACCGGGCGGCCGGGACAGGTCGTTGGCAGCGGTGAACGACCCGCGACCAAGGGAGTGATCGGTGTTCCGCAAGCTGATGGCCGCGCTCGGGGCCGGCGTGGAGGTCGACACGGTGCTGCGCGACCCGCACGTGCGTCCGGGAGAGACCCTGTACGGCGAGGTCCGTTTCAGGGGCGGGTCGTCCGACCACAAGGTGGACGGGATCACCGTCGACTTCACCGCCGTCGTGGAGGTCGAGCGCGGCGACCAGGAACACCACGCGACCTACAGCTTCCTGCGGGCGCCGGTGTCCGGGCCGTTCGAGCTGCGGGCGGGGGAGGCCCGCGCGCTGCCGTTCGCGATCCCGGTGCCGTGGGAGACGCCGGTCAGCGCGGTCGGCGGGCGTCCGTTGCCGGGCATGCGGCTCGGCGTGGCCACCGAGCTGGCGCTCGCGGGCGCGCTCGACAAGGGCGACCTCGACCCGCTGTACGTCAACCCGCTGCCCGCGCAGGACCACCTGCTGGGGGCGCTCGTCCGCATGGGGTTCCACTTCAAGCGGGCCGACCTGGAGCGCGGCACCCTCCGGGGCTCGACCATGCCGTTCTACCAGGAGATCGAGTATCACGCCGGTGCGGAGTGGCGCCGCCACTTCAGCGAGCTGGAGCTGACCTTCATCGCCGGACCGCACTCGATGGACGTGGTCCTGGAAGCCGACAAGAGGGGCGGCTTCCTCACCTCAAGCCACGACGTCTACAACCGCTTCCGCGTCGGGTACGGCGACCACCCCGGCAGGGTGGAGCAGGCGCTGCGCGACGGCCTCACCGCGATGGCCCGGCGCCGCGGCTGGTTCTGACCTCCGTACGGAAAAGCGCCCACCGAACGCCGGGCGTGTCGTGTGCGGGTCAGCCGGCGGGGTGCCGGACGACACCGGCCGGGGAATGGTCGTGCCGGTGACCGTCGAGGCCGGCCGAGGGCTGGTCGTGCCGGTGGCCCCCGAGGCCGGCCGGAGGACGGTCGCGCCGGTGGCCGTCGCCGCCAACGTGGGGTCGATCGTGGCGATGGCCGTCGAGGACGGCGTGGTGGTCCACGCCGTCGTGAGGCAGCGGATCGGCGTGCACGATCGCGGCCGTCAGCCGGGGGACGGCGTGGATCAGGTTGTGCTCGGCCTCGGCCGCGACCCGGTGCGCCTCCACCACCGTGGCGGCCGGATCGACGACGACCTCGCACTCGGCCCTGAGCCGGTGACCGATCCAGCGCAGCCGCACCTGGCCCAGGCCGAGCACGCCGGGCGTGCCCCGCAGGGTCGCCTCGGCGAGGTCCACGAGAGCGGGGTCGACGGCGTCCATCAGCCGCCGGTACACCTCACGCGCCGCCTGCCGCAGCACCATCAGGATCGCGACCGTGATGAGCAGGCCGACGGCGGGGTCGGCCCAGGTCCAGCCGAGGGCCGCTCCTCCGGCTCCGGCGAGGACGGCCAGTGAGGTGAAGCCGTCGGTGCGGGCGTGCAGCCCGTCGGCGACGAGGGCGGCCGAGCCGATCTCACGCCCGACCCGGATGCGGTGGCGGGCGACCAGCTCGTTCCCGGCGAAGCCCACGAGCGCCGCCGCCGCGACGGCCCCCAGGTGGGAGACCTCTCGCGGCTCCAGGAGCCGTCCGATCGCGGCGTACGCGGCGGCGATCGAGGAGGCGGCGATCGTCACGACGATGACGACGCCCGCCAGGTCCTCGGCCCGCCCGTAGCCGTAGGTGTAGCGGCGGGTGGGCGGACGGCGGCCGAGCAGGAACGCGATCCCGAGCGGCACGGCGGTCAGGGCGTCGGCCGCGTTGTGCAGGGTGTCGCCCAGCAGCGCCACCGACCCCGACAGCGCCACCACGGCCGCCTGGACCACCGTGGTCGCGCCGAGACCGGCCAGCGACACCCACAGCGCCCGCATCCCCCGGGCGGACGACTCCATCACCGAATCGATCTTGTCCGCGTGCTCGTGCGAGTGGGGGCGCAGCAGGTGCGCCATCCGTGCACGAAGCGCCGCCGCACCGCGTCCATGCCCATGCCCATGGCCGTGCCCGTGCTCGTGTCCATGCCCATGGCCGTGTCCGTGCTCGTGCTCGTGTCCGTGCTCGTGCTCGTGTCCGTGGCCATGTCCATGCCCGGGGGTGACTTGTCGCCGGCTCATGGCACCCACGATGGCGCGAAAAACCCGTCGCAGCATCTCGACAAGAGCTGGGGCGGCGCAGTTGCGAACACCCCGCACCTGCCGAGCCTCCGGAACTCCTTCACGGTGCTCCGCGTCACGCTGCCGGGCCGGTGATGCCGGCTCCCGCCGGCCGGTGTGCGGCCGCACCTCGCGCAGCAGCAGTGTTCCCCGCGACGTTCCCCGCGACGTTCCCCGCGACGTTCCCCGCGACGTTCCCCGCGACGTTCCCCGCGACGTTCCCCGCGACGTTCCCGGCTACGTTCCCGGCTACGTTCCCGGCGACGCGGCGCACCCCTCCGGCGCTTGTCCGACGGCGGCGGCATCGCCCCAGCATGGGGGTGTCGTCACGAGAATCTCCTTCTGTCTCTAGGCTCTCACCGGCACGTCGCCGAACCCCCGGCCCGGCAGGTGCAAGAGAACACCAAGACGCGGCTGCGACAACTGTCACTGTCACAGCAAGCGACATCAGAAGGACGGACATGCACAGCACCATCGAAGACGCGCTGCGGGGACAGGTCGCCGGCCGGGTCCTGGTCGCGGGACAGGACGGGTTCGAGGAGGAGGCCGCCGGGTTCAACCTCGCCGTGCGCCACCGGCCCGCCGTGATCGTCGCGGCGCGGGACGCCGGCGACGTGGCAGCGGCCGTACGGCTCGCCGCCGCGCACGGGCTGCCCGTGGCCGTGCAGGCGACCGGCCACGGCGCCGTGCAGGCGGCCGACGGCGCGGTCCTGATCAGCACCCGCGCGATGCGCGAGGCCGTGGTGGACCCCTCCGCCCGCACCGCCACGATCGCGGCCGGCTGCACGTGGGGCGAGGTCATCGCCGCCGCCGCGCCGTACGGCCTGGCCCCGGTGTGCGGCTCGGCGACCGGCGTCGGCGTGGTCGGCTTCACGCTCGGCGGCGGCATCGGGCCGATCGCCCGCACTTTCGGGTTCGCGGCCGACCACGTGCGGGAGCTCACCGTCGTCACCGGTGACGGTGTGGTGCGCACCGCCGACGCGGTCCGCGAGCCCGACCTGTTCTGGGCGCTGCGCGGCGGCAAGGCCGGGTTCGGCGTCGTCACCTCGATCACCGTGGACCTGCTGCCGCTCACCGGCCTGTACGGCGGCGGCCTGTTCTACGCGGCCGAGGACGCCGGGCGGGTCCTGCACGCCTACCGTGGCTGGGCCGGCACGCTGCCGGAGACCACCGGCACGTCGGTCGCGCTGCTGCGCCTGCCCCCGCTGCCCGAGCTGCCGCCGCAGCTCAGCGGCAGGTTCGTCGTCCACCTGCGGGTCGCCCACGTGGGGGAGGGACAGGAGGCCGAGGCGCTGCTGGCCCCCATGCGGGCCGTGGCCGAGCCGGTGCTCGACGCCGTCGGGCCCCTGCCGTACACGGCGATCGACTCCATCCACCAGGACCCGACGCAGCCCATGCCGGTCGTGGAGCGGGGCGCGCTGCTGCGCGAGCTGACGGCCGAGACCGTGGACGCGCTGCTCGCGGCCGCCGGCCCGGCCGCGCAGGTTCCGCTCGCCGTGGTCGAGCTGCGCCAGCTCGGCGGCGCGCTCGCCCGTCAGCCCGCGGAGCCCAACGCCGTGGGCGGGCGCGACGCCGCCTTCACGCTGCTGGCCGTCGGCGCGCCGGTGCCGGAGCTGATGGACACGGCCGTCCCCGCGGCCGTACGGGCCGTGATCGAGGCCCTCGCGCCCTGGTCGACCGGCGGCGCACAGATCAACTTCCAGGGCGGCGCGCTGGCTCCCGAGCAGATCTCGCGGGCCTGGCCGGAGGAGACGCTGCGGCGGCTGGCGAAGCTGCGCGAGGTCTACGACCCGGCGAACCTGTTCCGCTTCGGCCACGTCGTCCCCCGGCAGGGCTGAGCATGGTCGTGTGAAGAATGCTCGTGTGCTCGGCGTCGACGCGTGCAGGGCGGGCTGGATCGGGGTGATCCCGCCCGCCGGGGGCGGCGGTGCGGCGCGTGCCTGCTTCGCGCCGCGCATCGCGGACCTGGTCGCCCAGGCCGACGTGGACGGCGAGGTCGCCGTCGTGGCGGTGGACATGCCGATCGGCCTGCCCGACGGTCTCCCCGGCGGACCCGGCGGACCCGGCGGACCCGGCGGACCCGGCGGACCCGGCGGCCCTGGCCCTGGGAGCCGGGGCCGGGGCCGCCGCCGGGCGGACGTGCTGGCGCGGGCGGAGCTCGGCCCCCGGTGGCGGTCGGTGTTCATGACCCCGGCGCGTGCCGCGATCGAGGCGGACGACTACGCCACGGCCGTGGCCGTCAACCGTCGGCTGACCGGCGAGGGCGTCTCCCGCCAGGCGTACGGGCTCAGGGAGAAGCTGCTGGAGGTCGAGCGCTGGGTGCGGGAGACGGGCAGGCGCGTCGTGGAGATCCACCCCGAGCTGAGCTTCGCCCGGCTCGCCGGGGCGCCCCTGCCGCACCCGAAGACGGCGTGGGCGGGCGCCGAACGGCGACGCGAACTGCTGGCATCGGCGGGCGTCGTGCTCGCGGGCGACCTCGGCCCGGCCGGGGCGGCGGCCGGAGTGGACGATGTGCTCGACGCGGGCGCCGCCGCCTGGACGGCCCTGCGGGTGGCGTCCGGGGAGGCGCGGCCGCTGCCCGATCCTCCCGAGGTCTTCTCCGACGGCATCCCCTGCGCCATCTGGGCCTGAGCACGGAGCCGTACGCCGCGCGCCCCAGAGGCGCGGCGTACGGCCGGGCTCACGAGGGTCAGGGGAAGAGCCGGGAAAGCCAGGACCGCCAGGCGGCCTCGACCTGCTCCTGCTCGGCGTCCTCGGCGAAGACATGGTGTCCGAGGACCACCACGTTCCCCCGCTTCGGGCCGGAGTGGATGAACCGGTAGAGCCCGTCGGTGGTCCGCACGCCGAGGAAGCCCGGGAAGCCGGTGTAGTCGACCACCCCGTCCTCCGGCGGCAGCCCGTCCACCGCGAGCCGTACGGGGTCGCCCAGCCGGACCGTGGCAGGCAGGCCCAGCGCGTCCTTGATCGCCGCCCAGGCCGGCTCGCTCTCGGCCGCCTGGGGGCGTGCGGCGGACACGACCGTGACCGGGCGCCCGCGGAAGTAGGTGAGGTATTGGACCAGCTTGTGCAGGTACATGTCCCAGCCGACGCCCATCGCCTCGAACTCGGTCTCCCAGTCGTCGCCGAGGAAGCCGTGCTGCACCAGGCGCAGGACCGTGCTGCCGTGCTCGCGCCCCTCGATGAGATATTCCATCGCCGTGAACGTGCCGTCGGGGTTCTCGTCACTGCGGAACGCGAACCGCTTGCCGGGCTCGTACGAGGTCACGGTGGTGCTCTCGCTGTTGCCGAACATGGTGAACCGGCCGCGGCCGCCCTCGACGGGCTCGATCTCGGTGCGTCCCATGAACCAGGAGTCCACCCCCGGACCGGTGGCGATCGCCTCCCAGACCTGGTCGGGGGTCGCGTCCAGCTCGATTTCCTTGTGCAGCTCGAACTCGTGCGGCACTAGCGCTCCTCGGTGTCGGCCGTCCGGGGGACGGCGGGATGGACGGCGACGACCAGACGGTGCTCGCGCCCGCCTTCGGCCGAGTCGTCGTGATACTTGGTCACGAGCGCGGCCACGGCGGCCGACAGCTCCTCGGCGAACGCGGCGCGGTCGGCGGCGGAGGCGAAGCGCACCCTGCCGTCGATGGCGAACGTCGCGAGCTTCTTGCGTGCCTGGGACGCTCCCACGATCAGCGTGCCCACGTCGCGTACGAGCTGGGCGGCGAGCGCCAGCAGCCACCGCGCCGACAGCCGGTCGGGTGAGCGCGACGGGTCGGGCGCGACCGACGCGAGCGCGGCGGGGGAGATCACGAACGACGCCGCCGTCGCCCGCATGACCCGTTCGTTGACGTTGCCCTTGCGGCGCTCCTCGACCAGCTCGACGAGGCCGTGCCGCTCCAGGGTCTTGAGGTGGTAGTTCACCTTCTGCCTCGGCAGCCCCACCTTGGCCGCCAGCATCGTCGCCGAGTTGGGTTCCGTAAGCTCGGCGAGCAACCGCGCCCGCATCGGATCGAGCGACGCCTCCGCCGCGGCCGGGTCCTCGATCACCGCCACGTCTTTCATGCCCAAAGCATCGCTCCCGACAAACTAATTTGTCAAGGCAAACAGAGATGTCGGCTGGTCGCCGGAGTCCGAGTGCCAAATCGGCCTTATCTACTCATTACGCCTATAACGTTGTGCGACGGATCTGTCACGCGATGTAATCACATCGGCGATGGGTCGGACCTACTGGCTCCGAAGGAGTGAATATGACGTTCACAGCTATGAACCCCACGACCATGGCGACCACGCTGGGGTACGGCGCTCAGCACCAGATCTCGCCCCTGCAGCAGCTCGGCCAGCAGATCCCGGGCATGCAGCACCAGCTGTCGCCGCTCGCGATGCTTCAGCAGCAGGAGGAGCAGATCCTCCCGCAGGAGCACCTCGTGAGCCCGGTGACCTTCTGGACCAAGGTCGCGCGGTGCAGCGTGCGTTACGGCGCTCCCGCGGCCCGCCAGATGCTGGAGGGTGTGCTCTACCAGCACCAGATCCGCGAGCAGATCCAGCAGCAGGTTCAGCAGCAGGTGCTCCCGCCGCAGGTTCTGCAGGCCCTCCAGGCCATCCAGGCCCAGGCCCAGCAGCTCCCGCAGGTTTACGGCCAGCCGTACGCCGCCCAGGCGTACGCGCAGCACCCCGGCCAGCAGGCCCTGCAGCTCGGCATTCAGCCCGTCATGCCCCAGCACCTCCAGGCGGCGTACGGGCAGCAGGTGCCGCTGACCATGCAGCCGCTGTCGCAGGTCTACGGCCAGGGCTACGGCCAGGGTTACGGCCAGCTGCACCAGCAGGCCGCTCAGCAGGTCCCGGTGCCGGCCGGTGCCGCACTCTGATCGGAGGAACACCGTGGAGTCGATGGGTCCCGGGATGGGTCCGGTGACGCCCCCGGCCGTGGGAGTCGCGATGGGGCATCCGGCGCCGGTCGCGCCGCTTCAGGCGCACTGCGCCATGACGCTCCAGCGGCTGTACGGCTGGCTGCAGGCGTCACTCCCGCAGGCGCCCCAGGTCGCGGGGATCGTCCCGCTGCTGGTGCAGGCGGTACAGCTGTACCGGGCCGGGAGGTACGACGCGTGCCTGGCGCAGATCCAGTTCGCGCTCGGCGCCGTCGCCCCCGGACGGCCCATGGTTCCACTGCTGTGACGTGATCACCTCGGTGGCCCGGACCGGTCGGCGGCCGGTCCGGGCCCCCGCCGTCCCGAGACCGGCGAAATGTGATGACAGAGCCTGAACTGCCGTTCGTGCCCCCACGGGGCGCGGCCGGCCACACCAGCCTGAGCTGGGGAGAGTCGAGACGTTTGTGACCAGTAACGACAAGCCCAAGGACGGAAGCGAGGAGCCGCGCCCGGCGTCCCCGCGGGGGCGGCAGGCGTCCCGTCAGGCGCCGCAGCCGGTGGAGCCCCGGCCACGGCGCTACATGGTGGCCGCGCTGCCCCAGCCGCATCCGGCGGCGCCGGGAGCGGCCGTGCCGGCTCTCGACGGCGACACGGTGCGCAGGCTTCTGGAGGACGACCCCGAGGTGCGCGTGTTGCGCCGCCTGCGGGGAACGGCGGGGAACCCGGGGGCTCAGGCTCCCGGGTTCCCCGCTGTGGTCGTGGCGGAGATGACCGCGGAGCACGTCGAGGCACTGCGGCGGCAGTATCCGCAGCTCTACTTCGAACGCGACCGGCTCCTCACCTACAGCGACGTGCCCCAGCCGCCGCGCAGGCGGCGGTCCGCCCCGGCGGTGGTGCCGCCGGGCGTGGAGAGCACGTTCACCTTCCTGGTCAGGGACGCGGACGGCACGCCGCTGCCCGGCGCGAGCATCCTGGTGACCGGGCACGGCTGGCCCGCCCAGACGTCCACGGGGGCCGACGGCCGCGCGGTGATCACGGTGGTCGGGGAGACTCCGGAGTCGATCAACGGGGTGACGGTCCGGCCGCGCTCCGGCTACTGGAGCGTCCACATCGACCGCCCGGCCCTGTCCACGACCCGGGACAACCTGATCGAGCCGGTACGCCTGTCGGAGACCTTCGCCGGGTTCCCCGGCAGGCAGGTCTTCGGCTGGGGCCAGCAGGCGATGAACCTCGACCGCCTGCCGCCCACGCTGCGCGGCGCGGGGGTCAGGATCGCGATCATCGACTCCGGGGCCGACGTACGGCACCCCGACCTGCGCGACCGCGTCCACGCCGGTGTCGACCTCGTCGGCGGCGAGCCGGACGGCTGGTCCGTCGACGCCGCCTACCACGGCTCCCACTGCGCGGCCGTCGTCTCGGGGGCCGACGACGGCCGCGGTGTCGTCGGCTTCGCCGTCGAGGCCGAGGTGCACGTCTGCAAGATCTTCCCGGGCGGGCGGTTCAGCGACCTGATCGAGGCGCTCGACTACTGCGTCGAGCAGCGGATCGACGTCGTCAACCTGAGCCTGGCGAGCAGGCATCATTCGCCGCTCGTCGCCGCGAAGATCGACCAGGCGCGCGAGGCGGGGGTGGCGTGCGTGGTGGCCGCCGGCAACGACGGCGGGCCGGTCGGCTTCCCGGGCATCCTGCCGGGCGTGCTGACCGTCGCGGCCGTCGGCAAGGCGGACGCGTTCCCGCCCGGCACCGCCCACGAGGCCGAGATCCGCGGGCCGGTGACGGGTGACGGCTTCTTCTCGCCGCGCTTCACCTGTCATGGTCCCGAGATCGACGTGTGCGCCCCGGGTGTGGCCGTCCTGTCGGCCGTACCGCCGGACGGGTACGCCGCGCTGGACGGCACCTCCATGGCCGCGCCGCACGTCGCCGGCCTCGCGGCCCTGGTGCTCGCCCACCACGGCGACTTCCGCGGCCCCTTCAGCGGACGGGACGCACGGCGGGTCGACCACCTCTTCCACATCATCAAGTCGAGTTGCGTGCCGCTGAACCTCGGCGACCTCCACCGCACCGGCGCGGGGATGCCGAACGCGCTGCGCGCCCTCGCCCCGGCCCTCGCGCAGATCACGCCGGAGCCGATCGAGGCCGGCACGCTGCTCGGTCAGCTCACCGCCGAGATGACCGGCGCGGGACTGCTCGTGCCGGCGGCCGGGGGACCGGACGGCGAAGCCGGGCACACGGGCCAGGACGGCCAGGCGGGCCCGGGGGCGCAGCCCGGCATGGCCCCGCAGGCCGCGTACGGCGTGGGTGCCTCGCCCAACGGGCCGGTGCCCGGCGGTCTCGTCACCGGGGGCCGGCGCGGGCGCACCACGTCGACCGGCGGCACCTCGTCGTCAACGGGCCGGGGCGGCACGGGAAGCCGGGGCAAGCGCGGGGGGACGGCCGCCGACCGCCCGTACGCCATCGGACCCGGCGGGGGCCGGACGCCTGGCCGCGCGGCGGGCGACGTCCCGGGGCCTCCCCGTACGGCCAACGGCACGCCGGCCGGCGGGACCGGCCCGGCCGGAGGCGAGCAGGCCGCCATGGCCTGGCTGAGGGAGGAGATGCGGGCCGCTGGGCTCCTCGGCGACGACCCGGCCGACCCCGCGGAATGACACACCGAGATGTAAGACGCCGTGCACTGTGACGCCATGTGATGTGACGCCGTGCACTGTGACGCCATGTGATGTGACGCCGTGCACTGTGACGCCATGTGATGTGACGCCGTGCACTGTGACGCCATGTGATGTGACGCCGTGCGGTTTGGCGCCGTGTGATGCGACGCCGTGCACTGCGACGGCGTGGAACGAGGGCATGGGGCGTGGACTCCCGGGGGACTCCGGCGGAGCCCCCGGGTGCCGGCTCTCCGCTACAGGTCCGCTCTCCGGCGGCGTCCTCCGGCAGGCACAGGCCGCCGCCGGAGAGCGGGCCACGGTCTCAGTACGACTCGTAGGCGGGACCGGCGAGCTGCGCCACGTCCTCCGCGCCGTCCCCGATGAGCTTCGCCCCCAGGTCGGCGAGGGCCCGTCCGGCCGCCAGCTCGTCACCGATCTCGGGCACGGGCCGGTCGGCCGGGTTGCGGCGAGCTCGGCCGACGCTCTCGTGGCGTCGTCCCGCGGGCGTGTAGAGCACGGCGGTCGCGGTGGTGACGTCGTCGTTGTCGTCCTCGTTGACGAAGATTTCGACGGTCCAGCGTTTCGATTCCATGTCGGACCACCTCCAGGACTCCAGCATCCCTCTCGGCCGAGTGGCTCCGGCAGCGGCCCCGGGCTGAGGACCTACGACCCTGGAGGGCCATGGCCGCCGGTGGTCACATGGAGAAGGGCTCCAGGCCGGAAGGCCGGTGAGGAAGGAAGGAGCGCCCATGTCCGGCCCGATCATCGTCGGCACCGACGGTTCGCCCGCCGCGACGGCCGCCGTGCGGTGGGCCGCGGACGACGCCGCCCGCCGCGGCTGCCCGCTGCGCTTCGTCTCGGTCGTGGACCACTGGGCCTACGGCATCCCGAAGTTCCCCACCTCGGGCGGCGACCCGCTCACCGCGCACGCCGAGCGGGCGCTGGCCGCCGCCGAGGCCGTGGCCCGCGAACGGCAGCCGGACGTCAAGGTCAGTACGGAGATCATCGAGGGCATCCCCTCCCGCGTCCTGCGGGACAAGGCCAAGGAGGCCGTCGAGATCGTGCTCGGCAGCCGGGGACTGGGCGGCTTCGCCGGCATCGTCCTCGGGTCGGTCAGCACCAACGTCGCCGGGCACGCCCCCTGCCCGGTCGTCGTCGTACGGCCAGGCTGGAGCGGCGAGCGAGGGGAGATCGCGGTGGGCGTGGACGACTCGCCCGAATGCGAGCCCGCCCTGGCGTACGCCTTCGAGCAGGCCAGGGCACAGGGCACCACGCTGCGGGCCGTGCACGCCTGGCACCTGCCCGCCCATCCGCTCGCGCCCGAGATCACCTATGACGTGGAAGAGGTGCGCGAGGCACATCAGCGCGTCACGCGCGAGAAACCGGCGGACCAGCGGAAGCGGTATCCCGACGTGCCGGTGCGTGAGGAGCTCGCCTACGGGCATCCGGTCGACGCGCTCGTCCAGGCGTCACGCGCGGCGGGCCTGCTCGTGGTCGGCTCCCACGGCAGGGGCGCGGTGGGCTCGGCGATGCTCGGCTCGGTCAGCAGGGGAGTGCTGCACCACGCCGAGTGCCCCGTCGCCGTCGTACGGTCCCCGTCTGCGTCCTGAACCGTGCCCTGAACCTGCCCTGAACCTGCCCTGAACCGAACGCGCCGCCGGAGCCGGCC